>SBGO01000434.1 GCA_006226565.1 Deltaproteobacteria bacterium | reverse complement strand
GTAGCTGCTCACCGCGAGCGGGTCGGCCACCGCGCGCACGCTGCCGCCGCCCACGTCGACGCCCGGGCTGGCCCCGTCGCCGCTGAGGGTGAACGACCGGGCGCCGGTCACCGCGAGGGTGCCGCCGTGGCCGCCGAAGCGCTGGGCGCTGGCGTAGCTCTCGTAGGCCGCGCCGCCGTCGAGGCGCACGTCGCAGGCGTGGAACCAGACGTCTCCGAGGTCTCCGGCGCCGTCCGTGAGGGTCAGCTCGCCGCCGTCCCCGCCTCCCCGGTTGCCGGTGATCGGGCCCGGCGTCGGCGCGGCGAGCGTGGGGAAGCTCCCGCCGCCGAGGTCGAGGCGCGTGCGGCTGAGGGTGACGTCCACGACGCCGGCGTCGGCGACGACGAGGAGCTCTCCGCCGTCCCCGCCGTCCCCGCCGGCCGCGCCCCGGCCGCCGAGGCGGAAGTCGCTGTCGTCGATCTCGACCTCGGTCGCGGTGCCGTCGCCGGCGCTGATGACGAGCATGAGCTTGCCGGTCTGGCCGCCGCCGGTCGCCGACGCGCCGAGCCCGGCGCGGAGATCGACGGTCGAGCCGACGCTGACGAAGCGCTTGGTGTAGATGGCCAGCGAGCCGCCGTTCGGGGCGTCGCCGAGGTCCAGGCCGCGCAGATCGATCGTGGCGCCGTCGAAGACGACGAGCTCGGCCGGGTCCCCCGGGGTCCCGATCTGGAGGTCGTAGGCGCGCCCGGTGCCCGCCTCGTGGCCGCTCGTGACCGTCCCGCGCAGGGTGACGTACTCGGTGCCGAGGTAGCTGCCGTACACCAGGTCTTCTGCCAGCGTGACGGCGCCGGTCACGACCATCCCTTCGGTCGGGAAGGCCGTCGCCGTGCTCCACGACGGGGCGGCGAAGGGGCCGCCCACGGCGGCCGGCACGGAGATGACCGGCGGATCGTGGGGACCGATGGCGATGGCGCCATCGTTGCCGGTGACCGTGACCTGGCCGCCGAGCCCGCCGTAGGCCGAGCCGACGGAGAGCACCGCGCCGCCGCGCGCGCTGATGGCGGGCCGCGGCGGGAGCCGGAAGAGGTCCACCGGGGCGGCGTTGGCCGTGAACGTGCCGGCCGAGGAGACGCCGCTGCCCGCGACGGTCGCGGTGACGGCGACCGCGGCGGCCGCGTCGCCGAGGGGGAGGTCGGGCGCGAGGTCGACGAGGAGCGGGACGGTCGCGGTGCCGCCGGCGGGCACCTGGAGGCGACCGGTCGGGCCGGCGCCCGGCGCGTTGCCGTCGCGGACGCCATTCCAGGCCGGCTGACGAAGGTCGGCGAGGGAGGAGGCGCCGACCTCGGCGCCGCCTCCGGCGAAGGTCAGCGTCGCGGCGTCGACGGCGATGGGCTCGCTCGAGCCGTTGGCGAGGCGGACCTCCACGGCGACGCCGGTCTCGCCCGGGACGAGGAGCGGCTCGGTCGGCCACGGCGTGGCGAGCGACACGTCCACGATCGCCAGGGCGTCGGCGGGCACGTAGAGCCAGGCGGCGCCGACGTTGAAGAGCGTCGACCCGGTGAAGGGCGTGGACGGCTCGGCCTGGCTCGGGTTGGCGACGACGAGGTCGACGAGGCCGGCGCCGCTGCCGCCCAGTGGGCTCGGCGGCGGCACGAGCTCGACGAGGTCCTCGGTGATCCAGCGCCCGCCGAGGGCCTCGAGGGTGAGCGGGCCGGTGGTCGCGTCGCCGCCCCGGGCGACCCACTCGAAGGTCGTGTCCGGGCGGAAGTTCGCGCCCGCCACCAGGACGGTCGCGGCGTCGCCCCGGGGGCCGGGGTTCGCGGCGAAGAGGCCCCCGCCGGTGGGGCCGGCGGGCTGGCCGCCCGCGGAGACGCCGTACACGAGATCGCCGAGCCCGATCGGCAGCCCCGCCTCGAGCCAGGCGAAGCCCTGCCCGAAGACGTACTGGTAGACGGCGAGGGTGCGGTGCAGGAGGTAGCTCACCCGCGGCGGGAGCACGAGCGCCGTGTCGCCCGGGGGGCCCTGCTCGCCCTGGGGGCCCTGCTCGCCCTGGGGCCCCTGCTCGCCCTGGAGGCCCTGGATGCCCTGCTCGCCGGGGTCGCCCTTGGGGCCGATGGGGCCCTGGTCGCCGGTGGCGCCGGTGAGGCCGCGCTCGCCGGGCGTGCCCGGGAGGCCGGCGGGCCCCTGCTCGCCCTGGGCGCCTTGCTCGCCCTGGGGCCCTTGCTCGCCCTGCGCGCCGGTCTCGCCGGGGAGGCCTGGCTCTCCCTGCGGTCCCGGGTCGCCCTGGGGGCCCGTCTCTCCCTGGGGACCGGTACAGGCGCCGAGCGCCAACACCATCACGAGCGCGAGTGAGCGCACCTTCATCTCCCGCCTCCCGAGCGCGCGCGGAGGTGCCGACAAGCCGATCCTCACGCGGTGACCGCCTCTGGTTGTTTCGGCGAAAGCTACCACCTATCCGGGGCCGCGGCGACACCCGGGTGTGCGGCCTGGTGACGGCGTCGGCGTCGGCGCTCAGGCGGTCGCGGCGCTGCGGGCGGCGGTCCGCGAGGACTGCCAGGTCAGCACCAGGTAGGGCGGCGCGAAGGCGAGGGCGTAGGCGATGAGCGCGGTGGCGTCGGCCCCGTAGAGCGCGAGCAGGACGAAGAAGAAGCCGGCGGCGGGGATCCGCAGCAGCAGCTCCACGCGGGGCACGCGGGCGCCGGCGTCGCGGCGCCAGGCGAGCGCGGCGAGGCCGAGGGAGAGCGCCCAGGCGAGGCCGACCACGGGCCAGGGATCGACGGTGCCGTTGACCCAGCGGAGCGCGCCCCACCAGGTCGCGAGGAGGAGCAGGTGGACCCCGCCCGAGGCGATCGGGAAGAGCGACACCGCGGGGAGGCGCGGGCGGTCGAAGGTCCACATGGCGAGCCCGGCGAAGAAGGCCCAGCCGAGGATGCCGATGGGCGGGACGGCGAAGAGCCCGGGCTCGGTCCACCACCAGAGGCCCGACTGCACGGCGATGGGCTCGATGAGCGAGGCGTCGGCGAGCACGATGAGCGCGCCGACGAGGGGCACCCGGCGCGGGTCACGGGTGAGGCGCCGCGCGAGGTCCCAGGCGGAGTGGATGACCACCGGCCAGATGGCGATGATCAGCACCGGCACCTGGTCGAGGAACAGGCTCCAGCGCGGCGAGTAGGCGTAGAAGTGGTAGGCGTGGATGCAGGTGTCCTCGCCGATCCAGGCGCCGGTCGCCAGCAGCAGCAGGCGCAGCAGGAAGGTGCGCGGCGCGGGGTCACGGCGCACGCGGACGACCAGGTAGAGCACGACGATGGCGACGCAGGCGAGCTCGAGGGCGATCACTCAGACCTCCACGCCGGGCAGCCCCGCGACCACCCACAGGTGGTAGGCGACGAGCAGCGCGGCTCCGTACCAGGTCAGGCGGATGCAGTCGGCGGAGGTGATGCCGCGGCGCATCGCGCGCTTGTAGTAGACGAGGTTGATGATGGGCGCGAGGATCATCACGAAGATGCGCCACGGGACGACGCCGGTCGCGTAGCCGACGATGAGCGCCAGGGCGCTGACGACGATGAGGCCGTCGGTGATGCGCATCGCGCCGGCGAGGCCGTGGACGACCGGGTAGGTCTTGACGCCGGCCGCGCGGTCGCCCGGCTCGTCGCGGAGGTCGTAGATGACCTCGTAGCTCAGCTCGAAGAGGACGAAGAAGGCGGCGGTGGCCCACAGCGTCCCGGCGGAGATGCCCGGGGCGAGGCCGCTCGCGCCGTAGTCCGCGAGGGCGGCGAGGGGGTAGAGGAAGACCGTGATGACGAAGCCCGCGGCGCTCGCGGTGTTCTTGAAGAAGTAGAGCGCCTTGATGCGGCGCCCGCCCGGCAGGATGGGCCAGTTGTAGGCCAGGCCGAGGGCGTGATAGGCGGCGCGGAGCCAGGTCAGCTCGGGGTAGACCAGGGCGATGCCGACGAACGAGCCGACGAGGAGCCCGAAGCCGACCCACACGATGGCGCGGCGGTGGGCGTCCACGAAGGCGACGCCGGTGATGCGGTTGACCCGGTCCTCGTCGAGGTCCACCACGCGGTTGAGCAGGTTCACGATGAACCAGTCGAAGGCGCTGATGGCCGCGAGCGCCCAGGGGTAGGTCCCGGTGAAGAGCCAGCCGAAGGTGAACGTGCCCAGCGACGCGATGGCGACGATGTGGAGGCGCGAGATGCTGGCGAAGATGCGCAGCCCTTCCCAGCCGCCGCGGGAGTCGGGGGCGGGGGGCTCGGCCGTCGCCGGCGCACCGGGGCTGGGGGAGGAGGGGGCGGAGCTCATGGGCTGGCGTTAAAGCACAGCTTGGGTCGCCGTGGCGGAAAAAGCGCGCGCGCCCGCGGAGCTGGCCGGCGGGCGCGCGTCCTCGGGTCGGGCCACCGCCCCAGCGCGAGGGCTGGAGTCGGCGGGGCGGGTGGCCGACCGGTGTCAGGCGGCCTTCTTCTTGCCGCCCTTCTCCTTCGACTTCTTCTTCTTCGACTCCTTGCCCGGCGGCCGGATGGCCGAGACCTGCTTCTGCTCGACCAGCGCCGCGACGATGTCGTCGGGGCGGTTCTTGAGGTAGTCGCGCAGGGTCGGGATGTCGAGCTGCTCGACGCGGGCGGCGATGTCTTCCTTGAGGATGTAGACGTCGACGTCCTGGTTGACCTTGCCGAAGAGCCCGCGGCGGATGGTCGCCTCGCTGTTCGAGCGGTGGCCGTTGAAGAAGACGACCTTGTCGCCGATGGCGAGCTGGGCCTTCGCCGGCGAGCTCTCCTCGAAGCCGACGACCTGCAGGACGTTGGGCTTCTCGAGGAAGGCCTGGAGCTTCTGGCTCAGCGCGACCTGCTGGAACTTCACGCCGATGTAGGCCTGGTTCACCAGGTCCTCGGCGTTCTCGCCGCCCGTCATCTCCTTCGACTCGCCCTTCTCCGCGTTCACCTTGTACTTGCGGATGCCGTCGTAGGCGGCGTCGGGCAGCGCGATGCCGGCCTTGGCCATCGACGGCGCGCTCTTGCCGGCGGCGCTGACCACCCCGCGGGCGAAGGTCGTGCAGTTGTAGAAGTAGACCGAGTACTGGGCGGCCGCCTTCTTGTCCGCGTAGGCGATCGCCTTCTGGGCCTCCTTGTAGGTGAGGCTGTAGGTCAGGGTCGCCTTCTCCTCGCCCTCGTGACCGCGGTCCGGGTGCCGCATGTGGCCCTGGACGTAGGACTTGAGGATGTTCTCCTCGTAGCCGACCCCGACGCCGTCCGGCGTGTGGACGCCCTCGAGGTCCGGCCAGAAGCCCATCGGGTCGGCGTACTTGCCGCCCTGCCGGAGCAGGTGCGAGTGGTTGCCGGGCAGCGTGACCGGGACCTCGTCCGGCTTGTTCCACTCGAGGGACACCCAGGTGTGACCGACGTCACCGGACGCGAGCTCCCGGAGGCCGACGTGGCGGCTCTCGAGGTCCACGAGGAGGTGCAGCTTCGCGACGACCGCGTTGGGATCGGGCTCTGCGAAGCGGACCTTCTTCTCGGGCTGCTCGCCGGCCTCTTCCTGGCCCTTCTTGCCCTTTTCCTTCTTGTCGTCCTTCGGTGCTTTGTTCTTCGGCACGGTCAGACCCCTGCGTGTGCTTGCGTGCGTGCGGCGCGTGGATGTGTGCGCGATGGCCAAGCAAGATCGATGCCGGGCCGGTGACCGGCCTGTGAGCAGCATTGATCCGTCGCAAATTTCGCGCGGTGGGGTCGAGGGACCCCGGCGTGGATGGGGACCCTCGGAGGGTGTGGGGTCGGCGGACCCCGATTGGTCCACGATGAGCCTGGGGACGACGTTGGCGCGCCCGGGCCCGGCGACGCGACCGCTAGAAGAGCGGCTCGGGCGCCTCGTGGAAGGTGAGGCCGGTGAGGCGCGCGTAGTCCGGGCGGACGCCGCTCGCGAGGCCCTCGACGGTCACGCGCTCGCCGGCCTTGGGCGTCCGCATGCTGATCTGCCGCAGCGCGTGCGCGAGGATCCCGAAGGTGACGAGCTCGCCGAGCTCGGCGTCGGGCGCCTCGGCCGTCGCCTCCTCGACGCGCAGGACGACGTGGACCTTGATCTTCTCGTTCGCCCCGGACTTGTCGATATCCACGCGCTCCACGCGCTCGACGACGCCGACGCAGCTGAGCTTCCAGTCGTTCATGTTGACCCCTCTCCGTGCGTGCTGGAAGCTCACGGTACCCAGCGCCCCGCCCAATTCCAATCCACAACGGAGATTTGGATGGAAACTGTCGAGCCCTACGGGTCCTCGCTCGACCACGTGCGCGACCTGCTCGAGGTCGTCCGGCTCCACCTCCTGCACCGCGGCGTCGTCCGCGACCGCTCGACCGCGGAGGCCGGCGTCACGGCGGGCACCGGCGCCCTGACGCGCACCTTCCTGGCCGAGAACGTCGAGCCCCACCGCGTGCCGATGGACATGGGCCTCGCCGACGCCATCCTCGCGGCGATGCGCCACGCCGGCGCGCGGGCCGCGGCGACCGAGGAGGAGCTGCGCTGGGAGCTGCTCGTCGAGGCGTTCGACCTCGACGCCCTCGAGGCACACCTGCTCCTGACGGCGGTGGCGCCGCACTTCTCGAGCGGCTTCTCCGACGCCTTCACGCAGCTCGTGCCGGGCTTCCAGGCGGGCCGCATCCCCGCCGGCGCCCTGGCCGACCTGGTCGCGACCGGGGACGCGCGCCGCTGGGACGCGCTCGCCGCGCTCCACCCCGACGCGCGCCTGGCCCGCGCGGGCCTGCTGATGACCGAGCCGACCGGCCCCGGGCAGGCCCAGCCCTACACGCAGTCGCCGATGTGGGCGTCGCCCGTCGTCATCGACTTCCTGACCCGCGAGGCCGAGCCGACCCTGCGCCCGGCCTGCCTTGCCGGGATGGCGCGGATCCTCGAGAGCCGGCGCGGGATCGCCGAGCTGCCGACCGACGAGGCGTCGCGTCAGGCGCTGGCCGCGTTGGCGGAGGTCGAGCGCGGCGACGCGGACGCCGACGCGGAGGACGCCCCTCCCGCGGTGGCCGTGGTCATCACCGGCGGCCTCGCCCCGGCCGCGGTCGCCGAGGCGGTCGCCCACGAGGCCGGCCGCGACGTGGCCGTCCTGTCCTACCTCGCCGACCGCCGCGGGGAGGGCTCCGCCACGGCCTACCGGCAGACGGCGCTGTATGCGCGCCTCCACGACCTCGCCCTCGTCTTCGAGGTGCCGGCCGGCGAGGAGGTCGCCTCGGCCGGGGCGATCGCCCACCTCATCGAGATGACCACGGCCGCGCCGCAGCTGATCCTCGCCTCGCCGACCCCGATCCCGGCCCTGCCGCAGCTCGACCGCGCGGCGCTGCGGGTCGTCCAGCTCCCCGCGATGGGCGAGGTCGAGCGCCGCTGGGTCTGGGAGGACGCGCTCGGCGCCGGCGTCGTCGCGGAGGACACCCTCGCGCAGCTCGCGACGAGCTTCGGCCTCGGCGAGCCGGAGATCCGCGAGGTCGCTCGGACCGTGCTCGCCGAGCAGCGCGCGGGCGCCGCGGCGCTGAGCTACGAGCCGCTCGCCCGGGTCGCGCGCAAGCGCCTGAGCGCGGGCATCGAGGGGGTCGCCGAGCGCATCGAGACCGACGCCGACTTCGCCGACCTCATCGTCGACGACGCGTGCCGCGAGGAGCTCGTGGCCATCAGCGCCTACGTGCAGCACCTCAAGGTCGTCGAGCGGAAGCACTCCATCCTCTCCCGGCGCGGGCGCGGGACGAGCGCGCTCTTCCACGGGCCCTCGGGCACCGGCAAGACCTTCGCGGCGGCCGTCGTGGCGCGCGCGACGCGGCGGGACCTCTACCGCATCGACACGGCGCGGGTGGTCGACAAGTACATCGGCGAGACGGAGAAGAAGCTCGACCGCGTCTTCGCCCTGGCCGAGGCGAGCGACAGCATCATCCTCTTCGACGAGGCCGACAGCCTCTTCGCCAAGCGGATGGACGTCTCGTCGAGCACCGACCGCTACGCGAACATGCAGGTGAACTTCCTGCTCCAGCGCATGGAGTCGTACAGCGGGATGTCGATCCTGACGACCAACCTGCTCGAGTCCATCGACCAGGCGTTCCGCCGGCGCATCCAGTTCCAGATCCACTTCCCGAAGCCGTCGGTCGAGCAGCGCCACGAGCTGTGGGGGCACTTCCTCGGCAAGATCGGCTCGCCGCCGGTCGACGACGACGGCCTCTGGGAGCTGGCCGAGAGCTTCGAGATGACCGGGGCGCACGTGCGCAACGCCGTCATCAAGGCGGCCGTGCTCTCGTCGAGCCGCGACCGCGCGGTCGACGCGGAGCTGCTGTGGGAGGCGGCGACCATCGAGTACAAGGCGCTCGGCGGGCTCGTCCGCGCGCCGCGCCGGAGCTGACTCAGGGCGCGGGCCACTCCAGGGTGATCGCGTAGTCGCGCTGCCAGGCGACGCCGTCGGCGGGGCAGGTCCAGACGCCGGTCGGCGCGTCGGCGGCCTGGGCGCACGCGATGGGCGCGTCGGGGGCGTCGGCCGGGGCGACGGCGACCGTGAGCGGCGCGCTCGGGCCGACCCAGAGCTCGAGGGGCGCGTCGTAGGACCACGTGAAGGTCGCCTCGTAGCGGCGCGCCGGCGGGTCGAGGCGCGCGGTGACGAGGGGCCCGGGCAGGCGGCGCGGGTAGGGGTGGGCGACCGGCCCGAGGATGTCGGGGAGGAACGCGCCGTCGGCGTCGCGCAGGCCGAAGGCGTCGTGGTCGGCGCGGTCGTCGGAGTACCAGGCGAAGCCCCAGCCGCGCGCGGTGAAGCGGGTCATCATCGCGTCGATGTAGGCCGGCAGGGTGGCGACCGTGAGGGTCGGGCCGCCCATCTCGCCGACCCAGGCCGGGACGCCGGGGGCCTCGCCGCCGAGGGCCTCGGCGGAGGCGGCGATGGCGCCGAAGGCGTTGTCGAGGTCGTCGGCGTAGCTGTCGAGGTAGTCGCCGCCGTCGTGGACGCCGGGGTGGTAGTAGTGCGGGGCGAAGGCGACGTTCGGCGTTGGCGTCGGCGTGAAGGTGGCGACCACGCCGAGGGACTGATAGGGCGGGGCGCCGAAGAAGATGACGCGGTCGGGCGCGAGGGCGCGGAGCGCGGCGGCGAGCTGCTCCTGGCGCGGCTGCCAGACGTCGGGGACGAAGTCGATCATGTCGTAGGTGCCCTGGTGGGGCTCGTTGAGCAGATCGAAGCCGACGACCGCGGGGTGGTCGCCGAAGCGCTCAACGACGGCGACCCAGGCCTCGACGAAGCGGGAGAAGAGCGCGTCGTCGCCGTAGAAGTGGTCGAAGCAGGCCTGGACTTGCGGCGACAGGTAGTTGAGGTACCAGGTGGATTGCGGCGCGTAGGCGTCGTAGAGGGCCTGGTCGCAGGCCCAGAGGGGGGCGCCGTTGTCGCCGAAGCCCTCGCCGAAGATGTCCTGGTGCATGTCGAGGACGACGAGGAGGCCGGCGGCGTGGCACCAGTCGAGGCGCTCGCCGAGGGCGTCGAGCCAGGCGTCGTCTATCTCGCCCTCGGTCGGCATGATGGCCGCCCAGTGCAGGAGCAGCCGCACCGAGTTCAGCCCGGTGGCGGCGAGCGAGGCGAAGTCCTCGGGGCCGTGCCAGGGCAGGCGGTCGGCGCTGTACTTGGTCGCCTGGTCGACGTTCGCGCCGTGGAGCATCACGGTGCGGCCGGCGCCATCGACGATCCAGCGGCCGGCGGTGTGGAAGCCGGTGCCCGGTGGCTCGTCCGGCGCGGCGGCCGTGTCGGCGACGTCGTCGGCCTCGGCGGTGTCGTCGACGACGTCGAGCGTGGCGTCGTCACCGTCGAAGGTGTCGTCCTTCGTGGCGGCGTCGCCCCCGCAGGCGACGCAGATCGTGAGGCTGAGCGGGAGCGCCCAGCGCGCGATGGGGGACATCGGCACCTCCCGGCGTGCGCGACGGCGCGACCGTAGCACAGCGGGGCCGCGGTGGGCGCGCTACTCGGGGGACGGGGCCGCGCCGGCGGGCGCCTCGGGGAGCTGCTCGAGCCAGGCGTGCTGCGCGTCGAAGCGCGCGGCGAAGGCCGTGAGGATCTCGGCGCGGACGGTGTGCTGCGGGCCCTCGGTGATCGCGCCGCGGCGGGCGACGAAGGGCATCTCCTGGGCGAGCCACGTCTCGAGGTAGATGCGCGCGATCTCGGTCGCCGTGCGGCTCCGGCCCTCGTCCCGGTCCCAGCGGTTCGCGCGGCAGACCTGGCGGAAGAGGGCGTTCATCGCGGTCGCCGCCTGGTAGCGCGGGCCCCGGACGAGCTGGGCGGCGTGGGTCAGGCGCTGGAGCACCGGGGCCAGGGTCGGCGCCGTCGCGATGGCGTCGATCGCCCGGTCGCCCCCGAGGTTGCCGGGGGCCGTGGCCTCGCCCGCGCCGCGGCCGCCCCAGTACGGGTCCTCGCCGGCCTGCTCGCCCTGCTGCTCGCCCCGGTAGCGGCGCCAGTTGGGGTTGCCCGAGGTGTGCCCGGGCGTCGTGTGGCCCCAGACCTCGCGCTCACCGCCGCCCTCGTCGAGCGCGTCGCGCAGCTGGTCGGCGAAGCTTCCTTCGCCGGAGCTCGCCTGATCCTGCTGCTCGTCGCCCTGGCGTCCGGCGCTGCAGGCGTACAGGACGACCCGCGCCTGGCCGGACAGCGAGCTCTCGATCTGCTCGACGAAGGCGCGCGCGGAGACACGGCCGCGCCCGAGGTCGTGGGGCTGGTTGCGCCCCGTGCGCTCGTGGAAGCGGAGGCCGTCCGGGAAGCCGTGGGTGAACAGCGCCAGGGTCGAGAAGACCGCCGTGGGCGCGGTCGAGCTCTCCGCCGTGGGCGCCTCGCCGCCGCCGCCCGAGGGCGCCGCCGGGGTCGCCGCTCCC
>SBGO01000539.1 GCA_006226565.1 Deltaproteobacteria bacterium | reverse complement strand
GGCGGCCGGCGCGGTCGGCGTGGCGTTGTCGTCGGCGGCCGGCGCGGTCGGCGTGGCGTTGTCGTCGGCGGCCGGCGCGGTCGGCGTGGCGTTGTCGTCCGCCGCGTCGTCGCCCCCGTCGTCGGGCTTCACGCCCTGCTCGTCCGCGTCGTCGTCGTCGTCCTTCTCGGGGAGGCCGTTCTCACCCGCGTCGTGGCACTGGTAGCACACCTTCAGGAGGACCGGCTTGGTGCTGTGCCACGCCGGCTGGTGGCACATGCTGCACTTCGCGTCCTTGACCTCGTCCTCGAAGTACTCGTCGAGGTGGTCCTTGTGCGGGAACTTGTCGCCCGCCTCGAAGGCCTCCTTGTCGTGGCAGGTCAGGCAGTCGCCGAACGGGTCCTTCGGCCGGCTGACGGCCGGCAGCTCCGGCACCTTCGAGTGCATCGCCGGGGCGATGGTGCCCTCCGGCGCGGCCGGGGGCTCGCTGAGGTGCTCGATCTTGGCGCTGAGCGCGTCCATGTCGGAGAACGCCACGCCCACGGCGATGCCCACCACGGCGATGAGGCCGATAGCGGACCAGGCCGCGCGGCGGTGCCACGGGCGCTCGGCGGTGAGGCCGACCGGCGGGACGTCGCCGAAGCGCCGCACGTACTCCTCGCGGTGCTCGTGGTAGAGCGTCTCGACGCTGATGCGCCCGGTCAGCCAGACCCAGCTCATCGGGAAGATCGTGGGCCGCAGGTGCACGTTGTAGAAGTGCCACAGGAAGATGGCCAGGGCGGCCAGGAGCGCCTCGTCGGAGTGGGCGATGCGGCCGAGCTCGAGCGCCTCACCGGGCAGGATCCCCGAAGCGGCGACCGGGAACCACAGCATCACGCCGGAGAGGCCCATGATGAGCATTCCCCAGAAGACGGCCCAGTAGTCGAACTTCTCGAAGTACGTGAACTTGCCGAACTTCGGGCGATCCTTCCGGAGCCCGAGCAGGAAGGCGATGTTGCCGATGAGGTCGCGCGCGTCCTTGATGCCCGGGATCATCGACAGCTTGAGCGTCTTCCGCTTGATGCCGACGATGAGGTAGATGAGGTGGTAGACGGCGACGGCGATCAGGATGCCGCCCGCGATGCGGTGGATGATGCCGACCGCGGCGGCCCCCCCGAGCGCGTCCATGAAGGTCGAGGACTGCCCGACGGCGGCCGACTTGAGCGGCCAGCCGGTCACCACCAGGGTGGTGAACGACAGCATCATCCCCCAGTGCTGGATGCGCTGGTGGATGTCGAAGCGCTGCACCTCGTCGTCACGCCGGACCGACGCCTTGTGGAGGTCCTCGGTCTGGTGCTTGTGCGCGTGCGGGCGGAGCGACCGGAAGAGGTCGAGCAGGACGTGGACGACCAGCAGCGCGATGGTGCTGAAGGTCAGGAGCGAGAAGAAGAGCGTGAAGATCCACGCCCAGGTGTCGTGGTCGATCTTCGGCGGCTCGTGGGAGACCGCCGCGGCGAACGACTCGGTCGCGCCCTCGTGACACTGCGCGCAGGTCTGCGCGCGGTTCTTGATGTTCACGGTCGAGCGCGGATCGGCCTCGGCGAAGACGCCGTGGGCGCTGTGGCAATCGGTGCACGACGCCGCCTTCTCGTTGCCGAGATGCAGCAGGCGCCCGTGGATCGTGTCGCGGTAGGTGTCCACCACGTACGGGCTGGTCGCCGGCTTGCCGTCCTCACCGGCGAAACCGTGGCAGCTCGAGCACTGCATCACGATCTCGGCCTTGTCGTTGAAGCTCCACGCCATCTGGTGCGCGGCGCCGTGGCAGGTGAGGCAGTCTGGTTGCTCGCCGTGGACCTCGACCTGGGTCAGCGGCCCGTGGACCGACTCGACCCACGGCGTCGCCTGCTTCTCGTGGCACTTGTTGCAGGCCGCGAGGACGCCCGCGCGCATCCGCGTCTTGCCGGCGAGCTTGTCGGCGAACGGCTGCAGCTCGCCGAGGTCCGGCGTGTCGTGCGGGTTGCCCCGGCCGACGTGGCAGTCGTTGCAGCTCAGGTCCTTGTGGACGTCGCCGGACGCCTTGCGGAGCTCGACGACGTTCGCGTGGCACACGATGCAGGCGTGGTCGTCCGTCCACGGCTCGAGCGCGTTGGCCGCGCTCGCGCTCGCAAACAGCGCCCACGCCGAGATAGCGGTGGTGATGAATGCCCTTGTCACCGCTGCTCCTCCTCCGACTGTGCGGCCTCGGCGAAACGCCGGCCGACGAGGCCGTAGACGAGGGCGCCGGCGACGGCACCCAGGATGATGAGCAGCGCCGCGGTCGCGAGCGCTCCGAGCAACATCCCGATCCACACGATGACGCGGCTGGCCAGCTCCTCGCTCGGAGGCGCCAAGCCCAGGCCATGGACCATCGCGATGCCCGCGGCGCCTCCATAGGCCAACGCCGCGTTCAACACCATCGTGAGGAACACGACCAATCCAGCAACACCACCCGCAAAGCTGAAAGCATCTCGCAATGCGGGACCACCAGGTCTGACTGTCATGCGTCTCCTCCCTCTAAGAGCCGCGGCGGGACGCTATCACAGGGATAACCTGAAGGCCTAGGCGTTTTCTCACAGCCGCCGCGCCGGGTGATATTGCACTGCATCAATCGTCGGTTGTGCGAAATGGCAATATCGCCACCTCGCCCATACCGACGCCGCCGAGGACCGTGCGCCACGGGGCGCGTCGTGGGCCTCGGGCCTGGCCTGATTCGCGCTCCCGTGGCGCAACGTTCGATACAGCTGGCGCGACTCGTGCTAGTGAATGGCGCAGGCGTTTACCCGACGCGAGTCGGGCCATGGCGACGAGGAGGGCACGTGCCCGGCGCTGGGACGAAGGGGCAAGCGGGACGCTCGCGGTGGCGTCACACCCTCTATGCCCGGGCCTGGCTGTTCCTGCTGCTCGGCGGTGGGGCGCTCGTCGGCGCGTTGGGCGCGATGTCGGGGCGGCTCGTGGACGCCTCGGTCGACCGGCTGCTCGACGAGCGGCTCGACCTCGCGCGGACCGTCGGCGGGCTGGTCGAGCGGCGCCTGCTGGGCGAGCTCGAGCACCTGCGCCACCGCGCCGCCATGTTCTTCGGGCCGGAGCAGCGCGAGCAGCTGCGCCGCGCGCTCGGCCGGGAGTATCCGGTGACGCTCTTCCACGAGGGGGCGTTCACGCTGACGGCCGACGGCACCCCGGACGTGGTGCTGCCGAGCGGCCCGAGCCAGCTCGAGGAGGCGATCGACCTGCGCGGCCTCGCGGCCCGCGCCCAGGCGCTCGGGCGGCCGGTGATCTCGCCGCTGGTCCACCTCCGCGTCGGCGACCGGCCGGTGCTGGTCGCGGTGCAGGCCGTGACCGGGCCGAAGGGCGTGGTCACGGGCTACGTCGGCGGCGTGGTCCAGCCGACCGCGACGGACCTCCTGCGCGACGTCGCGGAGATCCGCGGCTCCGCCGTGACCGATCTCGAGCTCGTCGACGCCAACGGGATCGTCGTCGCCTCGACCGCGCGCACCGACCTCTACGAGAGCGGCGACCACGAGTCGGTCCTGGTCGACGCCATCGCGCGCAGGCGGGACTTCAAGGGGCGCTGCCACAGCTGCCACGAGGAGGACGACGAGGAGCCGGCCGACACCCACGTGATGTCCTTCGCGCCGCTGCCGACGCTGTCGCTCGGGCTCGCGGTCTACCAGCCGGAGCGGGCGGCCCTCGCGCCCGCCTTCGATCTCCGCCGGCAGCTCGTGATGGTGATCGCCGTCGTCGCCATCTTCGTCGTCTTCCTGGGCTTCGCCGTCAACAGCGTGGTGCGGCCGGTGGTGCGCCTCCGGCGGGCGGTGGACCGGCTCGAGACCGGCGCCGACCGGAGCCTCCCGGCCTTCGGGCGCGACGAGGTCGGCACCCTGGCGCGCTCGCTCGAGCAATGGCGCGGGCGGATGGTGGACGCGATGTCCGCCCTCGACGACGCACGGCGGGCGGCGAGCGCGGAGGCGGAGGCGGTGCGGCGGCACCTCGAGGCGCTCGAGGGGCTCGCGGCCCGGAGCGCCGGGGGGGCCGACGTCGAGACCCTGCTCGACGCGGGGCTCCAGCACCTCCTGGCGACGACGGGGCTGGACCAGGGGGCGGTCCGGCTCATGTGGGGCGAGCGCCAGTACATCGCGCTGGTCGGCCTCTCGGAAGATCGCGTGCCGAGGCTCCTGCGGGAGGCCGAGGAGCTCACCCTCAACCACCACGTCGGCGGGCAGGGCGGGCCCGGGAGCTGTGCGGTCGCGGCCCGCGAGGGCACGGGGGGCGAGGGGCACCGCGTCCTGGCGCGCCTCCGGGCGCAGCACGGGTCGAGCGTCACCGCGGTGATGTGCGGAAACACACAGCCCACGGTCCGCGAGCACCGCATCCACTCGCTCCTCTTCCACCTCTGCATGACCACCAGCGGCCGCATCCTGCGCGACCGCGAGCAGCTCGTGCAGCGCCAGCAGGAGCGCTATCTGCGCGGCCTCCTCGACGCCCAGGAGGAGGAGCGGGCGCGGATCGCGCGCGATCTCCACGACACGATCGCGCAGGATCTGGCGGCGCTGCGCCTCGATCTCGAGCGCCTCGCGCTGCGCGCCCCCGAGGGCGATCCGCGGACGCACGTCGAGGAGCTCGAGCAGCGCGCCTCCGACGCCCTGCGCACGACCCGCGCGATCCTGCTCGATCTGCGCCTGACGGTGCTCCAGAGCATGGGCTTCGTCGCGACGCTGCAGTGGCACCTCGAGCGCATCGGCCGCGAGCACGGGATCCGCGGGACCCTCTCGCTCGATGGCGACGAGCGGCCGCTGGGCTATGTCCTGAACGTCGCGCTGCTCCGCATCTTCCAGGAGTGCCTCAACAACGTCGTCCAGCACGCCCGCGCCGAGCAGGTGTTCGTCACGCTCGCCTTCGAGCCGGATCACGTCACGCTGGTGGTCGAGGACGACGGCGTGGGCTTCGACGAGGCGAGCGCCGTGCGCGCCGGCGCCGACGAGCGCGGGCTCGGCCTCCTCGGTATGCGCGAGCGCACCCGCCTGCTCGGCGGCACCCTCACCATCACCTCGCGACCCGGCGAGGGGACCTCGGTCACGGTCACCGTCCCGAACGGCGCCTTCGACGAGGCGCCTCCCGCCGACGCGGAGGAGCGACCCGCATGAACGGAAAGACCCGCATCGTCATCGCCGACGACCACGTGGTGCTCCGCGTCGGCCTGAGGTCCTTCCTCGAGGAGCAGGAGACGCTCCCCATCGACGTCGTCGGGGAGGCCAGCGACGGCCACGCGGCGATCGCGCTGGTCGAGAAGACGCGCCCCGATCTGCTGCTGCTCGACCTGTCCATGGAGGGCCTGGGCGGGCTCGAGACGATCCTCGAGCTGCGGCGGCGCGAGCTGAAGGTCCCGATCCTGGTCCTGACCCAGCACGCCGAGTCGGTGATCCTGCGGCGGGTGCTCGAGGCCGGCGCCAACGGCTACATCCTCAAGTCGGCGCGCGGCGAGGAGCTCGTGAGCGCGCTCCGGGCCGTCGCGCGCGGCGGCACGTACATCGACCCGTCACTGGCGGCGTCCCTCGTCTCTCGTGCGCTCGGGGACTCGACCCCGGCCAGCGAGGAGGAGGCCTACGCGGCGCTCACGCCGCGCGAGCAGCAGGTCCTGAAGCTGGTCGCCGAGGGGCTCTCCAACAAGGAGATCGCGGTGGCCCTCGACGTCGCGGTGAAGACCGTCATGGCGCACCGCGCGAACCTGATGGACAAGCTCGGGATCCGCAACCGCTCGAAGCTCATCCGCTTCGCCATGCGGATGGGGCTCATCACCGACGAGTGATCAGCGCGCGTGGGGCTCGAGCCCCTTCAGCACGCGCCGCATCTCGACGGCGGGCAGCTCGCCGAGGACGTGGATCACGCGGCCGTCGTCGGCGAGCGAGAGGGCGCGCCAGCCGGCGGGGCAGTCGACGCGGAGCGGGGTCACGCAGCCGGCGAAGGGTTCGAGGAGCTCGGGCAGGGGGGGAGCCCCGATGCCGATCCAGAGCCGCGGATCGGCGCCGCCCTGGTCGGCGAGGCCGAGCCAGCAGCCGGTCTCGCGGCCGGTCCGGTAGAGGATCACGCGCGGCGGCCAGCCCAGGTGCTCCGGGACGATGCGCGGCGTCGGGACGAGGCCCGCGGCGCTCGGGATCTCCTCGATCGTCGACGCGACCTGCCAGCCGACGTGGCGGGGGCCCAGGAGGAAGCGATCGGCGCCGTAGAGCGCGCCGGCGAGGAGCGCGGTCCAGACCAGCGCGAGGGCGAGGCGGCGGTGGGGGACCTTCATGCGACGCTCCACAGCAGGAGGGCGAGGAGGGCCCCGGAGGCGATGGTGACGACGGGCGCCGCCTGAGCGCCGATCGGGCCGTCGAGGAGCGTGCGGACGCGCAGGCGCGTGGCGGCGAGCTCCGCCTGACGCAGGACGCGCGCCCGGGCGCGGGCGACGGCGCTGAGGTGGGGCGCGGCGGCGGCTCCGGAGCGGAGCTTGAGCAGCGCCGAGGCGAGCACCGCGGGCTTGCCGGTGATCTCGGCGGCGAGGGCGTCGGCGGCGGCCTCGCGCGCCTCGACGAGGAGGCGGAAGAGGATGAGGGCGAAGGGGCTGGGCGCCTGGATCGCGCGCAGGATCCAGACCCAGAAGAAGCGGCGGTTGCCGCCCTGGGCGAGGTGGGCGAGCTCGTGGGCGAGGACCGCCTCGAGCTCGAAGGCGTCGAGGCGGGCGCGGAGCCCGCGGGAGACGAGGATCACCGGGTCGACGAAGCCCTCGACGGCCGCGGTGGGGGTGTCGGTGTCGAGCAGGCGGACGTGGAGCTGGCGGCACCCCACGAGGCGGACGCGGGCGTCCTCGAACTTCGCCCGGACCGCCTGGCACATCGCCTCGAGCTCGGGGTCGCGCAGGCGCCGTGCGTGGTGCTGCACCTGGTGGCGGGCGATCACCGGCCGCAGCTCCTGGAGCACGAAGAGGAGCGCGGTCCCGGCGAGCAGGACGAGGCTGACGGCGACGAAGGGCGGGCTCGAGAGCATCTGCTCCGCCCACAGGTCGGTGCGGAGGACGACCCAGCGCTCGTTGTCGGGGAGGACGCCGAGGACGTGCAGCACCACGATGAGGGGCGGCAGGGTGAGGGCGACCGTCAGCATCCGCGCCCAGAGCCCGGCGGGAATCGGCGCGAGGGCGCGGCGCAGGCCGGCCAACCAGGCGAGGCTGACGAGGCCGTGCAGCAGGTTCGTGATGAGCAGTTGGGGGAGCATCCGCCCACGGAGCCTACACGAGGTCGCCGGGTAGACGGTGTAAACCACGCTCCCTAGGTACTTTTTCCGAGCACGGATCGGGACCCGAGCGGATGGGCCAGGGCCGCGGATGGAGCGATGTTGTAGGGGCAAAGGGTGAACGGCGCTCACGGCGCGCGGCCCTTGCGCCGAACACCCAGGATCGCCCCGGCGGTCCCTTTCCGAGAGGTACCGATGAAGCGCTACGAGACCGGTGAAACCGCGACCTACGGGATCTACATCGCTCGCAACATGTTCGATGTCCGCTTCGTGGGCGCGGACGGTGAGGCCCTGGAGGGGCGCAAGGGCGGGAGCTACATGCGCCTGCCGACCTGGCTCGTCGTGGCGGTCGGTCCGGCCCTCGGCGGCATGTTCGTGATGGCGTTCCCGCTCCTGGTCATCGCGACCATCTTCGGGACCCTCGGGGTCGGGCTCTTCCGCAAGCTCGGCGGGCAGCGTCACGCCTACGTCGCGCGCTCCGGGTGGCAGCCCGCGGCGGCGTACTTCAAGCACGACCAGACCGAGGGCGGCGGCGAGGGCGCCGGCGACCCGGAGATGGCTCAGCTCGAGACCGAGGTCGCCGAGCGCGCCGAGGCCGAGAAGCAGGGCTGAGTTTCGAGGGGACGGCGCGTGCGGGCGCGCCGTCCTGGTTCTTTTTGCTGCAACACCAAGTGAAGAAGGAGGTTCGCCATGACCATGAGGGGTTCCCACGGGTCGGCTGTGGCCGCGTTGGGGACGGTCCTGGCGTTGGTCCTCGCCTCACCGGCACAAGCTCAGCCTGGTGAGGTCGAGGGGTGTATGGACTGTCATAGCGACTCCGAGGACAGCCTCGAGCTGGGCGACGGGACCGAGGTCTCCGTCAGCATCTCGGAGGAGCACTGGAAGAAGAACGTCCACGCCGGCGAGATCGGCTGCACGGACTGCCATACCGCCATCTCGGACTACCCCCACCCGGACGTGGAGGCGAAGGACCTCCGCGACTACCAGATCAACCGGGCGGAGACCTGCAAGCGCTGTCACTACGCGCACTTCACGCGCGTGGCGGACAGCATCCACTACAAGCAGTTCGAGGAAGGCAACCGCAACGCGCCGACCTGCGTGGACTGCCACGGGGCGCACGACATCGCCGTGCCGGGCGAGCCGCGGATGGCGGTCGACGAGCGCTGCGCGCAGTGTCACGCCGAGATCTCCGACGCCTACCGGCGCTCGGTCCACGGCAAGGCGCTGCTCGAGTCGAACAACCCCGACGTCCCGGTCTGCACGGACTGCCACGGGTCGCATCAGATCAAGGACCCGCGCAACGCGGACTTCCACGCGGCGTCCTACCAGATCTGCGCGAAGTGCCACAGCGACGCCGACCGGATGGAGCGCTACGGGCTGAACCCGGACGTGGTCGACACCTACCTCGACGACTTCCACGGCGCGTCGAACGCGCTCTACGCCGAGGGGCTCGGGCGGCCGGACAAGAAGCTGGCGACCTGCACGAGCTGCCACGGCATCCACGACATCCCGTCGTTCAAGGAGGCCGACAAGTCGGTCGTCCGGGCGCGGGTGCTCAAGACCTGCCGCGAGTGCCACGAAGAGGTCCCGGACGGGTTCCAGGACGCGTGGCTCAGCCACTACCCGCCGACGCTGTCGGAGGCGCCGCTGGTCTGGCTGGTGAAGTGGTTCTACCGCGTCGTGATCCCGCTCATCATGCTCGGCCTCGTGCTGCACATCCTGATGCATCTCTGGCGCTTCCGCTTTCGCCGCCCCGGAGGTCACCGATGAACAGGAGCCAACCCATGAAGGGCGTCAAGCTGTCTCGTGACCGCGATGGCCGCCTGTGCGTCGAGCGCTTCCCGCTGTGGCGCCGCGTCGAGCACATCGCCGTCATCCTCACGTTCACCACGCTGGTCCTGACCGGCTTCCCCCAGAAGTTCTACGACGCGTCCTGGGCCGAGACGCTGCTGAGCCTCTTCGGCGGCCTCGACGACGCCCGGACCATCCACCGCGTCGCCGGCATCGTCTTCGCGGTGCTCACCGCGCTGCACCTGGCCGTCATCGTCCTCGGGGCGATCACCAAGCGCATCCGGATGTCCCTGGTGCCGACGCCGCAGGACCTGCGCGACGCGTGGCAGAACCTCCGGTTCTACTTCGGTCTGCGCGAGTCCCAGCCGAAGATGCCGAAGTTCGATTACCGGCAGAAGTTCGAGTACATCGGCATGGTCATGGGCAGCCTCATCATGGTGCTGACGGGCGCCATCCTGCTGTGGCCGGTCGAGACGGGGGGCATCATCGGCGGCGAGGCGCTGGCGGCGTCGCGCATCGCGCACTCGAACGAGGCGGTGCTCGCGCTCCTGGTGCTGGTCGTGTGGCACGTCTACAGCGCGGTGCTCGCGCCCGACGTGTTCCCGCTCGACAAGTCGATGTTCAACGGGAAGATGACCGTGGAGGAGCTCAAGCACCGCCACACGCTCGAGTACGAGCGCCTCTTCCCGGCCGGGGATCCCGAGGTCGAGCTGGCCGAGGTGGACGGCGAGGCCAAGGCGGATGGGGCTGAGGGGGCCGCGTCCGAAGCGCCGGCGGCGAAGCCCGAGGAGGGCGAGCCGAAGACCCCGGCCGTGTGATTTCAGAAAGGCGACCGGCCCACCCCTGAGCTTCATCGGCACTTGCTCGGGGCGTGTCGCCGGTCGCCGCCTCACGCGTCGCCGTTCCCTCTCGGTCGGCGCGAGGCGGGGCCCCGCTTCTTCCTCTAACGAGCGGGTCCCCGCCTTTTTGCATTCGCTCGCTCGGCGGGCGCTGGATACAACGCCCCGCGCATCCCACTGTGACTCCGCTCCGCAAGCTCCGCTCCGTCACAGCGGGAACCCTCGTGCGCGGGGCGTTGTAGCGCCCACCTCGCTCGCTCTCCCCCACCGCGGCTTCGCCGCGCCCCCGCCGGTGGCGGGGGAGGCGTGTCGGCTGCGCCGACGGGTCGGTGACGGCCGAACCGCCGGGGTGTGAAGGCCTCCGCTTCCGCGCCCGCACTCGCCCACGCCCGGCCACACCCACGCCCGCCGAAAAAAGAAAGTGTGATGGAGTGGGGTCAGACCCCTCGCCATCACACTTTCTCCCGTGGGGTCAGCGGTAGAGATAAAGTGTGAAGTGATGGGGTCAGACCCCGATCCATCACATTTTCTCCGGTGGGGTCAGCGGAGGACGACCACGGCGCTGTTGCGCTGGATGCGGACCGAGAGGCCGCGGAAGGGGGGCAGGAGGGTCAGGGACGGCGGGGTCTTGCGGGAGCCGCTGGTCTGGACCAGCGTGACCTGCCGTCGCGCGAAGTCGTACTCGGCGCGGTAGGTGGCGTCGGGGAGGGCGACCTCGCGGGGGAAGTCGCGGTCGATGACGGCCTGGGCTTCCGCGGGGATCGGCGGCGGGAGCAGGTCGTCGCGCGAGATCAGCCCGAGGTCCTCGGACTCCTCGAGGCCGAGTGCGTCGAGCCGGGCGAGGGCCAGCGCCTCGACCGTCGGGCCCTCCGCGAGCTCGGCGGGGGGGGACAGGCCGAGGAAGACGTCCCGCTCGGGCAGCCCCGGCGCCCCCGCCAGCCGCCGACACAGGGCCCAGCTCGCGAGCCGCGCCTCCGCCTCCGCTGCGCCGCCGCGCAGGAAGCTCCCGC
>SBGO01000530.1 GCA_006226565.1 Deltaproteobacteria bacterium | reverse complement strand
GTCCATCCACACCGCGCGGTCGCACGCCCCGACGCGCGGCCCGTCGGACCGCGCGTCGCGACCGGCGCCGCGCGAGGCGCCCCGAATCAGGCCTGGACGGCCTCTTCGGGGGTGATGGTGTCGAGCGCGAGCGCGTGGATGGGCCCGTGCATCTCCTGCTGCAGCGCCTTGTACACCATCCGGTGCCGCGCCACCGCGCTGAGCCCCGCGAACGCGTTCGAGACGATGCGCGCACGCCAGTGGTCGTGGGTGCCCGTCAGGTCCTCGAGGTTGATGTCCGCGTCGGGGAACGCGTGCAGGAGCAGGTTGCGGAGGCGGTCTTCGCTCATGGCGTCCATGGTCAGAACCCCCAAGAGATGCCGAAGGTGAGAGTGGTGTCGAGGTCGTCCACGCCGACGGGGGGCTCCGAGTCGTATCCGAGCTCGAAGCCGAGCGTGAGAGCGAGCTCCTTCGCGACCGAGATCGCGAGGTTGGTGATGCTGTAGACGCGGAGGTCGGAGGTGAACGCGTCTACGCGCGGCTGCAGGTAGGTCGTGTGGATCACGGTGAGGCGGTCGTCGACGGCGAGCCGGCCGGTCACGTAGACGCTCAGCCGGTGGTTGTCGTCGGTGCGGCCCGAGTCCGCGAAATCGGAGTCGTTGAGCACCTCGTGCTCGAACATGTAGGCGGTGCCGAGCGAGAGCGTCCCGTCGTCCTCGCGGACCACGTCCCAGCGGGGCCCGGTGCCGATCAGCGCGCGCAGGGTGAGGCGCCTGAACTTCGCCGACGACGCCTGGCCGAAGACCTCCCAGGTCACGAGATCCGAGACCCCGTACTGGTAGCGCACGTGGCTGAAGACGCGGGCGATGAACTCGTCGCCGCTCTTGGTCCCGTAGTCGCCGCTCGAGCTCCAGATGACGGTGTGGTCACCGGTCTTGTAGAGCATCAGCAGCGAGCCGATGAGCCGCAGCAGCTCGACGTTGCCGGTGCGCCAATCGACCGAGCCGCCGAGCTCGCCGACGAAGCCCTCGCCGCCGACCTTCGACAGGAGCGGCTGGGTGTTGACGATCTGCGCGCGCGCGGCCGGCGCGGTGACGGCCGCGACCGTGAAGAGGCCGGTGAGGGCGAGGAGCGCGGCCAGCCCGCGGCGGGCCGAGCGGGGAAGGGGGGAGCGGCTCATGGCCCCAGCTCCATGCGTCCGAGGAGGGGGAGGGTGGCGATGGTCAGGTCGCGGTCGTAGCCGACCACGTCGTCGACGAAGCGCCCGAAGCGCGTCATCGGGAGGAGCTGGAGGCTCCGCTCCGCGCCGCGGAAGAAGTTGTCGTAGTGCATCGGCATGACGCGCCGCGGGCGGACCGCCTTCAGGCTCCGCCGGATGACGTCGGGGACGGCGAAGCGGGCGGCGATGCAGAGCAGCAGCAGGTCCACGTCGCCGTCGCCGCCCTTCGGGACGGCCTCGTCGATGAGGTTGGCCGAGCCGAGGTGGTAGAGGCTCCGCCCCGCGACGTCGATGCGGTAGCTGAAGACGTCGCCGCAGCGGTAGTGCTTGCCGCGGACCGGCAGCTCGCAGGTGCACGGGATGTCGCCCGGGAAGGGGACCTTCTTTCCGAGGGCGAACGGGCTGTGCGCGCTGGGGATGGCGGTCACGCGGAAGGGGCCGACCTCGAAGACCGTGGTGCGGCCGTGGTCGAGCTCGGTCACCTGCGCCGCGGGGAGGCCGGCCGCCTGCATCAGGTTGGCGGTGCTGCGCGAGCCGTAGACGTGGGCGCCGGTCCGCTTGGCGATGTACGGCACGTCGAGGACGTGGTCGAAGTGGCTGTGCCCGACGAGCACGGCGTCGGCGTGGCCGACGACCCGGTCGACCGCGGCGACGTCGGGCAGGAGCGGCCCAGTGACGAAGCGCGGCAGGGAGACCCGCGTCAGGTACGGGTCGATGAGGAGCGTCGTGCCGCCGCAGGTCAGCTCGTAGCCCGCGGTCCCGAGCCACCGCACGCCGACGTGGCTCGGGTCCCCTGGAGGACCCGTCGTCGTCTCTGCGGCGAAGTCGTTCGGATGCATCGCCGACCATGCTGCCCGACGACCGGCCATCCGTCGACGGCAGATTGCGACGATGGGGCGCACCCGGTCGGAGTCCGTGCTAGGTTCCGGCGATGACTCACGGCCCCTTCGACCCCGAAGCGGCGCGCCTGGCCGCCCTCACCATCGCCGGCAGCGACTCCGGAGGCGGCGCGGGCCTCCAGGCCGACCTGCGGACGTTCTTCGCCCACGGCCTGCTGGGGTGCACGGCGGTGACCGCGGTGACGGTCCAGAACACGGTCGGCGTGCGCTCGGTCACGCCCATGGACGCGGCGCTCGTGGTCGCTCAGATCGAGGCGGTCCTGGACGACCTGCCGGTGCGGGCCGCCAAGACCGGGATGCTGGCCACCGCCGCCAACGTCCGCGCGGTCGCCGCGCTGTGGGAGCGCCACGACGATGTCCCGCTGGTCATCGACCCGGTCCTCGTCTCGACGAGCGGCGCCCGGCTGGTGGACGACGCGGCCCTCGAGGCGTTCAAGGCGGAGCTCCTACCGTTCGCGGCGGTGGTGACCCCGAACATCCCCGAGGCCGCGGCGCTCCTCGGCGTGGACACGCTCGGCCCGGTCGAGGAGACCCTCGAGGGGCTGGCGGCCCTGGCGCCGCGCGCCGCGGTGGTCCTGAAGGGAGGGCACGCCGAGGACCCGGACGTGGCCGTCGACCACGTCCGCTTCCGCGGGGGCGATACGCTCGCCTTGAGCGCGCCTCGGGTGAGCACCACGGCGACCCACGGCACCGGGTGCACCTTCGCGGCGGCCATCACGGCTCGGCTGGCCCTGGGGAGGACGGTCGACGACGCCATCTCGGGGGCCAAGCGCTATCTCAACGGAGCGCTGAGAAACGCGACCCCGATCGGCGCGGGCCATGGCCCGGTCGACCACCTCTGGTTCCTACGACGAGAGCGCTGAACGACGGGCGAGCCGCCGCAGCGGCTCAGTCCTGATCGTCGTCGTCGACGTCCTGATCGTGGTCGCGGTCACGGTCGCGGTCGCGGTCGCGGTCGCGGTCCCGACCACCACCACGGGTCGCGCGGGTCTCGTAGGTGTAGCTCTCGAGCTCGCCGTACTGGTACGCCATGCGCTCGCGCTGGCTCTCGTCGAGGACGAACACCGGCTGACGGGACTCGGCGCTGAGCTCCTTGGCGGCGGCGATCGCCGCGGCGCGCGTGGGGTACTCGGTGATGTCGTTACCGATCGAAACAGTGTACATCGCTTTCCTGACCGTTGTGGGCAACCCCGAAGGGCAGCGGACCATAGAGAGCGGGCCCCGCGAAGTCAAGGAGATGCAGCCTCGACCGCGCCGTGGGCCGCGGACCGCCGTGTGGGCGGCTCAGACGCCTGCGGCCGGGCCCGCGGCGGGGCCGATCCAGGCGCGCTCGACGAGGGCCGCGAACACCGTCGCGGCGCCTTCCTCCGGCCCGAGCTCGGGGGGGAGGACCACGTCGGCCTCGCCGTCGTCGTCCCCGATGTGGACGTGGAGGGTGTCCTGCGCCCCGACGACCGTGCGCATCGCGGCGTGGTCGGCGAGGCCGAAGGTGTTGCTCGTCGACACGACGATCTGCCCGGCGTCGACGAAGAGGTGGGCCACCTCGGCGTAGCGCCGGAGCATCTCCGCCTTGTCGAGGGCGCCGAGCATGTCGGCGTCGAGCCCGAGGAAGACGTTCTTGCCGTCGAGGAGGTAGGCGCAGCAGCCGCGCTCGAAGAGGAGCTGCTCGAGGACCCGCGCCATCGCCGCCTTGCCGATGCCGGCCGGCCCGGTGACGAGCACGAGCCCGGCCTCGTGGCCGTTGCGCTGGACGCGGTCGGCCCGGCTGATGTGCCCCGGCGCCCACTCGAAGTCGCGCCGCCGCGCCACCTCGCGGAGCCCGGCCACGTCGTCGTCCACCGCCTCGCGGATGATGCCGCCGCCGGCGAGGTCGTAGCCGTCGACGATGACGAAGCGGCCGGTCGCCTCGAAGCGGTCGATGGGGTCGAAGGCGATGGGCCGCCGCGTCTCGAGGATGACCTCGGCGACGTCGTGGCGACCGATCTCGGCGCGGTCGGCGGTGTGGGTCAGCTCGCTCGCGTCGAGGACGCTGAGGATGCGGTGGATGCGGCACGGCATGGCCGTCGTCGCCAGCCGCAGCTTGTAGTCGCGCCCCTGGACCATCGGCTGGCGCGCGAGCCACATGATGTTGGCGCGGAAGCGCGTCGACACCAGCGGCCGGTCGCCGAGGTGGCTCATCAGCTCGCCGCGCTGGATGAAGAGCTGCTCGGCGAGGGTCACGCCGGTGACGTCGGGCGCCGCGGCGTGGTCGGTCGGAGGCGCGCTGAAGGCCTCGACCGACGCGATGGTGGTGATCTTGTTCGACGGGCTGAAGACGACGGCGTCGCCCACCTGGAAGTGGCCCGACTCGACGCGCCCGGCGACGATGCGGCGGTCGTCCCCGCGCAGGTTGAACTTGTAGACGTCCTGCACCGGCATCCGCAGCGGCTGGTCGCGCTTGGGCGCGGCCTTGCGGAAGAGGTCGACCGCCTCGAGCACGGTCGGGCCGTGGTACCAGGGCATGCGGTCCGACGGCGTCGCGACGTTGTCGCCGTCGCGGGCGCTGATCGGGATGAAGCGCTGCGGGACCATCCCGCACTCGGCGAGGAACGCGCTGTACTCGGCCTCGATGGCGTCGAAGACGTCCTTGTCGCAGCCGACCAGGTCCATCTTGTTCACCACCACCGTGACCTGGCGGATGCCGAGCAGCCCCAGCACGTAGCCGTGGCGCCGGCTGTTCTCGCGCACGCCCTCCTTGGCGTCGATGAGCAGCAGCGCGGCCTCGGCGCGGGCGGCCCCGGAGATCATGTTCTTGAGGAACTCGATGTGCCCGGGCGCGTCGATGATGATGTAGTCGCGCGCGTCGGTCTTGAAGAAGCAGCGCGCGCTGTCGATGGTGATGCCCTGGTCCTGCTCCGCCTCGAGGGCGTCGAGGAGGAAGGCGTACTCGAAGACCTTGCCCTGCCGGTCACAGATGGCGCGGGCGTGCTCGAGCTTGCCCTGGGGCAGGCTGCCGGTGTCGGCGAGCAGGCGACCGACGAGGGTCGACTTTCCGTGGTCCACGTGGCCCACGATGACGATGTTCATCTGCTCGCGCACGGACGGCGCGGCGTCGACGTTGGGGGCGTGCATCGGGCTCCTCTCGGCGGCCGGAGCGGCGGAATCGTTCACATGTACCCGTCGCGGCGGAGCTTCTCCATCGCGTGCGGGTCTTCCTGGTCCTGGGCGCGCCCGGCGCGCTCGGCCACGGTGGTCTCGCGCAGCTCCGCGATGATCTCGCGCGGCGTCGTCGCGGTGCTCCGGATGTGCCCCGTGCACGGCGCGCAGCCGAGCGAGCGGTAGCGCGTGCCGTCGCCGCGGTCGAAGTAGAGGTCGATGATGGGGATGTTCTCGCGCTCGATGTACTCCCAGATGTTGATCTCGGTCCAATCGAGCAGCGGGTGGATGCGGACGTGGGTGCCGGGCGCGAAGTCCGTCTTGAACTGGTTCCAGAACTCCGGCGGCTGGTCGGCCACGTCCCAGTCGTTGTTCTTGTCCCGCGGCGAGAAGTAGCGCTCCTTGCTGCGCGAGCCCTCCTCGTCGGCGCGCGCCCCGACGATGACCCCGGTGTAGGGCTCGCGGTGCTGCTCCTCGACGTAGACGCCGTCGGCGTTCATCACGAGCCGCGGCCACGAGCCGTCGAGGGTCCGCCGCAGCGCCTCGGTCTTGAGCGCGCCGCAGCACGTCAGGCGCCCCCGGGTGTGGGCCATCCCGTCGGCCAGCGCCGCGCGGTTCTGCCCGACCACCATCTTGAGGCCCCACTCGCGCGCCAGGCGGTCGCGGTAGGCGATCATCGACGGGATCTTGTAGCTCGTGTCGATGTGCACCAGCGGCATCGGCACGTGCCCGAAGAAGGCCTTGCGCGCGAGCCACAGCATGACGGTCGAGTCCTTCCCGATGGACCACAGCATGCAGAGGCTCTTGAAGTGCTTGTAGGCCTCGCGAAGGATATAGACGCTCTGATTCTCGAGCTCTCGGAGGAGGTCGGCCACTGGGGTGATCCCCTGCTGGATGGGCTGGAAACGAGCCGCTCCCGCGTGGCGGCCCGCCCGCAAGGGTTAACCGATCGCAAAGAACGAGACAAGCCCTTGGCCGACCCCGCCGCACGTCCCCCGGTTTCCCCGTCGGTCGAGAACGACTATCATGAGGCGGCGCAGGGCGCGTGGCCCCGCGACGCGACCAGACGCGACCAAGTGCCGAGGATTCCGGCCCGGATGTTCGACGACACGACGCCCCCCGTGATGCGCGGCGATCTCTTCGCCCTGCTCGATCCCGAGGTGAGCAAGGCGCCCCTGACCCCCGACCGCATCGCCGAGGCCGCCCGCGCCCTGGTCGACCAGGTCACGCTCGGGGAGCGGGCGCCCGGCGCGCCGATCCTGATGGAGTGCCTCGGCGAGCTCGCCGGCGTCAGCAGCCTCGGCGTGACCGCCGGCGCCGCCTTCGGGGTCCTCGAGGGGGTCCGGACGCGGCTCGTGAGCCTCGGCGGCGTGCGCTCCTCGTCGCTGCCCTTCGCCCGGGTCCGCGAGCGGGCGGTGGTGCTCCCGCAGCGCCGCTCGGCGTCGCTGGTGCGGGCGCTCCCGAGCGGCGATGGCTACTTCGTGCTGACGCGCGAGGCGACCGCCGCCACCGAAACCGAGGAGCCGGAGATCCCCGAAGGCCGGCCCGAGAGCGACGACGAGATGGCGCTTGGCCCGGCGCGCGTGCCGCCGGTCGACGTCACCTTCCGGCTCTTCCGCTTCGGCGCCGAGGCGAGCGACATCCGGATGGTCATCCGCATCGTGCAGGAGGCGGGGACCTACCGCCGCGTCCTGTGCGCCGGCGACGGCGAGCGGCTGGCGGTGCTCTCGCGCGACGTGGTCGCGGTCTTCGATCCCGAGGGCCAGTCGGTCCTGAGCGGGCGCGTCCCCCTCGATCCCGACGTCGACAGCGGGGCCGAGGTCACGGCCATGGCCCTCGAAGGCGACATCCTCGCCCTCAACCTGCGCTCCGGCGGCGACCGCCCGGTCGAGCTGGCGCTGCTCAACATCGCCGAGCGCAAGGGCCTCCCGGTCGGCGTCGTCGGCGACGAGGCGGCCGCGGTCGTCCTCGGCGACAAGCGCGCCTACGTGATCGACGGCCTCAACCTCCTCAGCGTGCCGCTCTTCCAGCCGGGCGCCGCCATCGACGTCTTCCGCCTGCGGCCGTGGTTCGCCGAGTATCCGTGGCGCCCCTACGAGATGCTGGCGTGGGACGCCGGGCGCATCTGGGTGACCAACGGCGAGAAGATCGTCGTGGCGAAGGACGACCTCTCGGCCGTCGTCGGCGAGATCGTCCTGCCCGAGCCGGTCGTCGACTTCCACGTGCACGACGGCGAGCTGTCGCTGGTCACCTTCGACCCCGCGCTGTCGGTCGCGCGCATCACGACCTGGGACGTTTCATGAGCCTCTTCGACGACGCCCGCGCGGCGGTCGAGACCCTCCAGGACACCATCTGCGCCGCCCTCGAGGCGGCGGACGGGCGCGCGCGCTTCCTCGAGGACCGCTGGGAGCGCCCCGGCGGCGGCGGCGGGCGCACCCGCGTGCTCACCGACGGCGCCGTCCTCGAGAAGGCCGGCGTCAACACCTCGGCGGTCCACGGGACCCTGCCGGAGCCGATGCGCGAGCGCCTCCCGGGCGAGGGCGACACCTTCTTCGCCACCGGCGTGTCCCTGGTCCTCCACCCGAGGAACCCGAACGCGCCGACGACCCACGCCAACTTCCGCTACATCCAGCGGGGCGACGCGGGCTGGTTCGGCGGCGGCGCGGACCTGACGCCGTACGTCCTCTTCGACGAGGACGCGCGCCACTTCCACGCCGCCCTCGCGGCGCCGTGCGACGCCTACGACCCGGCGCTCTACCCGCGCTTCAAGGCCTGGTGCGACCGCTACTTCCACCTGCCGCATCGGGGCGAGGCGCGCGGGGTGGGCGGGATCTTCTTCGACTGGGTGAAGCCCGACGAGGCGCACGACCTCGACGGGCTCTTCGCCTGGTGGCGCGCGATGGGCGAGGCGTTCCTGCCCGCCTATCTCCCCATCCTCGAGCGCCGCAAGGACCAGCCGTACGACGAGGCGCTCCGCACCTGGCAGCTCGTCCGGCGTGGCCGCTACGTCGAGTTCAACCTCCTGCACGACCGCGGGACGAAGTTCGGGCTCGAGACCTCGGGCCGCGTCGAGTCCATCCTCATGTCGCTCCCGCCGCTCGTCCGCTGGGACTACGACGTGCAGGTCGCGCCGGAAAGCCCCGAGGCGCGGCTCCTCGCCGTCCTGCGCGAGCCGGTGGACTGGCTCGGCCGCGGCGAGGGCTGAGGGCATTGCCGGTCCGGTGGCGGCAACCTGCTGCGAGTGAGGCTGTCCTTCTCCCACGGAGGCCACGGAGCACGTGTGGCCGGTTCGCGCCGAGATTTCGGGCGCGACCTGATCCCCCCTCCGTGAACTCCGTGCTCTCCGTGGTGAGAAAACGCTGCTGAATCCGCGCATTGCAGTCGGGCTGGGCAAGCGGGGCCCGGAAACGACGACGGCCGCTCGAGAGCGGCCGTCGGGGATGCTGCGCGCGGGTGGCGCTACGGGATCTGGAGCGTGAAGCTCGCGCTCGGCGGCGGGGTCTCGCCGCCGCCCGAGGTCACGGCCACCGTGGTGGCGGTGCCGACCGCGACGGCGCCGACGATGGTCCAGAACCACCAGGTCTCGTAGAACTCCTCGTCGGTCCCGACGCCCGGCATCTTCCGCAGGGTCAGGTCGTGGATGTACTCCTGACCCGCCTGGATCTGGAGGTCGAGGGTCTCGTCGTAGTAGCCCGGGCGGGAGATCACGATGGACTTCGCGCCGACCGGGATGTCCTTGTCGAAGGGCGTGACGCCCTCGATCTTGCCGTCGACCTTCACCGTCGCGCCCGGCTCACGGGTGTTGATCCGGACGATGCCGGCGAACGGGATGAGGTCGATCTCGAGCTCGACCTCGCCGCCCGGCTCGACCTCGAAGGTGTCGATGTACTCGGTCCAGCCGCGGAGGAAGACGCGGATCTTGTGCACCCCGGGCTCGACCATGATCGAGTCGTCGAAGGGGAGCTTCCCCATCGCCTTGCCGTCGATCTCGACCTCGGCGCCGGTGGTCGTGCTGAAGATCGTCAGCGACCCCGGGGCCTGGAAGGCCGGGGCCGCCGCCAGCGCGGTCGGGATCGCCGTGAGCGGGGCCGCACACATCGCCACCGCCGCGAGGAGCGCGGCGAAGAACGGGGTCGCAGACGTGGGCTTGTGCATGAGCTGGCTCCGCCGTTTGGGTGGTCCACCCACTTTATCGCAGAATCGGCCCCGCGGGCGCAAGCCGACCCGCTCCCACGCCGCGTCGGTGACCGACTGCGGAATCCCGAAGTTGACGGCGTGTTGGGATTGAGCGAGTCGATGACCCCACGGGCGGTCGCGCCGCCAATCCGACCCCGACGACAGGACCCGTCATGCGCAAGCTCTTCATCCTCGCCCTCGCGCTCGCCGCGACGTCCCCCGCGCTCGCCGCCGAAGACCCGCCGCCCGGCGCCGTCGTGGGCGGCGGGGAGGACGGGCTCCAGGTCATCGTCGGGCCCGGCGGGACCAGCCTCGAGGGGCTCGCGGTGCCCGACGCGCGCTGCGTCGACGGGGCCGGCGCCGACGCCTGCAAGATGGTGACGAGCGTCCTCCGGCGCGACATGACGCTGTCCTTCTTCTTCGAGGTGCTGCCGGCGCGCGCCTATCTGGTGGAGGCCGACTCGGAGCCGCTCGACGCCCCGAGCTTCCAGGACTGGACCAACATCGGCGCCGCCTACCTCATCAAGGCCGAGGTCCGGGGCGCCGACCCGTACGACGCCGAGTTCCGCTTCTACGAGGTCGCCGGCGGCCGCGCGGTGAAGGTGGACGAGCAGTCCTTCAAGGGGCTCGGCAAGGGGCAGCTGCGCAGCGCCACCCACCGCTTCTGCAACGGCGTGATGAAGGCGCGGACGGGTCGGGCCGGCGTCTTCGACACCCGCGTCGCCTACGCCAAGAAGCTCGGCGTCGGCGTCAAGGGCATCGGCATCGTGGACATGGACGGCTACAACCGGAACGTCCTGATCTCGAACGGCTCCATCAACATCCTCCCGTCCTGGGGCTTCGGCGGCGTCCTCTACACCTCGTTCATCGACGGGCACCCCGAGCTCTTCTTCGGCAAGCGCAAGCTCTCCCGCGACCGCGGCCACTACCGCCGCGTCTCCGTCAGCCCCGACGGCGCCCGGATGATCGCCTCCATCAGCTACGGCGAGCAGTCCGACCTCTACCTCCTCAGCAAGGACGGGGAGGTCGTGAAGAACCTGACGAACAGCGGCTACGACGAGGTCTCGCCGACGTTCTCGCCCGACGGCTCCAAGATCGCCTTCGTCTCCAACGCCGCCGGCTCGCCGCAGATCTACATGATGTCGGTCGGCGGCGGGGAGCCGACCCGGCTGACCTTCGCCGGCGACTACAACTACGCGCCCGACTGGGGCTCGAACGGGCTCATCGCCTTCGCCGCGATGGAGGACGGCAGCTCCGACATCTTCACGGTGACCGAGGGCGGGCAGATCGCCCGGCTGACCCAGAACCAGGGCAACAACAAGGACCCGTCCTGGAGCCCCGACGGTCGCTACGTCGCCTTCGTCTCGCAGCGCTCGGAGGGCACCGGCATCTACGTGATGAGCGCCGACGGCCGCTACCAGACGATGATCGCGCCGGGCGGCGGCGTCTCCAACGTCGCGTGGGAGAAGTGACGGGCGGCGCCGCGCGGCGCCTGCTGGTCGCGGCCGCGCTCGCTCTCGTGGCGGCCGGCTGCGGCGGGCGCGGCGA
>SBGO01000533.1 GCA_006226565.1 Deltaproteobacteria bacterium | reverse complement strand
GGTCGCCCGGACCGCGCGCGGCCCGGAGATCCTCTACGAGGCGGAGCCGGCGCGGCTGACCCGCGTCCTCGAGCCCGGGCTCGCGAAGAAGCTCCGCGAGATGATGGTCGAGACGACCACCACCGGCACCGGCGCGAAGTTCTTCAACAAGGACGGCAAGCCGCGCCTCGCCGTCCCCGTCGCCGGCAAGACCGGCAGCCTCGCCGCCAACGACACCGGCGTCACCCAGCACTACAGCTGGTTCGTCGCCGCCGCGCCGGTCGACACGCCGGAGATCGCGGTCGCCTCCCTCGTCGTCAACGGCGAGGAGTGGACGGTGAAGGGCATCGTACCGGCCCGCGAGGTGCTCGACACCTACTTCCAGATGAAGGCGACCGGCACGCCCACCGCCCGCTGACGCGCTTGCCCTTCCGGTGAGCGCGGGTTTCCGCCACAGTGGGGGGGACGACACCTCACCGGAGCCCTCCATGCGCGTTGCCCGCCTCCGCCCCGCCGCCTCCCTGGCCCTGACGCTCGCCGCCGCCCTGCTGTCCCTCGGCGCGTGCGGGACGACCAGCGGCGGCATCACGCCGAAGAGCCCCGAGCTGACCTTCGTGAACGACGAGAGCAGCCTCGAGGAGACGATCGGCGCGTTCCTCGAGACGAAGGGGCTCAAGGTCGCCCGCGTCGGCGAGAGCGGCGACACCTGGCTCGTGCTCGTCTGGGACGGCGGCGGCAAGCCGAACTTCCGCATCACCGTCGACAGCTTCGTCTCGAGCACCAGCGACAACGTCGCCAAGGAGCGCGCCATCCTGCTCCGCCTCGAGACCGGCATCCACGTCGGGCCGAGCGACCTGCGCAACGTCTACGACCGCCTCAACGCCCACCACTCGAGCAACTGGGCCGGCACCTGGTACGTCGACCCCAGCGACGGCCAGCTCGAGGCGACGTGGGCGCTCAACATCCCGCAGGAGGTCGCCGCCATCGAGGCCGGCCTCGTCCACGACGCCCTCGTCCGGATGGTGGTCAGCTGGAACGAGCTCTCGGAGACCCTCGGGCAGCCCGCGCCGAGCGACGTCCTCTAGGCCCTCACCCCGGCAGGCGATAGAGGCGCCGCGCGTTGGCTGCGGTCGCCTCGGCCACGTGCGCGACCGGCTCGCCCCGCGCCTCCGCCAGGGCGTGCAGGACGAGCGGGAGCAGCGCCGGGCGGTTCACCTCGCCGCGATGCGGGTGCGGCGCCTGGTCGGGGGTGTCGGTCTCGATGAGGACGCGGTCGAGCGGGAGCGCCGCGGCCGCCGCCACGAGGCGGCGCGACTGCGGGTAGGTCAGCGACCCGCAGAACGAGACGTGGAGCCCCATCTTCACGTACGCGAGGGCGACCTCGGGGGCGCCGCCGAAGCTGTGGACCACGCCGCCCGCCGGCGGAACGCCGACCTCGCGGAGCACCTCCAGCGCCCGCCCGGTCGCCTTGAGCAAATGCAATACAATGGGCGTATCGTATCTCGCACTCAGCCGGAGGTGTTCTCGGAATGCCCCCTCTTGCAACGCAAGAGACGCCTTCCGCGCCGGGGTGAGGCCGTCGAGCCCGGTCTCCCCCAGCGCCACCGGGGGGGCGGCGCCCGCGAGCTCCCGCTCGAGGGCCGCCAGGCCGTCGGCGACCGCCGCCTCGTCGACCTCGGCGATCCACTGCGGGTGGAGCCCGAAGACCGGGAAGACGGCCCCCGGATAGCGGGCCGCCAGCGCTCGCTGGTCCCGCCACTCCTCGGGCGCGACCCCGGCGAGCACGAAGGTCTCGACCCCGACCGCGCGCGCCTCGGCGACCACCTCGTCCACCGGCGCCCCGAGCCGCCCGCTGTTCAGGTGGCAGTGCGCGTCGACGAGCGCGCGGAGGCCGGGCGCCGGGCTCACGGCTCGCGCTGCCCCTCGTGCATCGGGGACGCCTCGGCCTCGGGCCGGAGCGGCGGCGCGATGGGGGTGCTCACGATGCGCGCCGGGGGCGGGAAGAAGAGCGCCCAGTGCGCGTCCAGCCACTTCCGATAGCGCTGCACGCCCTCGCGCACGCGCCGGCTGGCGTCCTGCGCGGCGGCCGCGTCCGCGTGCTCGTGGGCGTCCTTCGCGACCTTCAGCTGGCCGATGACCTCGTCGCGCGCGCCGGCGGCCTCTCCGCCGAGGGACGCGGTCGTCCCGAAGCAGTCGATGAGGTCGCCCACCTTGCCCTGGTCGACGTAGAGGCCCTCCTTGTCGAAGGCGTTGCTCGCGTGGACCATGCAGGTGGTGACGCCATCGACGTCCGCGCTGCTGCCCCGCGTCAACGAGAGCCCCATCTGGGCGGCGGCGACGCCGGTCGCGACCACGAGCCCGGTCGTGACCAGCATGAGGCCGAGCGCCCCGCCCTTGCCCATGCGGACCTTCGTCAAGAGCAGCGCCACCAGGGCGCCGCTCACGAAGCCGCCGAGGTGGGCCGCGTTGTCGACGCGCGAGACCACGACGCCGAAGATCGCCGTCAGCACGATGAGCTGGATGATCCACATCGTGAGCGGGTTTCGGAAGTCCCCGTCGACGAGCCGGCGCCGGACGATGAGGAAGCCCAGGAGCCCGCTGATGGCGCCCGAGGCGCCGCCGCTGAGGATGGTCCCGGTGGCGTAGCTCGCGACGAACCCGAGGATGCCGGTGCCGAGGTAGACCATGAGCATCAGGCGCGAGCCGATCTCCGACTCCAGGTGCCGGCCGGCGACCCACAGGATGTACGAGTTGAAGAAGAGGTGGAGCACGCCGAGGTGCAGGAAGATCGGCGTGATGAGGCGCCACCAGTCCCCGGCCGCGACGGCTGGCTGGTACATGAGGCCGAGCCGATAGGCGAACTCGACGTTCGGCGCGCCGAAGTCGAAGATCCCCGAGGTGGGCCGCATCCCGCCGACGCCGAGGGCGACGAGGAAGAGGAACACGTTGACGATGACGAGGGCGGTCGTCACCGGGTGCGCGCTCTTCACGGCCCCGCCGGCGGCCACCCGCTTGAGCCGGAGCGCGACCTTCTTGTTATCCGCGCCGCAGTAGGGGCACGCGTCCCCGACCCCCATGAGCTTGCCGCAGCTCGCGCACATCTTCGGCCGTCCAGCCACCTCTCACCTCGCAGCGTCGGCGGGCCAGCGCCCGCCGGGCATAGGTAGGCCCCGACGCCCGACCGCGCAAGCGCGAAGCGGCCCGGGGGCCGCTCGCGTCACCTCCCCGCCGCGCCTACTGGCAGCTCGGGAAGGCCTTGCCGTTGGCGCAGAGCCCGGGGCTCGACGCCGTCCCGCCGCTCGTGCTGGCGGCGGTGTGCTTGACGAAGCCACCGGTCTTCTCGGGATCCCGGACCCAGGTCTCGCCCGCGGTCGCGTCGCTCTCCGGGAAGCTGTCGAGGGTGGCGCCGCCCGCGTCGAGCAGGGTCAGCGACTCGGCCGTGTTGTTGAGGCCCGGCGCCCCGGTCTGCGGGGTCGCGTTGCCGGCCGGCAGCGCGGACACGGAGAAGAGGCTGCCGCCGCCGTTGAAGACGAGCACGGCGTAGCCGGCCTCGAGGCAGAGGCTCGGGAAGGTGAAGGTCCCGCCGGCCTTGTCCTTGAGCTGCACCCCGGCGAGCTGGACCGCGCCGCTGGCGAGGCTGACGATCTCGACGAACTCGTCGTCGGTGTTGTCCGGCGTCCCGTCCTGGTTCCAGTCCACGCCGCCCGCGTTGGCGCCGACCTCGTTGATGGCGAGGTCGCCGGTCGTCGCGCCCGGTCCGCAGCTCGGGCCGGTGTCGGTCGTGTCGGTGACGTCCTCGATGACGTCCTGATCGCCCTCGACGGGGCCCGTGCCGCAGTTCGGGAACGGCGCGCCCGACTGGCAGCGCCCGGGGCTCATGCGCGTCCCGTTCGAGCGCGCGGCGTCGGTGTGCTTCACGAAGGCCGAGGCGATGTCGCCGTCGACGGCGCGGGTGATCGACTGGTCGTCACCGGCGTCGGCGCCATAGTTGACGCTGTCGATGATGTCGCCGTTGGCGTCGCGGAGGAACACCGAGTCCGACGTGTTGTTGAGCCCGAAGGTCCCGCCGTAGCCGAAGGGCAGCGCGCCGCCGAAGTCGCCGCCGGAGACGTAGGTCCCGAACATGACGGCCGCCTGGCCCGGCTCGATGCAGGTCCCCGCCGGGAAGGTGAAGACCTTGCCGCCGCCCTCGGACACCGTCACGCCGGTCAGGAGCAGGGTGCTGGCGCTGACGTTGAAGATCTCGATGAACTCGTCCTGCGAGCCATCGAAGACGCCGTCCTGGTTGGCGTCGTTGACGGCGCCCGGATCGGCCATGATCTCGTTGATCACGAGGTCGCCGGCGGTCGGCACGGTCGAGCACGCGGCGACGGTCTCACCGTCGGTCACGTCGGTGTCTCCCTCGACGACGGTGCCCCCGTCGCAGTCCGGGAAGGCGTTGCCGTTCGCGCAGGTGCCCGGGGAGTACGGCGTCGCCGCGATCTCGGTGTGCTTGACCCAGCTCGAGGTGCGGTCGAGCTGGACCGCGAGCGTCAGCGACTGGTCGCCGCCGCCCTCGGAGCCGTAGGTGTGCGACTGGACGACGAGGCCGTCGACCTTGAGCGACACCGTCGCGCCGCCATTGGTGAGGCTCGGCAGCCCGTCGGTGTGGAAGACCACGCGGGCGGCGTTCGGCGCGAGGCAGAAGGACCCGGCGACGACGGTCTTGCCGCCGACGTCGATCTCGACGTTCGTGAGCGCCACGGAGCGGCTCGACACGTTGACGATCTCGACGAACTCGTCCTCGGTGGTGGACGCGTTGCCGTCCCCGTTGACGTCGGCGCCCGCGGGCGGGTCCGCGAGGATCTCGTTGAGCACGAGGTCGGTCGCCGTGGCCGGATCGCAGTCGAGGGTCACGTCGACGAGCGCGTCCGCGTCACCGCCGACCAGGGTGTCGATCCCCGGGTCGCGGATGCAGAGCCCGAGGCGACAGATGTTGCCATCGGGGCAGTCGTCGGCGGTCTTGCAGGAGTCGTTGCCACACGCGACCGTCCCGAGGGGGAGCAGGAGCAGGGCAGCGAGGGCGAAGAGGCTTGTGCGTCGCATGAAGCTCCCGCGGGGAGAGGGGGGGCGAACGCCCGTCACGTTAGCGACTGGCCCGGCCGAGCGCAACGAGGTCGCGCAGGCGGCGCCCGCGAGTCACTCGCGGTGGCCGAACATGTCGCGATCGATGCGCCAGTTGCCGACCTCCTTCAGGCCGATCCGGGTGCCGATGGCGATCGCCTGGTCCCAGAGCTCGCCGGCCTCCTCGCGGGCGTCGGCGCGGACGGCGAAGCCGGCGGCGCGGGCGAAGGCCTCCGCGGCGTCGGCGGCGCGCCCGGCGTCGAGCTCGGACTGCGCCCGGAGCACGGTGATCTCCCGCGCGTAGTCGGGGCGCTCGGCCTTCGCCAGCTTCTCGGCGATCGCGTCGAGCTCGTCGGCGCTGAGAAAGCGCGTCCCGCTCCGCCGCACGGCCTCGATGAACTCGTCGGCGAGCACCACCGGGTCGAGCCCCGGGATCGCCAGGGTCGCGTCGAGGGCCCGCAGGAGGTAGCGGACCTCGCCGGCGTAGTCGCCGAGCTCGCCCTTGACGCGGGCCGCGAGGCGCAGCCGGTCGAGCGCCAGCTTGCCCTGCCCCATCGACACGGCGATGCGCACGGCGAGCTCGGTGCAGAGCTCGAGCCCCTCCACGTCGCCGAGGCGCTGCGAGACGTCGAGGGCCCGGTCGATGGCCTCGTCCGCGCGCACCACGTCGCCGGCGTCGAAGTAGCAGCGCGCCAGGCTGTAGGCCGCCGGGCCGATGCGGGAGCGGTCCTTGATGCGCTCGTAGTCGGCCAGCGCCGCCTCGTAGAGCGGTCGCGCGCGCTGCGGCCCGTCGGTCCGCTCGAGGACGCGGCCGAAGGCCAGCACGAGGTGGGCGCGGCGACCGATGGCGCCGCCCCGGCCGAGCAGGTCCAGCGCCTTCTCGAAGAGCTCCGAGGCGCGCTCGCGGTCGCCGGCCTCGAGGTAGAAGCGCGCCGTGAGCGCCAGCCCCCGCCCCGCCGTCGCGTCGTCGAGGCCCAGCTCGAGCTCGGTCTCGACGGGCGCCAGGGTGTGGATGGCCCGGACGTGGTCGCCGAGCTCGAGCTCGCACTCGGCCGCGCCAATCGTGCAGCGCACGCGCCCGAAGTCGTCGTTCTCACGCGTGTAGAGGCGCACGGCCTCGCGGTACTTCGCGAGGGCGTCGGTCGCGTAGCTGAGCGCCGCCGCGGCCTCGGCCGCCTGCTCCATGGCGGCCGCCAGGAGCACGCCGTCGTCCTCCGCGCGGGCGAGGTCGATGGCGTCCTGGAGCACGCGCAGCGCCTCGGCCGGCCCCTCGGTCATGACGCGGCAGCGGGCCGACGCCTGGAGCGCCATCACCTGGTCGGCGGTGTCCCCCTCGTCGGCGAAGACCGTGGCCGCGCGGTCGTACCAGCGGGCGGCGCCGGCGGGGCGGTGGAGCCCCTCGTTCACCTGCCCGAGGCGCCAGTAGAGGTCCCCCAGCGTGCGCGCGTGGCCCGCCCGCTCGGCGTGGGTGACGGCCTCCTCGAAGGCGAGCGCGGCGGAGCGCCCCTGGCCCTCGAGGGCCAGGGCGTCACCGGCCTCGGCGAGGATGCGCGCGGCGAGCGCGTCGTCGTGCTCGCTCTGGGCGACCTCGAGCTGATAGCCGAGGCGGGCGCCCTTCGGCCCGAGGGCCGCCAGGAGCCCGGCGTCCCAACCCGCCGGGCGCGGTCGGGCGCGCCGCACTCAGCCGCCCCAGCGCGAGCGGGCGCGCTCCGTCACAGGTTCTCGAGCTCGTCGCGGCTCCGGACGATGCGCGCGACGAGCCCGTAGTTCACGGCCTCGTCGGCGCTCATCCAGTAGTCGCGCTGGGTGTGCTGCTCCACGACCTCGAGCGGCTGCCCGGTCTCGGCGGCCAGCATCTGGTTGATCCGCTCGCGGGTCTTGATGATCTCACGCGCCGTGATCTCGAGGTCCGCCGCGCGCCCGTACACCGTGCCCGGGATGAGGGGCTGGTGGATGAGGAACTCGGTGTGCGGCAAGGTGAAGCGGTGCTCCTTCTTGGCGCCGAGGAGCGTGATCGTCGCGATGGACGCGGTCAGCCCGACGCAGAGGATGTGGATGTCCGGCTTCACGAAGCGCATCGCGTCGTAGATCGCGAAGCCGTCGGTGACCGAGCCGCCGGGGCTGTTCTGGACGACCGTGATGGGCTTGGTGGGATCGTCGGCCTCGAGGAACAGCAGCTGGCTGATCACGCGCTTCGCCACGGCGTTGTTCACGCCGCCGAAGAGCTCGATCGTCCGGGTCTTGCGGAGCAGGTCGAGCTGCCAGTTCTTCGGCTGATCCTTGCCGTTCTCCTCCTCGTCGTCGTGCGCGACGAACGGGCGAGCGGCGGTCGACTGGGCGATGAGATGGTCGAGGCGATGACTCATGAGCTCCTCTGGTCGTCCGAACGGGTCTCCGGCCGGCTCGCGGGAGTTACCACACCGACGGCGGCCCGAGCAATCCGTCGGGGCCCCAGAGCGGACGCGGGGCCGGATCCGGCGCCCACCTGCACCGGAGACCGGGCGGACCATTGACATTGGCGCCCCACTTCCATATGGTCCGCGCCCGAAACGGGGCCCTGGGACAACCTGAACCCCGTGTGATTCTTACCATTTCAAACTTTTCGTCCGGACAACTCAACCTTGACTACCCACACCACCACCCACGATGCCGACCTCCCCGCTGACTTCGAAGACTTCGAGTCCCTCCTCGAAGAGTACGAGGCCAAGTCCGGGGCGAAGGAAGGCGAGATCGTCACCGGCACGGTGATCGCGATCGGCAGCGACTACGTCACTGTCGACATCGGCTACAAGTCCGAGGGCCAGATCCCGATCGAGGAGTTCCACGGCACCGCCGCCGGGATGAACCTCAAGGTCGGCGACAAGATCGACGTCTACCTCGAGTCGCAGGAGAACGAGCACGGTCAGGTCGAGCTCTCGAAGGAGAAGGCCGACAAGCTCAAGATCTGGGACGAGATCAACGACGCCGTCGAGCGCAACGAGCTGGTCGAGGGCATCATCACCGGTCGCGTCAAGGGTGGCCTCACCGTCGACATCGGCGTCAAGGCGTTCCTCCCCGGCTCGCAGGTCGACCTGCGCCCCGTGCGGAACCTCGAGAAGTACATCTCCGAGACGTACAAGTTCAAGGTCATCAAGTTCAACAAGCGCCGCGGCAACATCGTCCTGTCGCGCCGCGCGCTGCTCGAGGCCGAGCGCGAGGAGCTGAAGGCCAAGACCCTCGAGAAGCTCGAGGTCGGCATGACGATGAAGGGCATCGTCAAGAACATCACCGAGTACGGCTGCTTCGTCGACCTCGGCGGCATCGACGGCCTGCTCCACATCACCGACATGTCCTGGGGCCGCGTCAACCACCCGAGCGAGATGTTCGAGGTGGGCGACGAGGTCGAGGTGATGATCCTCAAGTTCGACCCGCGCACCGAGCGCGTCTCGCTCGGTCTCAAGCAGGTCAGCGAGGACCCGTGGGTCTCGGTCAGCGACAAGTACCACGTGGGCGACCGCGTCAAGGGCAAGGTCGTCAGCCTCACCGACTACGGCGCCTTCGTGGAGCTCGAGGACGGCATCGAGGGCCTCATCCACGTGTCCGAGATGAGCTGGACCAAGCGGGTCAAGCACCCGTCGAAGGTCGTCTCCATCGGCGACATCGTCGAGACGGTCATCCTCGACATCGACATCGAGAACAAGCGCATCTCGCTCGGCATGAAGCAGATCGAGACCAACCCCTGGGAGCTCCTGCAGGAGCGCTACCCGGTCGGCTCGGTCGTCCGCGGCAAGATCCGCAACATCACGAACTTCGGCCTGTTCATCGGCATCGAGGAGGGCATCGACGGCCTCATCCACGTGTCCGACATCTCCTGGTCGAACAAGGTCAAGAACCCGGCCGACGTCTTCCAGAAGGGCGACGAGGTCGAGGCCGTGGTGCTGCACATCGACGTCGAGAAGGAGCGCTTCAGCCTCGGCATCAAGCAGCTCAGCCGCGACCCGTGGGAGAGCGTCGAGGACCGCTACCCGCCGGGCTCGGTCATCGAGGGCGCCGTCACGAAGGTGCTCGACTTCGGCGCCATCGTGGAGATCGAGGACGCCATCGAGGGCCTCATCCACATCTCCGAGCTGACCTACGAGAAGGTCAGCAGCGTGACCGAGGTGGTGCGCGAGGGCCAGGCCGTCCGCGCCAAGGTCATCAGCCTCATCCCCGAGGAGCGCAAGATCGGCCTGTCGATGAAGCGCCTCAGCGAGGAGGAGGCCTCGGAGGAGTACAGCGAGTACCTCAAGGCCCAGCGCGCCGAGCAGTCCACGACCCTCGGCGACGTCTTCGGCGACGCGCTCTCGGGCATCAAGACCGAGCGCTAGTCGCGCCGAGCTGCGCGGCGGGCCCCGCCCACCGCGCACGCGACCTCTGAGAGGGGCCGCCGGGAGACCGGCGGCCCTTTTCGTTTGTCTGGAGCTCTTCGCAGGGATCTCCCACGCCGGCGGCCGCGCTCGCCCGTCATCCTGCTGCAACGCACACACCCCGGCGCCCCGCAAGCGCGAGAGACCGCTCGAAAGATCACGGGGTTTCATCGCTCGCCGGTTCGGGCTGAACAAATCCCGGCGGAGCGTCGTTGTAGCTCTTGTAACGAGCTGGAGGAATCGCAAGTTGATTCGCCCACAGCACGTTGCTAGAGTTGGATCGTGGCCTGTGGTTGCACAGAACCAGGGAGGTGAGAAATGAGAATCGCATGGTGGCGCCCCAACGAGGAGCCGGAGCCTCATTTCGAGCAGCCCTACCTCGAGCTGCCCTCCCCGTACGACTACATGCCGATGGAGCCGCCGCGTGAGGAGGCTGAGGAAGACGACAGCCCGCGCGTCATCATCATCGAGATCTGAGGCGATGCAGGCCGCGAGAAGCGGCCCGGACACGGCGAAGAGGCCGGCACGCGAGAGCGTGCCGGCCTTTCGCGTTCTGGGATTGGAGCCAGGCAAGACGCGGCTTGCGGTCCCCCGCGCCGCCACATAGCATCCCCTCCAGAATGCGCCGCGTGCACACCACCTTGCTGCAATGCAGCATCATCGCCTCGCTCTTGATGCCGACCGCCGCCCAGGCCGATGAGGTCATCGGCCTGCCGATGCGCGTCGGGGTCGTCGGCGGATACCAGCTCACCAGCAGCGACTTCGACGTGCTCGGCGTGCGCCGGTCGGCGCTCCAGCCCGGAGACGGCGCGCTGATTGGGCTTCGGGCGGCCTGGCGCGCGATGAGCGTGGTGGACCTCGAGCTCGCCCTCGCGCTGGTGCCCGCCAGCACGCCCACGGAAGGCGCCTCGGCGCTGCTCCTCCCGGTGCACCTCGACCTCGTGGCGCGCCCCTTCGACTGGGTCGTGAAGCCGTACGCGAGCGTCGGCGGGGGCGTGATGGCCCTCGTGGGCGGCGACGCCGGCAGCGACATCGACGCGCTCTTCCACGCGGCGCTCGGGGCGGAGCTCGTCATCGACGAGAGCGTCGCTCTGCGGCTCGAGATCGGCCTCTTCGGGACCGACGCCGTCGAGGGCGCGATTGGCTTCAGCCCGACCTTCCTCTTCGGCGTCGACATCCTGGCGTGGCGTGCACGCCCAGGCCACGTGGACGGCGGCGACTGGACGCCGCCCGACCCGGTCGCTCCCCCGGTCGTCGTGGACGAGCCGCATGTCGATCCCAGCGGCGACACGGATGGCGACGGTCTCGACAACGAGGACGACCGCTGCCCCCTGCACGCCGGCACCGAGCGGACCGCCGGCTGCCCCGACTCCGACGGCGACGGCGTCATCGACCCGTGGGACCGCTGCCCGGTCGACGCCGGGGCCGGCGCCGGCAAGGGCGATGGCTGCCCCGACTCCGATGGCGACGGCGTCCTCGACGTCCGAGACGCCTGCCCGAGCCAGCGCGGGACCGCCGAGCGCTACGGCTGCCCGTGAGCCCGGCCGGGCT
>SBGO01000521.1 GCA_006226565.1 Deltaproteobacteria bacterium | reverse complement strand
GCAGACACGCCGGCGGCCGGCGGCGGACGCGTGGCGATCGACGTCGCCCCGCTGTCGCTGCCCGGCCTCAGCGACGTCGAGTACACCCTGACGGTCGTCGCCAACGGCGCCACCGTGTGGACGAAGACCCTGCGCTCCTCCGCCTACGGCGACGGCGCCGGGGCGATCAGCTACGTGGGCACCTGCGACGCCGAGTTCCCCCAGAACACCGTCGAGCTCGTGCTCGAGGCCCTCGAGGTCGGCGGCACCCCGCTCGTCGCGGGCGTCGACTACGCCAACCCGGCGCCGACCGGCTCGCCGCTGACCCTCGTCGCGGACTGCGTGGCCGACCAGGACACGCCGGTGACCTTCGACGTGACCGTCGCCCGCGCCGCCACCCAGGGCTTCTTCGACGTCGCCGTGCAGTTCGAGGACCTCTTCTGCTCGGCCAAGCTCGACTGCGAGAAGGACACCGGCGACCCGCTCACCCTGCTCTTCGACCCGCTGACCGGCGAGCGCGACCTCACCGCGGTCCTCGCGCTGGCCTGCACCGCGGGCCCCGACGCCGCCGCCAGCACCCTCCACCTGAACGACCTCATCGTCACCTGCGACGACGGCTCGGTCTTCTCGGTCATGCCCGACCAGGGGCCCGGCAACCTCTCGCCGAGCTTCCCCGGCCCGGCGCCCGACACGACCCACCTCTTCTTCCAGACCGCCGTCTTCCGCGGCGAGGAGCCGCTCGCCGGCGCCCACAAGGCCTACTGGAACGTCGCGCTGGGCCTGAACGCCGACGCCTTCGCGACCTTCCACCGCTGCGTCCTGACCACCCGCGGCACCGCCACCGACGGCGCCCTCACCGACGGCTGGACCCGCCCCGGCGCCGTGTGGCCCTACGTCGACTGGAACGTCGAGCTCTTCAGCGCCGACGGCGCCACCCGCTGCACCCAGCACGGCCTCGGCGACGGCAACGGCGTCGCCATCGCCTACACCACCACGGCCGGCGCCCAGTTCGCCGTCAGCTTCGCCGCCGCCCTCCCCGCCGTGACCCGCCACCTCGACCCCGTCTGCGCCGGCGTCGTCTGCGACCCCAACGCCAGCTGCGTCGGCCCCGTCGACCACTGCGCGTGCAACACCGACTACGTCGGCGACGGTCTGAGCTGCATCCCCGCCTACCTCGAGAGCTGCCAGGCCATCGTCGACGCCGGCCTCTCCACCGGCAGCGGCACCTACGACATCGACCCCGACGGCGCCGGCACCGCCTACGCCACCCACACCGTCTACTGCGACATGAGCACGCCCGGCGAGGGCTGGACCGAGATCACCCTCGCCGACGCCCGCAACTACTTCGGCGGCACCATGGTCGCCGTCGACGGGGCGACCATCGCCGCCATCGACGCGAGCTACCGGCCCTACACCCAGGACAGCAGCGGCGACCACACCTACCACTACACCTTCGAGTTCCCGGCCGGCTTCTCCGAGTTCTACCTGAGCAACTACGTGATCAAGGCCAACTCCGGCTCGGGGTACACGAGCGAGACCGGCTTCACGCAGACGAGCTGGGGCACCGCGCACAACACCGGCGCCGGCGACATCAGCTTCGGAGACGGCGACGCGGCCGGCCCCGTGACCTCCTACACGCGCGAGGTCGCGACGTTCTCGTGCGCGACCTGCACGACCGCGTGGACCCCGGGCAGCACCGTCTACCCGATCGGGAGCACGGCGACCCGGTTCCGCATCGGCTGGGGCGAGGGCGGCACGCAGTTCGAAGGCTGGTACCCCTGGTGGAGCGGCAGCATCTTCCTCCACTGAGCCGGGCGCGGTTGTTGATCTCGGCCCTTGTCGACGGGCGCCGAACGCGGGAGAAGTCGCCCATGAACGCGCCCCACGTCACGCTCCGCTCGCTCCCCGCGCTCCTCGGCGCGGTGGCCCTGCTCACCTCCGCCGCCTGCTCGTCGAGCGCGGGTGACGCGGACACCGCCGAGGCCGCGGACACCGTCGAGGCCGCCGACACCGCCGAGGTCGCCGACACCCTCGAGGTCGCCGACACCCTCGAGGTCGCCGACACCGCCGAGGCCGCCGACACCGCGGCGCCCGGGGACGCCGTGCGCGTGGTCAGCCTCAACCTGCGCTGCCTCATCGACGACTGGGACGCCCGCAAGCCCGTCCTCGTCGACGCCCTGGCCGCCCTCGACCCCGACGTGATGGGCTTTCAGGAGGTCTGCGCGGTGCCCGGCGGCCAGGACGCCCTGCCCGAGCTCCTCGGCGCCCTCGAGGCGCGCACCGGCCGCACCTACGCCACCCACCGCGGCGTGACCCACACCGCCTGGGACACCTACCAGGAGGGCATCGCCATCGCGAGCGCCTGGCCGGTCGCGGACACCGCGACCTCCAACCTCCCGACCGGCGTCTTCCCGCGCAAGGCCCTGCTCGCCCGCCTGACGCGCCCCGACGGCGGGACCCTGGTCTTCTCGACCACCCACCTCGATCACCAGAGCGATCAGACCCGCAAACAGCAGGCCGAGGCCGCCGCGGCCGCCATCGCGAGCTTCACCACCGACGGCGAGGCGGCCATCCTGACCGGCGACCTCAACGAGGCGGCCGCCGGCGGCGGCGTCTACCTCACCCTCTCGGGCGCCGGCTTCACCGACGTCTGGGCGGCCCTCCATCCGGGCGACGCCGGCCCCACCTTCCCGGCCTCCAACCCCAGCTCGCGCATCGACTACGTCTGGCTCGACGCGGGCGAGGCGGGCCTGGCGGGCCACGCCATCGATCGCATCACCTGGCCGGCGAGCGTCGATGGCTCCGATCACCTCGGCCTGACCGCGCTCATCGCCTGGTAGCCCGACGGCCAAATTGAACGATTAGCCACACCATCGACGAAATTCGTTCAATTCGCGTTGCACCGTTCGCATCAGGGTGCTAGGCACGGGTCATCGACTCGTGATGCGAGGCACCCCTGATGCTCGTCCGACGTGTCCTCTCGCCGCTCTTCGTCCTCGTCTCGGTGTTGTCCGTCGCAGCCTGCGGCGGTGGCGACACGGGACAGCGGACCTGCACCGTCGGCGCCGACTGCGCCTCGGGCGAGTGCCTGCCGAGCGGCCAGTGCGCCCCGGTCGGCGACACCGTCGGCGGGGACGCCACCGACGTGCTCTTCCCCGACGCCGGCGAGGACACCGACGCCGCCGACGCCACCTCGGAAGACGGGACGGACGCGGTCGCCGACGACACGGCGACGACCGACGCCGACGACGCCACCGACACCACGGTCGCCGACACCGCGACCGAGGACACCACCGTCGTCGGCTGCCACCCCAACTACGATCGCGTCATCACCCGCGCCGAGGCGCCCTTCGGCCCCAACCTCAGCGCCAACTACGAGATCACGACCGACGTCACCGGCTTCGACTCCGCCGCCACCTGCGACGGCGCGGCCTGCGCCTGGGACCTCGTCGACGTCCCCGGCACCGTCACCGAGCAGATCGACGAGACGATCGCCCCCGCCGACACCTGGTGGGAGGACGAGCCCGGCTTCGAGGACGCCACCTTCGCCGCGGTCCTCGGCGAGTTCAGCGTCTCCTACTTCTACTGGGACATCTGCGACCAGACCCAGCTCGGCGTCTACCAGGTCACCGACGACGCCGTCCTGCTGCTCGGCATCGTCGGCGAGGACCAGGTCGACGGCACAGCGCTCGTCTACGACCCGCCGCTGCCCATCCTGAAGTTCCCGCTCGAGGTCGGCGCGAGCTGGACCGTCGACACGACGGCCACCGGCCCCCTCTGCGGCTCGTGGGCGGACTACGTGATCGACCAGACGCTCACCGCCAGCGTCGACGCCGCGGGCGCGGTCGCCACGCCCTACGGCGACTTCACCGACGTCGTCCGCGTCAACTCGGTCCTCGAGCGCCACATCGGCATCGGCATCCTGCCGACCAGCGTCCGCTCCCACACCTTCGTGGCCGAGTGCTTCACCCGCGTCGCCATCGTCACCAGCGCCGAGGGCGCCGACGACGAAGAGGACGGCGAGATCCGGGACATCGCCGAGATCCGCAGCCTGGCGAACCTGCCGTGAGCGGCCTCCGCGCCGCCCTCGCGCTCACCGCGCTCGCCGTCGCGCTCGGCGGCTGCCCCTCCTTCTTCGGGCAGCCGCTGCCCGACGCGCCGGCCGGCGACTACGCTGAGCTCGGCGACACCCACGTCCACTACGAGATCACCGCCCCCGCCGCCGGCGTCCGGCCGCGCGGCACCCTCGTCCTCGTCCACGGCTTCGGCGCGACACTGCGCGAGTGGGCGGGCCTCGTCCCGGTGCTGTCGGCCGCCGGCTGGCGCACGATCGCCGTCGATCTGCGCGGCCACGGCTGGACCAGCCGCCCGGACGGCGACTACTCCCTCGGCGGCCAGGCCACCCTGGTCCTCGACCTCCTCGATCGCCTCGGCGTCGAGCGCTTCTCGCTGATCGGCCACTCGTGGGGCTCGGCGGTGTCGCTGACGATCGCCAGCCGCGTCCCCGACCGCGTCGGGCGCGTCGCGCTCTACAACGGCATGTTCTTCGGCGAGCAGGAGCCCGTGATCTTCGCCTGGTCCCGGGTCCCGGTCCTCGGCGAGGTCATCTACGGCGCCTTCTACGCCGAGCGCGCCGACGAGAAGCTCGCCTTCGCCTTCTACGACCCGAAGGCGTGGGTCAGCGAGGCCCTCGTCGAGGGCGCCGAGGCGCTGCAGGCCCGCCCGGGCGCCGCCGCCGCCGCCCTGGCGACCATCCGCGCCCTCGACCTCGACGCGCTCGAGCCCGTCTACCCGACCATCCGCCAGCCGGTGCTGCTGCTGTGGGGCCGCGAGGACCAGGTGACCCCGGTCGAGTGGGGCGAGCGCCTCTCGAACCTCCTGCCCGACGCGCGCCTGATGGTCTTCCCGCGCTGCGGCCACATCCCGATGGTCGAGGCCGCCCGCCCGTCGACCCGCGCCGTCCTCGAGTTCCTCGCGGTCGAGTCCGACACCACGGCGCTCGCCTCGCAGGAGCAGCCGCAGCGCGCGGCCCAGGCCACCTCTGACCACGAGCCGTCCAGCGGGCGGGACGCCCGCAATCCCTTCGACCCGGGACTGCGGGCGTCCCGCCCGCATAGGCAGCCGGTCCACGCCGACAGCAGCGACTCCAAGTCGGAGGGCTCGCGATGAGACGCGCCCTCGCCACCCTCGCCGTCGCCGCGCTCGCGGCCACCTCGGCCCCGCCCGCCGCTGCGACCGGCTTCACCGACCTCGGCTACGACGTGCTCGCGTCGACCGAGACGCGCTTCGACTTCCACGGCGCGCTCCGCCTGCGCTCGGAGATGCTGCGGAACCTCGACCTCGACCGCGGGCCGACGCCCTCGGGCGAGCTCCTCTTCCCGGTCTCGCTCAGCGACCCGTCGCGCCAGACGCTCTTCCACGCCGACGCGCGGCTGCGCACCGACCTCGCCTTCTACGCCCCCGGCGGCATGGTGGCCGTCAAGGCGCGGGTCGACATCCTCGACAACGTCGCCTTCGGCGACAGCGCCGACGGCATCCCGGGCGGCAGCGTCACCCAGACGGCGCCCACCTCGGCCTTCATCATCAAGCGCGCCTGGGGCGAGGCCGTGACCCCGCTCGGCTACTTCGCCGCCGGCCGCATGGGCGCCCACTGGGGCCTCGGGATGCTCTCGAACGGCGGCGACTGCCCCGACTGCGACAGCGGCGACGCCGCCGACCGCATCACCTTCGCCACCGCCACCCTCGGCCACATCTTCGCCGTCGCCTACGACTTCTCGGCGACCGGGCACGTCGTCGCCCGCAAGGACGAGGTCCGCGCCGTCGACGTCGAGCCGAGCGCCGCCGTCCGCACCTTCTCCCTCGCCATCCTGAACTGGCGCGACGACGCCGCCCACGAGCGCCGCGCCAAGGCCGGCAAGGCCACCTTCGAGTACGGCGCGGTCTGGTCGCACCGCTGGCAGGACGACGACATCCCGGCGAGCTACCTGCCGCTGTCGGTCCCGGTCGCCATCGGCCCGGCCCAGGTCGTCCACCGCGGCCTCGACGCCGACGTCTTCGACCTGTGGCTCCGCTTCAGCCACCGCCACCTGCGCCTCGAGCTCGAGGCGGCCTACCTCCACGCCAAGATCGACCAGCAGTCCGGCCTCCCGGGCTTCGAGGTGCCGGGCCAGGTCACCTCGAACCAGATCGGCGTCGCCTTCGAGAGCGCCTTCGGCGACCTCGACGGGGCCTTCGACGCCGGCCTCGACAGCGGCTTCGCCAGCGGCGACTCGGCCCCCGGCTTCGGCGCGCGCCCGGCCGACCAGGACCTCACCGCGCCGGTCGCCGGCGACCTCGACGGGCTCCAGGCGGTCCCGCCCTACGACAACACGGCCGACAATTTCCGCTTCCACCCGGACTACCGCGTCGACCGCATCCTCTTCCGCGAGATCGTCGGGACGGTGACGGACGCCTTCTACCTGCGCCCCCACGCGCGGCTCCGGCTGGCGACCTTCCACTCGGCGCGGCTCGACGTCTCGCTGGCGGCCGTCGCCTCGTGGAGCGTCTACGCGAGCTCCACCCCGGGCGGCAAGCGCCCCCTCGGCGTCGAGCTCGACCCGACCCTCGAGTACCACTCGGACAACGGCTTCGCCGTGCGGCTTGAGTACGCCGCGCTCTTCCCGCTCAGCGGCCTCGACAACACGGCGCTCGGGCTCGACGCCAAGCCCGCGCAGCTCCTCCGCCTGCACCTGGCCTTCGGATGGTGAGCCGATGAACCTCCGCTCGTTCGGCGCCCTCGCCGCCCTCGCCCTGGCCCTCGTCGCCTGCGACGACACCAACCTCACCTGGCCCGACGCCGGCAGCTACGAGAGCACCGCCCCGGCCCCGCTGGCGTGCATCCCGAACCTCGACGGCGCCATCGAGGCCTACGAGATGGCCCCGACCCTCAACCAGCTCGCGAGCTACCGCGTCTCGCCGCAGCTCCCGGTGGACTCGCAGGAGGGGCGCCTCGTCGACCTCGTCGGCACCGTCGACGACGCCGGGCGCCGCCTCTGGGACTGGTCGGCGCCGGACAGCTCAGACCGCGTCGCCGACCTCGAGGCCGAGCCGCTCGCCGACCGCTGGTACGCCTCGGAGTTCCCCGGCGGCGAGTTCGTCCTGGCGACCGACGCCGGCGGCCGCCTCGAGGCCGTCTACTCCCACGACGAGAGCGGGCTGATGCTCTACGGCCTCGCCTCCTCCGAGCCCGATCCGCCCGAGGGCCGCACGCTCCTGGTCTACGAGGATCCGGTCGTCTTCATCCCCTTCCCGCTGTCGCTCGGCCAGTCGTGGACCCAGACCGGCGTCATCCGCAACGGCACCCTGCAGGGGCTCACGCCGTGGTCGGAGGACGACGTCTACGAGTCGAGCGTCGACGCGGCGGGCGAGCTGCGGCTCCCCGACTTCACGTTCACCCAGGCGCTGCGCCTCTACACGAAGGTCACGGTCAAGCCCAAGGCGGGCGCCCGCGACGGCTACACGCAGCACCAATACTCCTTTCTCTTCGAGTGCTTCGGTGAGGTCGCCCGCGCGGTCTCGCCGCTCGTCTACGACGCCGAGCAGGACCCCGGGAAGGACTTCTCGGTGGCCCACGAGGTTCGCCGCCTCGGCTGGTTCTGAGCCCGCTCGCCGCGCTTCTTTGGAGGTCCCCCGATGAACAAGCCCACGAACACGAACTACACCGGCATCGCTGGCCTGCTCGACACCGGGGCGACGGCCGTCGACAAGGTCGTCGACGAAGGCCTGCAGCACCTGCGCTACGCGAGCTGGTCGGCCAACCAGTGGATCGACGGCAACGTGCTCCCGAGCTGGCAGGCCGGCCTCCAGCTGCAGCGCGCTTTCCGCGGCTCGGTCCTCGACGTCGTGGCCGGCAAGCGCAAGCTCGCCGACCTCGCCAAGGACACCGGCGAGCGGGTGCGCTCGGGCGTCCGCTTCCAGCGCCTGATGAACACCCTCGGCAAGGAGGCCTACGGCTCCGCGCGCTTCGACGGTGAGGAGGAGCTGGGCCGGGACAGCGGCTTCAAGCTCAGCTACCTGCCGCCCAAGGCCGGGGTCACGCCCGTCGACGTGGCGATCTTCCACGCCGGCGGCGTCATCCCCTACGGCGAGGGCATCTTCCGCCTCACCAACGAGTACAACCTCTTCGAGCGCTTCCGCGAGCGCGGGATGCCGGTCTACGTGATGGAGATCGCCGGTGACTCGAGCACCGTCGACTACGCCCACATCACGATGGACGCCATCATCCGGGCCACCGAGCGCCTCTCGACCCTCGCCTTCGAGCACAACAAGGGCCGCAAGATGGCCCTCGAGGGCTACTGCGGCTCGGGCACGCAGTCGCTGGCGTACCTCGCGGCGATGCCCGAGGACGTCGAGAAGAAGTTCAGCGTCTTCGTGACCTTCGTGACGCCGGTCGACGGCAAGAAGTGCGGCAAGCTCGCCGAGCAGGTGCAGCGCACGCCGATGGCGCTCGCGGACGCGCAGCTCGGGACCTTCGAGGCGCTCGGGATGACGGTCCCGCCGGACATGCAGCGGGTCGGCCTCGACCTGACGCTGGGCGCGGTGATGGCGAAGTCGTCCTTCGGCTACTTCACGGCCGGCTGGATGCGCGACGACCTGGCGCGGGTCAAGACGATGGAGGACCTGACGCCGCAGCAGCGCCGCGACCTGGCGGGGGCGTACTGGATCTCGGCCGACAGCGCGCGCCGCTTCCCGGTGCCGGTCGACGTGTCGCGCTACACCTCGAAGATGTTCTCCGACGGCGTCGCCCCCGACGGGCGCATGCCGTGGAGCTTCGAGGGGCGCCCGCTGAGCCTGGGCGACGTGGCGGCGAAGACGACCATCCGCACCATCGGCGTGTTCGGCGCCGAGGACCCGGTCATCCCGGACCGCACCGGGCACGTGATGATGCAGATCTTCGGCGACCGCTACCAGCACGTGGTGCACCCGGGGATGGGGCACATCTCGTACGTGCTGACGCCGCGTGCGTGGCAGCAGGGCGCGCGCGGGATGCAGCCGAACCCCGTCGACCTCATCCTCGCGGCGGCGAAGCAGGAGGCCGGCGCATGAGCGCGGGCGCGGTCGTGCCAGAAGCGCGCCCGCGCGAGGCGGTCCCGCGCAAGAAGCGGGACCTGATGCGCTCGGCGTCGTGGCTCTTCCGCAAGCACGGGCTCAAGCGCGTGTCGGTGGAGGAGATCTGCGCCCAGGCCGGCGCGAGCAAGGCGACGTTCTACAAGTACTTCCCCAACAAGATCGAGCTGGTGAAGTACATCCTGGTGGAGATGTCCGAGGCCGCGCACGCCAAGGTGGCGGCCATCGAGGCCCTCGACGCGCCGTTCTCGGTGAAGGCGCGGATGATGATGGACCACCGGCTCGAGTCCACGCGGAAGACGAGCACGGCCTTCATCGAGGACTTCTATCACGCGGACGACGAGCTGGCGGCCTTCATCGACGAGATGATGGCCGACAACCAGCGGCGCTTCCTGGACGTGGTCGTGTCGGCGCAGAAGCGCGGCGACATGCGCCCGGAGGTGAAGCCGGAGTTCATCCTGGCGCTCCTGGTCAAGATGAACGAGCTGGCGGCGGACGACGGGCTGCGCGCGCACTACCCGGACTACGTCGCGCTGACCCAGGAGATCGTCGACTTCTTCTTCCTCGGGCTGCTCGTCGAGAAGCGACCGACGGCCAAGCCGGAGGAGCAGGGCTGATGCACATCGCGGACCCGTCCGCCCTCGGGGGGAGGCGTCCGCAGATGCTTGAGAAGATGTTTGAGCGGCGCGCTGCTCGGACGTGTGGCCGGACCCGAAGAGATGTTCGAGGGGGTCCGGCCATCGTGCGGCGCGACTACGAAACGGGGCGTTGTCTGGACATCGACGGCGGCCTGAGCCTGTGACCCGCGAACGTCGGGTCGACCCACCCACGGAGAGGGACCCATGAACAAAGTCTTCATCGTCGGTTACCACCAGAGCCCCTTCGGAAAGCTCTTCGACATGACGCTGGAGCAGGCGTTCGCGAAGGCGGCGAACGGCGTGCTCGAGTCGGTCGGCGCGACCCCCGAGGACGTCGACACGATCAGCGTGGCGGCCTGCTGCGCGCCGCTCCTGAACGACCAGATGCTGCTGTCTGGCCTCGTCGCCGACGCCCCCGGGTTCGCTGGCAAGTCGATCGACACGGCCGAGAACGCCTGCGCCTCGGGCGGCCAGGCGCTCCTGAACGTCGCCTACCGGCTGATGGCGGGCGCGGCGGACGTGGGCCTCGTCATCGGCGTCGAGAAGATGCGCGACGACGCCGGCAAGATGGACGGCAAGCTCGTGGGCAAGGCGCTTGGCACGGCGTCGCACCCCGAGGAGCGCGAGGGCAAGACCTTCGTGTTCCCGCACATCTTCGCGGAGATCATGGAGAAGTACATCGCGACCCACGAGGACGCCTCCGAGGAGCTCCTCGCGCACGTGGCGGAGACGCACTACGGGCACGCGAACAAGAACCCGCTCGCCCAGATGAAGAAGGTCGAGGTCACGGCCGCGGACGTGATGGATACCGAGGGCCGCAACCGCTACATCGTGCCGGGGCTGCCGCTCAAGACCTACGACGCCTCGCAGATCTCCGACGGCTACGCGGCGCTGCTCGTCTGCAACAGCCGCGGCCTCGAGAAGCTGAACGTGCCGAAGGACCGCATCGTCGAGCTCGCCGGCTTCGCGCAGCGCACCGACCCGCTCATGTCGTCGAAGCGCGACGACATCCTCAAGCCGCGCGGCGCGTACGACGCGGTGGCGGCGGCCTACGAGATGGCCGGCATCACGGCCGACAACGTCAGCGTCGCCGAGGTGCACGACTGCTTCAGCGTCATGGGCGCCATCGCGGTCGAGATCATCGGCAAGGCCGAGTACGGCAAGGGCGCGCGCTACTACGCCGACGGCAAGGCGAAGATCGGCGGCGGCGCGACCCCGATCAACACCTCCGGCGGCCTGATGGCCAAGGGCCACCCGGTCGGCGCGACCGGCGTCGCGATGCCCGGCTGGTGCTACCAGCAGCTCGTCGGCGACGTGCCGTCG
>SBGO01000669.1 GCA_006226565.1 Deltaproteobacteria bacterium | reverse complement strand
GACGCCGCGACCCCCGCGCCCGCCGAGCCGGCCACGCCGGCCGCCGCGGAGAAGCCCGCCGCGGGCGCCCCCGTGGTGGTGAGCGTGAAGCTCCTCGAGCCGGGCGCCGAGCCTCAGCAGGCGCTGCGCCTCGCGCCGAAGGTCGGTGAGGCCTCCCTCGACGTCGAGGTCCAGCTCGACGAGAAGATGCGCCTCGCGGGGCGCGACCTCCCCTCCCCCTCCCCGCCGCGCGTCCGCATGACGGTCAGCGCCAAGGTCGGCGCGGTCGAGGACGGCGTCGCGAGCTACGTCGTCGCGGTGCCCAAGGCGGAGGCCGTGGCCCTCGACGCCGCGCCGCTGCCGGCGCAGCGCCTCCTGCCGCTGGTCATCGGGAGCGTCCGCGGGGTCGAGGCCGCCGCCAGGGTCGACGCCCTCGGGCGGGTCGAGCAGCCGGCCTTCCCGGTCTCGGGCGACGCCAACCCCCAGGTGAAGAACCTCGCCGAGAGCTACCTCCAGGCGCTCCAGAACCTCCCCGTCACCTTCCCCGAGGAGGCCGTCGGCGTCGGCGCCCGCTGGGAGGTCGTGCAGCAGGTGGTGAGCGGCCGCTTCAAGGTGCAGCAGACCGTGACCTACACCCTCGCCGCGCTCGAGGGCACGGTGGTGAAGGTCCAGGTCGCCGCGACCCAGACGGCGCACCCCGACGGCGCGTCCGCCGGCGGCCTTCCCCAGGGCGCGACCGTGCTCTCCTTCGAGGGCACCGGCAGCGGCGAGAAGACCGTCGACCTCAGCGGCGTCCTGCCGACCTCGGCGGTGCTCCAGCTGCACGGCGTGGCCGAGCTCGAGCTCGCCAAGCGCCGCGGCATGGAGCCCGGTACGCTCCAGGTCATCATGGACGTCCTGCTGAAGGCGGGGCCGGGCCTCGACGCGCCCGACCTGCCGAAGCCGGCGCCGCCGGAGCTGCCCAAGGAAGAGGGCGACGAGCACGGCCACGACGGCCATCAGCACTAGGAGGCGGCGCGTGGAGATCGACATCCGACACGTCGCGCGCCTCGCGCGGCTCGAGCTCGACGCGGCCGAGGCCGCGCGCCTGGGCGCGCAGCTCGGGCAGATCCTCGACTACGTGGCCCAGCTCGACGGCCTCGACACCGCCGACGTGCCGCCGACGACCCACGTGCTCCCCGTCGCGACCCCGTGGCGTGAGGACGCCGTCACCGCGCGGATCGACCGCGAGGAGGTCCTCGCCGCCGCGCCCGAGCACGACGGCGAGGCGTTCGCGGTCCCGAAGGTCGTCTGACGCGCCGCAACATCCGTATTCGATTCGTACTGACAGAGATTTTCAGCCCGATGGGTGCAACGCAATGAACACCTTCGCGACCGCCGGCGAGCTCCTCGCCGCGCTCGACGCCGGCGAGGTGACCTCGGTCGCGCTGACCGAGGCCGCGCTCGCCCGCGCGCGGGCCGGGGCCGAGCTGGGCGCCTGGCTTCATCTGGCCGAGGAGCAGGCGTTGACGCGGGCCGCCGACGTCGACCGTCGGCGCGCGGCGGGGGAGCCCGTGGGCGCCCTGGCCGGCGTCCCCATCGGCGTCAAGGACCAGATCGTGACCCGCGGCATCCCGACCACCGCGGGCTCGAAGATGCTCGCCGGCTGGGTGCCGCCCTACGACGCCACGGTGGTCGAGCGCCTGCACGCGGCGGACGCCATCGTCGTCGGCAAGCTCAACCAGGACGAGTTCGCGATGGGCTCGTCGAACGAGCGCTCCGCCTTCGGGCCGGTCCGCAACCCCTGGGACCCGAGCCGGGTCCCGGGCGGCTCCTCGGGCGGCTCGGCGGCGGCGGTGGCGGCGGGGCACGTGCCGCTCGCGCTCGGGACCGACACCGGCGGGTCGATCCGCCAGCCCGCGAGCTTCTGCGGCGTGGTCGGGCTCAAGCCGACCTACGGCCGGGTGAGCCGCTACGGCGCCATCGCCTTCGCCTCCTCCCTCGATCAGATCGGCCCCTTCGGCCGCACGGTCGCCGACGTGGCGCGCCTGATGGGCGTCCTCGCCGGCCCCGACGACCACGACTCGACGGCGCTCCGGAGCCCGGTCCCCGACTACCTCGCCGGCCTCGGCGGGGACCTCGCCGGGCTGCGCGTGGGCGTGCCGGAGGAGTACTTCGTCGCCGGCATCGATCCCGAGGTCGAGGCGACGGTCCGGGCGGCGCTCGCGCAGCTCGAGGCCCAGGGCGCGACCCTCGTGCCGGTGAGCCTGCCGCACACCCCGTACGCGGTCGCGACCTACTACATCCTCGCGACGGCCGAGGCGTCGTCGAACCTCGCGCGCTACGACGGCGTCCGCTTTGGCCACCGCACCGCCGAGCGCGTCTCGGACGTCGCCGACCTCTACGCCAAGAGCCGCGCCGAGGGCTTCGGCGACGAGGTGAAGCGGCGCATCATCCTCGGGACCTACGCGCTCTCGAGCGGCTACTACGACGCCTACTACCTCAAGGCGCAGAAGGTCCGGACGCTGCTCCGGCGCGACTTCGAGGCGGCGTTCGCGGCCTGCGACGTGCTCGCGACGCCGGTCTCGCCGGTGACGGCCTTCCGCCTCGGCGAGCGGGTCGACGATCCGCTCCAGATGTACCTCGCGGACATCTTCACCATCCCGTCGAGCCTGGCGGGGAACACCAGCGTGTCGGTGCCCTGCGGCTTCGACGGCGCCGGGCTCCCGGTGGGGCTCCAGCTCATCGGCCCGCCCCTCGAGGAGGGGCGCGTCCTGCGGGTCGCGCACGCCTACGAGCAGGCGACGGCGTGGCACCGGCGTCACCCGGGCGAGGAGGGCGCGTGATGGCAGCCAGCGGCGGCGCGTGGGAGGCGGTCATCGGGCTGGAGATCCACGCCCAGCTCGCCACCGAGTCCAAGATCTTCTGCGGCGCGCCGACGAGCTTCGGTGACGCCCCCAACCTCAACATCGACCCGGTCACCCTGGGCCTCCCCGGGGCGCTGCCGGTGCTCAACCGGCGCGCGGTGGAGCTGGCCATCCGCCTCGGCCTGGCGGTCGGGAGCCGGATCGACCGGGCGAGCCGCTTCGCGCGCAAGCACTACTTCTACCCCGACCTGCCGAAGGGCTATCAGATCAGCCAGTTCGAGGAGCCGATCTGCGTCGGCGGGCAGATCACCTGCGACGTCGACGGGGTCGAGAAGACCTTCGGGCTCACCCGCATCCACCTCGAGGAGGACGCGGGCAAGAACGTCCACGATCCGAAGACCGGCCGCTCCTACATCGACCTCAACCGCGCCGGGACGCCGCTCGTCGAGATCGTCGGCGAGCCGGTTCTGCGCTCGCCGGCCGACGCCGTCGCCTACATGAAGGCGGTCCACGAGATCGTCGTGGCGCTCGGCGTCTCCGACGGCAACATGGAGCAGGGCAACTTCCGCTGCGACGCCAACGTCTCGGTGCGGCGCCCGGGGGCCCCCTTCGGGACGCGGACCGAGATCAAGAACGTCAACAGCTTCCGCTTCGTCGGGCGCGCCCTCGAGTACGAGATCGCCCGCCAGATCGCCGTCCTCGAGGAGGGCGGCGCGGTGGTGCAGGAGACCCGGGGCTGGGACGACGACGCGGGCGTCACGCGCTCGCAGCGCGGCAAGGAAGAGGCGCACGACTACCGCTACTTCCCCGACCCCGACCTCATGGTCGTGCACGTCGACGAGGCCCTCATCGACGCGATCCGCGCCGAGCTGCCGGAGCTGCCGCGGGCCCGGCGCCTGCGCTTCGAGCACAGCTACGGGCTGTCGGCCTACGACGCGGACGTGCTGACCCAGTCGCCGGCACGCGCGAGCTACTTCGAGGCCGTCGCCGGCGGCGTGAAGGACCCCAAGCTCGCGGCCAACTGGATCATGGGCGAGCTCCTCGCGACGCTCAACCGCGAGGGGAAGGACCTCGAGGCGAGCCCGGTCCCGGCGGCGGCGCTCGCCGAGCTGATCGCGCTCATCGAGGGCGGCACCATCTCCTCGAAGATGGCCAAGGACTGCTTCTCGGCGATGGTCGCCGACGGCGTGGCGCCCGCGGCCTGGGTGAAGCAGCACGGCGGCCAGATCACCGACGAGGGCGCGATCCAGGCGGCGGTCGAGGCCGTGCTCGACCAGAGCCCGGCCCAGGTCGCCGAGTTCCTCTCCGGCAAGGAGAAGGTCATCGGCTACCTCGTCGGGCAGGTCATGCGCCAGACCCGCGGCAAAGCCAACCCCCAGCAGGTCAACGCCGTCCTGCGCGCGTCCCTGGAGGCCCGCCGATGAAGAGCACCATCACCCCCATCCGCCGCGACGACGCGGGCCACGTCGTGATGCTCGACCAGCGGCTCCTGCCCTTCGAGGAGGTCTACCTGACCTTCGAGAGCGGCGAGGCGGTGGCCCAGGGCATCCGCGACATGGTGATCCGCGGCGCCCCGGCGATCGGCGTGGCGGCGGCGATGGGGCTCGCCCTCGGCGCGCGGCGGCTGGCGGCGGAGGGCTTCGGGGCGGCCTTCGCGGCCCTCTGCGACGTGATGGCGGCGAGCCGCCCCACGGCGGTGAACCTCTTCTGGGCCATCGACCGCATGAAGGCGCTGGTGGAGGCGCACGTGGGCGACCACGCGTCGCTCCTCGACGCCCTCGACGCCGAGGCCGAGCGCGTCTACGCCGAGGACATCGCGATCTGCCAGGCGATCGGCGGCCACGGCGCGCCGCTCGTGCCGGAGGAGGCGACGGTCCTCACCCACTGCAACACCGGCGGCCTGGCGACCGCGGGCTGGGGCACGGCGCTGGGCGTCGTGCGCTCGGCGGTGGCGGCCGGCAAGCGCGTCGCCGTCTTCGCCGACGAGACGCGCCCCTACCTGCAGGGGAGCCGGCTCACGGCGTGGGAGTGCCTCAAGGACGGCATCGACGTGACCGTGCTGGCCGACGGCGCGGCGGGCTTCCTGCTCGCCAGCGGCCGGATCGACCTCGCGATCGTCGGCGCCGACCGCATCGCGCGGAACGGGGACACGGCGAACAAGATCGGGACCTACATGGTCGCGACCCTGTGCGCCCGGCACGGCGTCCCCTTCTACATCGCCGCCCCGACCTCGACCGTCGACCTCCAGATCCCCGACGGCGCCGCCATCCCGATCGAGGAGCGGCCCGCGGAGGAGGTCACCGGGGTCTTCGGAAAGCCGATCGCGCCGATTGGTGTGAAGGCTTTCAACCCGTCCTTCGACGTCACCCCGGCGGAGCTCATCGCCGGGATCGTCACCGAGCACGGGGTTGCGCGGGCTCCCTACGAGGAGAGCTTGCCCGCCCTGGTCGAGCTGGGCGCGCGAGTCGTTTGACGCGCCACAGCTTTGTCTTGACAAGCGGCGGGGCGCTTCTCTAACGTCCGCCGTCCTTCGAGCGGAGGTCTCTCAAGATGTATGCCGTGATCAAGACCGGCGGAAAGCAGTACAGGGTCGAGCCGGGTGACGTGGTCACCGTCGAGCGGCTCGAGGGTGACGCCGGCGACGCCGTCAACTTCGACGACGTTCTCTTGGTCGACGCCGACGGCGACATGAAGATCGGCACGCCGAGCCTCGACGGGGCGTCGGTGTCGGGCACGATCGTGGAGCAGGGACGGGCCCGTAAGGTCATCGTCTTCAAGTTCCGTCGTCGCAAGAACTACAAGAAGAAGAACGGGCACCGCCAGTACTTCACCCGCGTGCAGATCGATCAGATCTCCGCCTGAGGCGCGTTCGCGCGTCCTGACGAGTTCCTGGGAGGAACGTCATGGCTCACAAAAAAGGTCAGGGTAGCTCCCGTAACGGGCGCGATTCGAACGCTCAGCGTCGTGGCGTGAAGCACTTCGGTGGCGAGGTGGTGAAGGCGGGGAACATCCTCGTCCGCCAGGTCGGCACCAAGATCCACGCGGGCCACAACGTCGGCGTCGGCAAGGACTACACCCTCTTCGCCAAGTGCGACGGGGTCGTGAAGTTCGAGCGCAAGGACCGCACGCGCAAGCGCGTCACGATCATCCCGCTCGAGGCCGCCCAGTAGGACGGTTCGAGCGCCCGGTCGCGGTCCCGCGATCGCGATCGGGAGAGCCGCGCCGCTGAGCTGTCCCCTCTGGGGGCGAGTCGGCGTCGTCGAGCGACACGGGGGCCCCATCGGGGCCTTTCGTGTGTCCTGACGGCGACCCCTCGTGTCGGCCGGCGGCGAGGCGTGGGGCCACGGGCCCCTGGAGGCAGCGCCCATGCAGTTCGTCGACGAGGCGACCATCGAGGTCGCGGGCGGTCACGGCGGCGCCGGGATCGTCAGCTTCCGGCGTGAGGCCCACGTGCCCCTCGGCGGCCCCGACGGTGGTGACGGCGGGCATGGCGGTGACGTGATCGTCGAGGCGACGAGCCGCGTCACGACGCTGCTCGACCACCGCTACCGGCGCTTCTACCGCGCCGAGGCCGGCAAGCGCGGCGGGGCGGCGAAGCGCACCGGGCGGCGCGGCGAGGACGTGGTGATCCCGGTCCCCCTCGGGACCCTCGTCACCGACGTCGCGAGCGGCGAGCTGCTCGCCGACCTCGTCAGCGAGGGCCAGCGGCTCGTGGTCGCCAGCGGCGGCCGTGGGGGCCAGGGCAACGTCCACTTCGCGACGTCCACCCGCCAGAGCCCGCGGCACTCCCAGGACGGCCTCCCCGGCGAGGAGCGCACCCTCGCGCTCAGCCTCAAGCTGGTCGCGGACGTGGGGCTCATCGGGCTCCCCAACGCCGGCAAGAGCACCTTCATCCGGGCCATCACCAACAGCCACGCGCGGGTCGGGAGCTATCCCTTCACCACGCTGGTCCCGAACCTCGGCGTCTACCGGATGGGCGACCACGACGTGGTCGTGGCCGACATCCCGGGCCTCGTCGAGGGCGCCCACGAGGGCCAGGGGCTCGGCGACCGCTTCCTCAAGCACGTCGAGCGGACGCGGGTCCTCATCCACCTCCTGAGCCTCTCGGTCGACGGGATGGATCCGCTGGCGGCCTACGACGTCGTCAACGGCGAGCTGGCCGAGTGGTCGGCCGAGCTCGCGTCGCGCCCGCAGATCGTGCTGCTCAACAAGATCGATCTGCTCGACGACCGCGACGAGCTCGCGCTCTGGCGCGAGGAGTTCTCCGCCCGCGGCCTCCACGTCATGGTGGCGAGCGGGCTCACCGGCGAGAACGTCCACGAGGTCATGGCGCGGGCGGTCACGCTCGTCGCCGACTCCCGAGGCGACGAGGAGCCGGAGACCGAGGAGGCCTCGGGGAAGTGGAGCCCGATCTGATCCGACGGCGCCCTCCCCTGGCCCCCGAGGCGATCGCCGCCGACGCGGGCGCCGGGGGGACCCTCTGCCCCACCCGGGGCCGGCGCGGTCGAATCTGCGTAACACGGAGACGCCCGGCGCGGTCCTCCTGGAGGTCCCGCTCGGCGACGAGGACGAAGGTCCCGTTCCCCGTCCATGGCGAGACCGCAGGGGGCGTGCCGCGGGAGCCGGAGCGGAAATGCCGTGGGCGTGAAGGGGTTTTGCTCTCGAGGGACCCGGACGATGGAGGAATTCCGTTGTCGATCAACGACATCGCCGAATCGGCTTGGTTGACGTGGGGGCACGCCAGGTCCACTATCCCCGTTGATTTGAGGCCCTCATTCGGCAGAATAGGTTGATCGCGGGGCCGCTGGTGGAACACGAAACAGCTGAGCCGCCGCACGCGCACCCCCTGCCCGGCCAAGGAACGCGCCGATGACGATGTTGGAAACCCGCCTCGCTCCAGCCAGGTCCGCACGCTCGCGGGGCCTGGGGCCGTGGGCCGTCACGGCGCTGCTGCTCGCCCTCTCCCCGGCCGCCGCGGCGCAGCCCGCGCCGCCGCTCCCCGAGGCTGGGCCGGCGCCGACCGACGGGACGGACACCCCGACCGCGGACCCCGGCACGACCGACGGCGCCGCCGCGCCGACGATCGACCCCGCGATGCCCTCCGGCGACCCGCACGACTACAAGCTGCGTGAGCTCGAGGAGAAGGTCATCGGCCTCAAGGAGAAGGTCTTCCGCTCGAAGACCCGCCTCCTGCTGCTCAAGGAGCGCATCCTCAACGACGTCATCGCCGAGGCCAAGGTCGTGATCTTCCACGAGAACGACATGGGGGCGAGCCTGCGGCCGGTGCAGGTGCTCTATCACCTCGACGGCGAGAAGATCTACTTCCAGGACGACAGCGCCAAGATCCTCGAGGAGCAGGACTCCATCGAGATCTTCAACCAGAACCTGGTGCCGGGAAACCACGTCCTGGCCGTGGAGATGGTCTACCGCGGCGACTCCTCGGTCTTTGCGTACCTGAAGGACTACCTCTTCAAGCTGCGCGCCAACTACACGTTCTACGCCACGAAGGGAAAGATCACGACGGTCCGGGCCATCGGCTACCAGCGCGGGGACATCACCTACGACCTCCGGGAGCGGCCCTCGATCACCTTCGACGTGAAGCAGGTCAGCTACACGAAGGAGGACGTGACCCCGCCGGCCACGCCGGAGGCCCCCGAGGAAGGGAAGGAGTAGGTGCCGGAACGATCCGCTCGGCTCGGCGCGGACGCGCCGCACGTCGGAGCCCTCAGCTTCCCGAGGCCGCCTCGTCCGGCCTCGCGGCGGTTGATCGGGCTGGGGGTGGCGTTCGCGGTGACGGTGGCGGCGCTCCCGGCGCCGGCGCGGGCGGAGACCGGGGTCAAGGGCTTCAGCTCGCAGCTCACGAACCTCGAGGACGCCATTGGCCGCCTCACGCGTGAGTTCGCCAACCCCCTGGCCATCGTCCGCAAGTTCCCGTTCCAGAAGCGGCTCATCGACGCGCGCGTCTTCTACGAGCTCGGGAACTACGAGAGCGCGGCCATCGTGCTCCTCGACGTCGTCGACAACCCCGCCTTCGCCGGCAACCTCGAGCTCGAGGCCGCGCAGTTCCTGCTCGCCCAGTGCCTGCTGAAGATCAACAACCCCAAGGCGGCGACGGACACGCTGCGGGCGGTCGCGCGCGGGCGCGACGCGGCGCTGGCCGAGCAGGCGCGCTTCCACCTCATCGACATGGCGCTGACCGCCAACGACGACGAGGAGCTCCGCAACCTCGTCACCGAGATGGGGGGCAGCGCGACCAGCGACCAGACGCGCTACGGGCTCGGCAAGGCGTACCTCCGGCTCGATGACCCGGACAAGGCGATCCTCTGGCTCGGGGTCATCGGCCCGCAGAGCACGCTCTTCCGCGAGGCGCGCTACTACCTCGCGGTGGCCTACACCGCGAAGGGGCAGCTCGCTCAGGCGCTCGACCTCTTCAAGAGCCTCGCCGCGACCGCGGGCGAGGGAGAGGCCCAGGCGGAGCTGCGGGACCTCGCGTGGCTGGGGGTGGGACGCCTCCAGGTCGAGCTCGGAGACGTCGCGAGCGCGCTCACGAGCTACCAGCAGATCGGCCGCTACAGCCCGCACTACGAGGTCGCGCTCTACGAGATGGCGTGGGCCTACATCAAGGAGGAGCAGTACGACAAGGCGCTGCTGACCGTGGACATCCTGCTGCTGACGGTCGCCGACGAGCAGATCAACGTCGACGCCCACGTCTTGAGAGGTCGTCTCAACATCATGATGAACGACTACGACGAGGCGATGGACAGCTACACGGCCATCATCAACCGGTTCGCGCCCATCCGGAACGAGCTCGTCCGCTTCACCCGCAATCCGCAGGAGATCCAGCGCTACTTCCAGTGGCTGCTCGAGCGGCGCACCGCCGGTGAGGACCAGGCGCGGCTCTCGGCGCCGCTGTCCGAGCGCACCTCGAAGTGGATCGAGTCGACCCGCGACATCGGGCGGGTGGCCGCGGTCTTCGATCGCATCAGCGGCGAGTCCCGCGACATCTCCCAGGCCAAGGCGGTCGGCGAGGAGCTCGAGCGCATCCTGAGCGCCAAGAACCGCGTCGAGCTCTTCCCGAACCTGCGCGACGGGTGGACCCGCGCGCTGGTGCTCGAGAACCGCCTGGTGCTGCTCTCCTCGGCCATCCTCGACGCCCAGGCCGAGATCATCCGCGGCCGGCTCGGCCCCGCGGACTCGGCGGAGCTGCAGGAGCTCCTGGCGTGGCGCCGGAGCCTCGACGAGCGGGCCCAGCGCCTGCCGACCACCTTCGAGGCCTACGACAAGCGTCAGGCCAAGGTGACGAGCCGCTACCGCGACCTCGAGCGCAAGAACTTCATGGTCGAGCAGAGCCTCGCCCAGGTGAAGCGCCAGCTCCTCGCGCTCGAGCGCTACGTCAACGACAAGCAGTACGCCGACGAGGGCGAGAAGCTCTCGCCCGAGCGCGAGGCGGAGATCCGGTCGGAGATCGATCTCGAGAAGGCCGCGCTGCAGGAGCTCTTCGACGAGCTGACGGCGCTCAAGCGCGACATCCAGATCGAGGCGCGGCGCGTCGGGACCGGCGACACCTCGACCGAGGGCGAGCAGAACCTCAAGCAGGCGCTCATCGCCGCCCACGTGCGCGAGGGGCAGTTCTACGACCGCGTCGGCCTCCGGGTCGGCGGCGGGCTCGAGCGCGGGTCGCGGCAGTACGCCGAGTTCCGCCAGCGCATCCTCGGCGGCATCGCGCGGCTCGACGGCGTCATCGCCGAGATCGACGACGAGGTCGGCCTGAAGACGGCGGAGCTGCGCGGGCAGGTGAGCCGCGAGATGGGCGCGCTGCGCGGCTACTCGGTCGAAGTCTCGGTCTACGACAGCGAGGGGCGGGAGCTCTCCCGCGCCATGGGGGAGGAGCTCTTCAACCGGGCGCGGTCGCGGATGGATCAGGTGGTCCTCGAGGCGGACGTCGGCATCCTCGACGTCGTCTGGGAGAAGAAGCAGCGCGCCACCCAGGACCTGCAGAAGGTCAACGAGCAGCGCGCGGATCGGCTGCGGCAGCTCTCGGCCGACCTCAAGGCGCTCCGCGAGGGCGCCGGGGACGAGCCGGTCGAGCGGCGCGCGCCCGCCGAGGTGGAGGAGACCCCGTGATCCTCCGCCGTGTCAGCCTCGGGGTACGGCTCTGCGCCACGGTCTGCGCGACCTCGATCGCGCTCGGGCCGCTGGTCTCCTACGCCGCGCAGCCGACGCCCGCCGCCGGGCCCGCGCCGGCGTCCGCGCCGGCC
>SBGO01000378.1 GCA_006226565.1 Deltaproteobacteria bacterium | reverse complement strand
GGCTCGGCCGCGTCGGCCGCGGCGGGCGGGGCCGTCGTCGTGGGCGGCGTGGGCGGCGGCGTGCTCTTGCCACACGCGGCGAGGAGGGTGAGCGTCCCGAGGAGTGCGGTCAGTCGCATCGCGAGGCTCCAGAGTGGTGGAGAGCGCCAGTCTCCGCGCGAACCGAGGCGCGCGCAAGCGTTCCCCGGGTCGGCCTCAGCCGTCGCCGAGCCGGGCCGTCGCGTGTCGGCTCAGCGGGCGCGGCAGCGCTCGATGGCGGCCTTCCCGTTGGCGCCGGAGCCGGTCGCCTGGGTGAAGCAGGCGAGCGTCTCGCGCGCGTTGGAGGTGCCGCCGCAGAGCGCGATCCCCTCCTCGGGCTGCCAGGGCTGGCCGTCGAGCGACATCCGGCCGGCGAAGAGGTAGCGGTAGCAGGTGCCGGGCTGGACCCCGTCGGCGGTCCCGCGGCACAGCGCCTCGAGGCTCGGCCCCGGCCAGGCGCGCCGCCCCGCGACGTCGTAGGGGATCTCGCCCTGGACGAGCTGCCGGCAGCGCGCCGCCGCGTCCACCTGCGGCGTCTTCTGGTCCTTCTTCGTGGCGTCCGGCTTCTTCGCGGCGGCGCGGTCCCGCGCGGCCGACTGCTCCCGCGTCGGCGCCCACTCCGGGCGCGTCGGCGCCTTCGCCTGCGCCTTCGGATCCGCCCGCCGCGTCTTGCGCAGCGCCGTCACGCGGTCCACCACGTGCACCGAGTCGGGCGTCACCCGCGGGACGTTCGGCCGCACGCAGCTCCCGTTGCCGCGCGCCGCCGGCGTCCGCCCGTTCGCGAAGAGGCTGTCGGCGAGCGCTCGGGCGCCGTCGCGCATGTCCTGCACCTTCACGTCGAACTGCCCCGACACCGGCTGGCCGGCGAAGGTCCCGTCGATCTCCATCGACACGTAGCCGTCGGCGACCTTGTTCAGGCACCCGCTGAAGCTCGCCCGGCGCAGCGCCAGGATGCCGGCCGCCTGGCCGCCGCGCTGCGCCAGCCACTTCGCCGTGCTCGCCGTCGTCCGGGTCGCCAGCTCGCCGCCCTTCACGGCCAGCTGCGCCGCGTCGATCGCCGCGTTGATGCCGGCGTGCTCCTTGACGATGTCGCGCACCCCGGGCAGCCGGTCGATGGCCGAGGCGTCCGCGACCGTGTGGCACGCCGCCTCCGCCGCCCGGTCCACCGCCCGCTCGAGCTGCGCGAGCGCCTTGCTCACGACGTCGCGGTCGGCCCGCGCCGCGCCGAGCGCCGCCACCACCTTGACCCGCTCGGCGTCCCAGGCGGCGGTCGAGCGCGAGCAGGCGCCCTTCTTCTCGATGTGCACGGTGGTGTCCCGGTTCATGCCGCCGGGGCAGGAGTAGCAGCCGCCGCCGCGGATCGGGTCCCACACCTGGCCCTTGGCGCAGTCGAGCGGGTTGAGCGTCGAGCGCGTCTTCGTCGCGTGGCCCTTGGCGTCGGCGATGGCGCGGTCGAGCTCGCCGATCCGCCGCTCGTGCCCGGCGATGGCCGTGTCGAGCTCCTGCTGCCGGGCCCGCTTCGCCTGGCGGTCGCGGTCGCTGTCCTGGAAGCCCCTGCACTGCTGGTGGAGCTCGGCCCGCGCCCGGTCGCGCGCGGCGTTGAGCCGCTGGTCGGCGGCGATGAGCCGCTGCCGCTCGCGCTCGAGGTCCGCACGCGCCGCCTCGAACCCGGCGTTCGCCTGCTTGACGTGCTCGTCGATGCGCCCCGCCACGGCGTCCATGAGCTGCTGGTTGAGCCGCGATCCCATCGTGGCCGAGACGTAGACCCCGCCGTCGTCCTTGAAGGGGTTGCGCCCCGCGACCTCGAGCTCCGCCTCGACCACGCCGAAGAGCGACCCGCTCAGCGTGGCGGAGAAGCCCTGCGCGCTGACCGACACGTCCGCGGAGCGCTTGATGCCGAGCACGTCCAGCGTGCCGTTGAGCGCCAGCGCCTTCGTCCCCTGCTTCGCGACGACGTAGAGGTACGGCCCGGGCGCGCCGCCCGCCCCGGTGAGCGAGAAGCCCGGGAAGGCGATGGGCGTCACGCTCGCGAACGCCTCCACGCCGAGCGGCGAAACGTCCACGTCGAGCTCGCCGCGGAAGCTCCCCGCCTGGAGCTTCCCGGCGATCTGGAACCCGGGCGGGTAGTAGACGCCGAAGAGCGTGACGCCCGGCCCCGGCGGGACGACCGTCAGCCGGGCGTCGCTGACCTCGATGCCGCGTAGGGTCTCGCCGAGCACCCCCGGCATCCCGCCCTGGACGAAGGGCGTCACGAGGTCGAGGGCGTTCACCCGCTCGAGGCTCGCGTCGATCATGTTCTGCGTCGGGTCGCCGCCGTGGACGCCCACCAGCACGTGCCCGCGGAAGAGCGGCCGGGCCGGGTCCGGCCCCACGGCCAGGCCCCCCTGGAGCGCCAGGATGGGCATCGGCCACGGCACGGCGGTGAAGTCCGCCCCGAAGCCGAGCCCGAGGCGCTCGATGTGGAGCTGCTCCGACGCGCCGAGCGGGTTGTCCCAGACGCCGTCGGTCCAGGCCTGGGCGAAGACCTCGCCGGTGAGCTTCAGCGCGACCTCACCCTTCAGCGTCAGCGGCCCGCCCTGCGCGGGTCGGAGGCCCAGGGTCCCGCCGATGGCCAGCGTGGGGGCGGCGTTGACGAAGCCGAGCCGGAGCTCGGCCCCCTCGAGCACGACCGCCTTGCTCGGGCCGAGCGGCAGCTCGTCGATGCCGAGCGCCACCGTCAGGAGCAGCGTCTTGGCGCGGGTGTCGGCGTAGCCGGTCAGGTTGAGCGCCGACTCGGGCAGGCCGAGGTACTTGGCGAGCTTCTTGGGGAGCCGCGCCGCGCCCGCCAGGTAGACCTCGAAGGAGCGCTCGCCGAAGGGGTCGTGCAGGGTGAGGGTCACCAGGAAGTCCGTGAGCCGGAGCTCCGCGCCGCCGAAGGGCGCCCACGTCCCGCCGTCGAGCACCACGCGCGCCGCCACCGGCCTGCGGTTGGCGAAGTCGACCTCGATGCGCTTCACGCCGAAGCCGGCGCCGACCCCGGCGGGGAGCGCCTCGGAGGGCGTGCTCCCGACCAGCGCCGCGAGGACGTCGGTGCTGAGCTGGCGCGCCGGGGTGAAGGAGAGGGCGAGCCGGTGCGGGTCGGTCCCGCGTGCGCGCCCCTCGAGGTCGGCCCGGAAGCCGAAGGCCTTCACCTTCGCGGTGGCGACCGTCACGCCGTCGACGTCGCGCTTCTTCACCCGGCTGACCTCGACGTTGCGCTGGAGGACGTCCCAGCTCGCCAGCGCCGCGTCGAGCGCCTCGTCCCCGGAGGTCCCCGCCGCCGCCGGAGTCGCCAGGGCGAGGGTCAGCAGGAGCGCGGCAAACGGACGTAGGGCGACGGCGCGCGCTGGCCTCCGCCGCGTCGAGGGCTGGAACGACGACATGGATTCTCCGGGGTGACCCGGACGCAAACCCGGGCGGGAGCCTTACTCTTCCGTCGTCATTTGCGCCGTGTCAAATGCGGGGGCCGCGCCGGGTCAGCGGTACCAGATGCGCTCCTGGTAGCTGTCCGACAGGGCCGTCGTGTAGCCCCAGAGCTTCGTCTCGTCGTAGGCGCTGCGGTCGCCGGTGAAGCCGTTCGACGCGTAGGCGGTCGCGGTGCCGTTCGGGCACAGGGCGTAGTTGCCGCGGTAGTCGAAGCGCGCGTCGATGGAGCCGTTGCAGGTCGAGTTGGCGAACCAGCTGTCGCCGACGTAGAGCCAGACGACGCTCGTCGTGTCGCAGGTCGCGAGCGAGAAGGTGCAGACGCCGTCGAGCGCGATGAACTGCACCGCGTTGGTGATGTTCGGGAAGAGGTCGGGCGCGCCGGCGGGGACGCTCACCACGAAGGCGTCGTCCGCGTCGAGGGTGCCGCCGAGGAACTGCTGGAAGAGCATCTCGGTCCGGGGGAGCGCCGTCCGCCTCGCCGCGTTGAGGGCGTAGGAGTCGGTGCTCGAGATGGCGGTCGGGACACCGCAGCCGTTGGTGAAGAACTGCGCGATGTTGGCGCCGCACGTCTCGGTGTTGGTGCCGTTGCCGCGGCGGTTCGAGACGAGCGTCCAGCCGCCGCCGAGGGTCGTCATGTCGCAGTAGGCGGGGTAGGCGGCGCTCGGGACGCCGGTCGCGCTCAGCCAGTAGACGTCCGTGCCGCGGTTGCGCGCGGCGGGGACGTAGGCGTTGCACGAGGCCTCGGCGAAGAGATCGACCACCAGCGTGGCCGTGACCGGGCCGCTGCCGTCGTCGACCGCGACCTGCAGGGTGACCTGGGTCAGCCCCGTCGGCGCGGGCGCGGTCAGGGTCGGCGTCGCGGTGTCGGCGTTCGTCAGGCTCCAGCCGGTGCTGTCGCCGACGAAGGTCCAGGCGTAGCCGAGCGGGTCGAGGTCGGCGTCGCTGGCGGTGACCGAGAGCGTCTGGCTGGCCTGGGGCTCCAGGCGGTCGCCGAGGGGGCCGGCGAGGGCGTCGATGGTCGGCGCCTCGTTGAGCACCGTCGGGAGCGCGGTCGCGCCGTTGAACACGTAGTCGAGCGTGACCGGGGCGTCGGGCTGCGCGTAGGTGGTCGCGACGCCGCCCGGCGTGCCGTCGAGGGGGTGGCGCGTGCAGACGACCTGGTCGGCGGCGTTGGTGAGCTGGACGTTCCAGGTCACCAGCGGCCAGGTGCTGCCCGCTGGCGTGACGCCGCCCTCGAGGGTCCCGGGGTAGGCGGTCGCGGTCGTGGTCAGCCAGCAGTCGTCGACGGTCGGGTCGAGGCCGAGGAGGGTGTTCCAGTAGACCTTGCCGGCGAGCTGCTCGGCGCCGCGGGTGACCTGGGCGGCGAAGAGCGCCGGCGTTCCGGCGGCCTGGTCGATGCCGGCGCCGGTCGCGAGGCGGCCGGGCCCGGCGGTCGGGTCGACGGTCGCCGAGCGGTCGGCGCAGGTGATGACGAGCGGGTCGAGGTAGAGCTCGGTCGTGGTGGCCGCGGTGTCGGCGGTGCAGGCGAGGGCGACCACCGCGGTCGGGGCGCGCGCGCCGCTGGCGTCGTGCAGCAGCAGGAGCGGCTGGTCGTCCGCGTCCACGCAGTCGAGCTTCGCGGCGCAGAAGATGTCGGCGAAGCTGATGGCGACGTCGAAGAAGCCCTGCTGGGCGGCGCGCGCGACGGTCACGTCGAAGTCGACGGCGACGTCGACGTCGGCGACGCAGGTGAAGCTCCGCGAGATGGGGCCCGGGTTCTTGTAGGTCGTCGGGTCGATGACCGCGCCGCCGCTGGCCTCGAGGCCGAGCAGCTCGACGGTGACGGTGTTGTCGTTGTCGTCGGCGTCGCAGGTGCCGACGTAGCTGATCGAGCCCGAGCCGTCCCCGTAGCCGCTCGCGTCGATGTCGCGCGTCCACACCGTCGCGCCGCTGCCGGCCGTGACCGTCAAGCGCCAGTCGGCGTTCGCGACGCCGGCCAGATCGAGCGGCGCGATCGCGATCGCGACCCGCTCCCCCGGCGGCTCCGGGGCGGCGGCGTCGCAGGCCACCAGGGCCAGAGCGGCCGGCAGCCAGAGAAGGCGGTGAGGGGAGGGCAAGGAGGGCTCCTCGAACGAGGGTCGTGTTCGAGCATAGCCATTGTCTTGTGCGTCGCAAGAGCGGAGTCGCCCCGGGGGTTACGCGCCGGCCCGAGAGTCGCCCTCTCGAACGCCCTGATCGAGGGCGGTAGCGCCCGGATCGTCTGCGCGCGCGTCCGCGGGCCGGAGCGGCTGCGAGGTTGATATCCGTTGCGATGCAGCATAGCGTGACGGGGTCCGCGTGACCGCGCGGCCGCTCAGCATCCCCAGCTCTGCGTGCAGCGAGACGATTGGAGGCATTCGTATGCGGTGGATCTACCTTGTCGCGGTGTCGGGGCTGATCGCGGCCTGCGCCGACGGCGCCTCCGGCGACGCCACGCGCGACTTCGACGGGCCGGGCGTGGCGATCGACGTGGCGGCCTTGAACCTCCAGGGCGTCGGCGACGTGGTCTGGGACATCGAGGTCGAGAACGGCGCCACCACCCCGAGCGTGGTGTGGCAGCGGCGCCTCACGTCGAGCGGCTACGGTGACGGGGCCGGTTCGGCGAGCTATGTCGGGCCGTGTGACGCGGATCCGGCGGCCAACCCGAACACGGTCAAGGTGTGGGTGGTCGGCGTGTACGACGGCGCCGTGTCGACCGCGGACGCGGGGACGTTCAACACGACCCACGACGGCGTCACCGGGACGGCCATCGCGTTCCAGAACCCGACCAGCGCCGCGTCGCCGCTGACGCAGACGGTGGTCTGCCAGGAGAACCGCGACGTGGCGGTCCAGTTCGACGTGGCGCTGATGCGCCCGGCGCAGCAGGGCTTCTTCGACATCGCCGTGAACTTCAACGACATCTTCTGCTCGGCCAAGCTCGACTGCTGCGCGGACACCAACGCCAACGGCTGCGAGGCGGGCGAGGACATCCAGCTCCTCTTCGACGCCACCGGCGCGCGCGCCCGCACCATCGTGCTCGGCTTCGCCTGCACCGCCGGCGTGGCCGACCCGGGGCAGACCGACCTCTTCATGGACGCGCTCGCCCTCGACTGTGACGGCGCCGATCCCTTCGACGCCGACGTCGTCATCGACCCCTCCGGCGTGACGGGGAACCAGTGCGCGGCGGGCTCGCTCGCGACCTGCCCGGCCATCACCGCGGGCGCCGGCGTCGCCGACACCTACCTCTACCAGGTGGCGGTCTTCCGCGGCTCGGAGGCCCTGACCAGCGGCGGCGTCAACGCCCAGAAGGCCTACTGGAACGTCGCGCTCGGCGTCACCGCGAGCATCGCGAGCTGCCGCCTGCGGACGCGCGCGACCGCCGACGACGCGCTCGACGACGGCGACAACGTCGTCGACGGCGTCATCGCCGCCGGCACCGTCTACCCCTACGTCCAGTGGGACGTCACCCTCGACGGCACCTGCGCCTCGGAGGAGCTGACCTTCGGGAGCGACACCGCCCCGGTGCGCGCCGCCTACACCGGCACCGGCGCCGCCGAGACCACCTTCGCCTACGCCTGGGCGCCGGGCGCGCTGACCGGGTCGTGGGTCGCGCTGCGCCGCACCTGCAAGGAGATCCTCGACGCCGGGGAGGCCACCGGCGATCACCTCTACACCGTGGACCTCGACGGCGCCGGCGCGATGGGGCCGGTGGACGTCTACTGCGACATGACCGGCGGCGGCTACACGCTGCTCACCAACGTCTACGACTCCGCCGGCGACGACGCGCCGAACGACATCGCCTACGCCGTCTCGGGCTGGCAGCAGACCGGCAGCGGCAGCTGGAGCAGCACCGTCGACACCGTCGACCGCGACATCAGCGGGACCGGCTCGGCGGCGGTGTCGAGCGCGGTCGTCAAGGGGCTCTGGGACGACGGCGCCGCGACCGTGCTGCGCATGTGCCTCGTGTCGACCACGAACACCGAGATCTGCCGCACCAGCGACGACGTCGGCGCCAACATCACGATCACCACGCCGCCGGTCGGCATCGTGAACACGACGCTCTCCAGCTACTACAGCGGCAACGGCTGCACCGGGACGGGCTGCGCCGCGGCCTACACCTACGGGCGCCTCATGGGGCTGCCGGCCAGCCGCAACGACTACGTCTACACGAGCTTCGGCTGGAGCGCCTTCTGCATCACGCGCACCGTCGGCGCCTACCACGAGTTCGGCGACCAGTCCCCCGGCCTGTGCGAGCACAACGACAGCGACACGGTCGGCTGGCGCGGCGTCTGGCACGGCTGGGGCAACGGCGTGAGCTTCCGCCCGTGGGAGGTGAACAACAACGAGATGGGCAACTGGTGGAGCGTCGACCCGAGCACGACGAGCTACGGCTTCCGTCTCTGGGTGCGCTGAGCGATTCGCGCTCGCGTCGGGTCGTGATTTCGGGGTAAGGGCCTCGCCATGCGACGACTCAGCGCTCTCATCGGCTTCGGGACCCTCGGCCTGCTCCTGACCGCCGCCGGCTGCGGCGACGACACCAGCGGCGGCGCGGACACGCGCACCGGCGCGGACACGATCCTCGCGGACGCGGGCGACGACGTCGCCGCGGACACGACGATCGCCACCGAGGACGCCGCGACCGGGGACACGGCCGCCGCGGACGACACCGCCGCGCCGGCCGACACCGTGACGCCGACGGACACGGCGGTCGCGGACACGGCGGTCGCCGACACGGCGGTCGCCGACACGGCGCTCACCGACACGACGGTCGAGGACACCGGGAGCGGCCCGGACACCACCGACCCGCACCCGTGCAGCGCGGCGCCGGCGGCGCACACGCGCCACGTCGTGCTGTCGTACCCGGTCGCCGCGGACATGAGCCAGACGAACGTCTGGAAGGCGTTCCCGCTCAACAGCGACGGCAGCATCTCCGCGACGGGGACGACCTTCACGATGGGCTACACCGCCGGTGGCGTCGTCGCCTTCTCGCCCGACGGCAGCCTCGGCTTCGCCGTTCAGGAGGACGGGACCCTCGGCGTCTTCCGCCTCGGGGACGACGGCCAGGTGACCGTCATCTCGGCCGGCGCCGACCCCGGGGTGTACGCCGACCGCGTGGTGGTCGACGGCGACCGGCTGCTGATCATCAACCCGAACTGGCCCGCGAGCGGCGGCGGCGTCTACGCCGCGGGCTACGACTGCGACGGCAACATCAAGGCCGCCCAGCTCCTCTACGAGACCAAGAACGCGCACGGCGTGGTGACGCGCGAGGGCGACCAGCTCGTCGTCTCGCGCGCGGCCGGGGACACGACCTTCGGCCACCTCCATCTCATGCGCGAGGGGACGGCCGGCTGGCACCGCGCGGCCGGCGCGGACCTCTTCGGCCACGACGAGGCGTCGCTCTCGGCGCTGGCGGTGACCGGCGACGGTCGCTACGCGCTCGTCGGGCAGAACGCCGAGTTCTCGGCCGAGCCGAACGTCATCGGGGTGGCCGCCCTCGGCACCGACACAATCGCCCCCGAGGCGCCGGTGTCCTTCAACGACCCCGTCGCCCTGGTCGTCTCGCCCTACGACGACGCGGTCCTGGCGGTGAGCGGCTACGGCAACGACGTCCACGTGCTCGCCTACGATCCCGGCGGCGTCGCGCCCTTCACCGACCTGGGCACGCCGACCTACGTGACGCAGAAGCCGCAGCTGCCGGCCGACGCGGTCCTCGTCGGCGGCGACCACCCGGACCTGGTCTTCGTCGTCGAGACCCTCGCCGTGCGCCGCTTCCGCTTCGAGGGGGGCGGGGTGGTGACCGACCTCGGCCGCTCCCTCGAGTTCAGCGAGGGCTTCGTGAACATGCCCGGCGCGATCGGCGTACAGCCCTGACGCCGGGGCGCGCGGGGGGGGCTCGGAGGCCCGTCCCGGGCGGCCCATCGCTGTGAACGGCGCACGGCTCGGGGGTCGGAATTGCTTGATTGCGCGGTGGACCGCTGTGCTAGGCTCACCGACCGTCGCCCCCCGCCGAGGTGCTCATGCTCCGCTCCGCCGTCGCCCTCTCCCTCGCCCTGACGCTCACGTCGCTGGCCCTCGCGCCGGCGTCGGCGGCGAACCCGCGCTACGTGCGCCTGTCCTGGTCGGACGCCTTCGACACGGCGACGTCGATGACGATTACCTGGAACAGCGACGCCGCGAGCGACCCGTCGACCCTCGAGTTCGGCACCACGACCGCCTACGGGCAGACCGCGACCGGCACCGCCATCACCGGCACCGGCGCGCTCCAGGCCATCCACACCGTCGCGCTCGCCGACCTCGACCCCGACACCGAGTACCACTACCGCGTCGGCGGCCCCGGCCAGTGGAGCAGCGACTACACCTTCCGCACCGGCCCCGCCGCCGCGCCCGGCTGCGCGCCGTTCCGCTTCGTCGCGATGGGCGACGGCCGCAGCGACGACTCCGCCGGCCCCTCGCCGAAGTGGAACCCCATCCTCGCCGAGGCGGTCGACCAGAACCCGCAGTTCATCCTGCTCACCGGCGACCAGGTCCGCGCCGGCGACGACGTCTCGCAGTGGGTCAACTGGCTCGGCGCCACCGAGGCCGGCTCGCCCTTCGTGCCCCTGATGCCGACCCTCGGCAACCACGACGACGACAAGGTCACGGGCGACGGCGCCATGTACAACCAGATCTTCGCGCTGCCGCCGAACACCGCGACCAGCACCGAGGACTTCTACTTCTTCACCTACGGCGACGCCATCTTCGTCTCGCTCTCGATGGTGTCCTACAAGGACGACGGCTTCGCCCAGCAGGCCGCCTGGCTCGACCAGGTCCTGACCGACAACCCCCGCACCTGGAAGTTCGTCTTCTTCCACCACCCTATCTACACCGGGACCCTCGGCATCCCGAACCTGCTCGAGCTGAACCACCCGCCGAACGAGCTCGGGCAGAACTCGGCCCTCGTCCCGGTCTTCGACGAGCACCACGTCGACGTCGTCTTCAGCGGCCACAACCACCACTACCAGCGCTACCAGCCCATCTGCTGCGGCGGCGGCGGTGACCACGGCGTCGTGACCGGCGACTCGGCCACGGGCACCACCTACGTCATCACCGGCGGCGCGGGCGCGCTCACCTACGACCTCTCCTTCCTCAACATCGATCTGCCGGCCCTCATCTGCCTCGACCCGGGCAGCGTGAAGTGCGACGGCCGCCACCACTACATGGTCGTCGACGTCGACGGGCTCGACATGAACGTCGAGGTCTGGTCGACCTCCGCCCAGCTCCTCGACACCAAGCCCGAGAACATCAAGCTCATCGACTCGTTCGCCATCCACAAGGACGGGCCGGCCCCCGACTGCACCCCCGTCGTCGCCGACCCGGGCCCCGAGGTCGTCGAGGAGGGGCCGGTGGAGGACGTCGCCGAGCCCGTCGCCGAGCCCGTCGCCGAGCCGATGCCCGACACCTCCGTCGGCGAGCCCGACGCCGGCCCGACCGCGGACACCGCGACGCCGGCGCCCGACACCACGGTCCCCACCTCGGACGACGCCGTCACGAGCGACACCGGCACGTCCGCGGTCGACACCGCGGGGACCGCGACGGCCGACACCGGCACCAGCGCCAGCGGTGAGAAGAGCGGCTGCGCCGGCGGCGGCACCGGGAGCGGCCTGCTCCTG
>SBGO01000377.1 GCA_006226565.1 Deltaproteobacteria bacterium | reverse complement strand
CGGGCGGCGCGGGCGGCGCGGTGTGGCTGTCGGCCCCGTGGGTCGTCAACGACGGCGTGGTGAGCGTGGCCCCCAGCTCGAGCCCCAACCCGGCGGGCTCGTACTGCACGGGCAACCGCGGCTGGGGCGGGTACGGCCGCATCCGCGTCGACACCACCGCCGGCACCGCGCCCGCGGGCACCTTCGAGCCGGCCGTCGGCTACAGCGGCGTCTACCCGTAGGCGTGGCCCCCTGGCCGGGGCGCCTGTCCTTCGGGGTAGCGCCCTCGCCGCCCGGGCGCGCACGCCCGGCGGCGAGGGGAGCGGGCGTCAGGGCTTTCGGGCCACCACGTCGAAGGGCACGATCGCCTTGGTCCCGTCCTCGAAGGCGACGCGGTAGGCGATGGTCTCGTCGCGGACGTGGGCGTCGATCTTGCCGTCGCGGGGCCCTTCCGCGGCGGACGCGCCGCCGAAGACGACGACCGGGGCGCCGATCGGGAGCGGGGCGAGCGAGACGACGCGCGCGTCGGCCTTCGGGACCGCCGTCAGCTGGCCGGGCGAGTGGAGGACGAAGAGGGTGTCGCCGTGGACGCCGGCGACGGTGCCGTGCTTGGGCGTCGCCTTGCCGTCACGGCCGGCCGCGTCCCAGCGGACGACGCTGCCCATCCCGACGCCCTTCTTGGGCACCACGAGGAGCTCGTGGTGGGGGACCGTGATGTCGTCGAAGGTCTTGAGGCCCAGGTGCATGGCGGCGCGGGCGCGGCCGGAGGTGACCCCGAGGACGCGGGCGTGACAGAAGACGCCCCGGCCGCAGGGGACGAGGACCGCGTCGCCCGTGGTCGCGGGCTGCCCGCCGCCCTCGCGGAGGAGGGTCGTGTGGGTCCAGTTGACGTCCTTGCCGAGCAGGACCCGATGGCGCCCGGCGGCGTCCGGGCCGAGGTAGCGGCCGTAGCCGAGGTGCCACCCGACCGCCGAGCCGGTGGTGCCGGCGGCCCAGACCATGTCTCCGGGGTCGAGGTCGAGCTCGGCGGAGGGCACCTTCCAGACGTCCTCGTCGAAGCTCCAGGGTGCCACCGCCGCCGCCTCCAGCGCCGCGGACCGCGCCTTGAGCTCGGCGTAGGCGGACTCGCCGTCGGGGAAGCGGGTCATCCGCGCGGCGGCGGCGTCCCCGCCGAGCAGGGCGGCGCCGGACGCGGCGAGGCGCACGGGCTTCCGCCCCTCCACGACGAGGGCGTCGCCGTCGAGGCGGCAGGCGATCTTCGCCTCGCTCCAGGCCGCGGCGGCGGAGTCGGGGAAGGTCGTCGCGGCGCTGTCGCGGGAGTAGCCGGTGCAGGTGCCGTCGGGGGCGAGCAGAACGAGGTCGCTGCCGACGCACGCGACGGCGCCGGCGCCGAGGCGCGCGCCCATGTTCTCGCGGGGATCGTTGAAGCCCGGCTTCCACGGGTCGGGGCCGCCGGTGAGGTAGAGGGTGTCGCCGTCGCGGGTGAAGGTGATGTCCGGGGCCGGGAGGCTCCGGAGGTGCGGCTTCACCGCCATCCGGCACGGCGCGACGAGGGTCACGTCGAGGGGCAGGTTCGCCAGGCTCCGGTCGGTGTAGGTGAAGTCGCCGTCCTCGACCTCGATGACGAACGGCTGCCCGTCCGCGGTGGTGCCGAGCCAGGCGCCCTCGAGGCCGGCGAGGATGGCGGCCGGGTCGCCGGCGGCGGCGGGCCACGACGGCGGCGCGGCGAGGGCCGGCGCGCCAACGAGGAGGATCAGCGCGGCGGCGGCGCTGCGGGCGATACGCATGGGATTCTCGCTTGCTGGAAGTGGCCTGCGACTATGCGGTCACGGGCGCCCCGGCGCACGCGAAAAAGCGCCCGACGGTGGGCATCGGGCCGTGGTCTCCCTCGCTCCCGTGTGTCCTTTCACCTCGCGCCGGCGCCGCCCGGGTGCACGTGGCGCCCCACGCGAGGAGGGGCCCCGGGACGATGGGAGCCTGGCCCCGGACGGCCCGGCGCGGACGGGTCATGGGGCCAATTTGCACGGCCCGGCCGCGAGTCGATGCGCGGAGAGGCGCCTCCCACGCGCGGTTCACGGCGTGGCACGGCGCGTGCTTCAATTTCACGGCACACGGCGGCGGTGCGCCGACGGACGCGGAGGTTGGTCATGGGACCTCGGTGGCTCGTTTGGGGCGTGACGGTCTGGCTGACGGGGCTCCTCCACTGTGGCGGTGACGCCGAGCCCGCGGAGGACGCCGGCGACACCACGGAGGTCGACACCCTGGAACGCGACACCGTCGTTGCCGACACCGTCGTCACCGACACGGTCGTGATGGACGTGGTCCAGGCCGACACGATCCGCACCGACACCGTCGTGAAGGACGTCCTCCACACGGACACCGGCGCCAGGGACACCGTGGTTCGGCACGACGGGTGGCCGCAGGTCAGCATCGCGTCGTATCCGCGGGTCGACGGCTCGACCTCGAACATCCCCCTCGCGTGGACGATCGCCTGTGAGCTGCTCGGCCTCTCGTACGGCTACATCTACCACCGCAGCTCCGGGAGCACGCCGTCCGAGCGTGTCATCGTGCCCTTCGTCCGCGACGACGAGGAGCGGGCGCTGGCCGTCGGGCTCGCGGCCACGCTGGTCCACAACAAGACACACGAGGCGTACCTGCGGCTCATCGACGGGCAGGTCGACCTCATCCTCGTCGCGAGCGCCCCTTCGCCCGACGAGCGGGCCTACGCCAGCAAGCAGGGGGTGACGCTGACCTGGGACACCGTCGCGCTCGATGCGCTCGTCTTCATGGTCGACGCCGACAGCTCCATCACCGACCTGACGCTCGAGCAGATCCGCGGCATCTTCTCGGGCCAGCTGACCCGCTGGAGCCAGGTCGGGGGCCCGGACGTCCCCATCCAGCCCTACACCCGCCCGTCGAACTCCGGGAGCCAGCAGCTGCTCGAGACCTTCGTCATGCAGGGCCTCGGGATGCCCGAGTGGCCACCGGACCAGGTCCCGACCTTCATGGGAGGCCTCGTCGAAGCCCTGAAGAACGACCCCGACGGCATCGGCTTCTCGGTCTACTACTACGTGACCCATCAGTACGACATCAGCGGGCTCGCCCTCGTGGCGATCGACGGGGTACGCCCGACCCACGCGGCCCTGGCGGACGGCACCTACCCGGTCGTCGCCCCAGTGCTCGTCGTGGTGCGCGACGACCTCGCCCCGGAGAGCCTCGCCGCGCAGCTCCGCGCCTGGCTCCTGACGCCCGAGGGTCAGGGCGTCGTCGCCGCCAGCGGCTACGTCCCGGTAATCCCGGTCCAGCCGACCTCGCCGTTACCGCACGAGCGGCCAGCGTGTGCGGGCGAGCGTCCCTCGGGCCACGCGTGTGACCTCTGGAGCCGCGACACGGACACGTGCCACGCGACGGAAGGCTGCCACGCCTCGTGCGACGGCGCCGGGGGCTGGATCGGCGAGTGCCGTCACGTCGATGAGGACGAGGTGCCGCCCTTCTATTGGTGTGGCGGCTGCGCGCAGGGCTCCGTCTGCACGGGGGGATGGTCGGGTTGGTGCGCGCCCGTCTGCGATCCCTGGGCGGGCCGGGTCGACGCCGGGCGTTGCCCGGTCGGCCAGCGCTGCTTCCACGACACCCGCGTCACCGGCTTCAACGAGCCGGAGGACGTCTTCGGTGAGTACCTCCAGCTCGAGCCGGTCGGCTACTGCGCGCCCTCCCACGTCGTCGGCGCGTGGGACTGCCCGCGGGGGCAGTGGTGCCCGCCGCGGGAGCGCGGCTCGGACGGTCGCTGGCGCTGCATCTGCGAGCCGTAGCGCGGACGACGACGGCTCCTTTTCGGCCGAGTGTCGAGGAGGTGGAACGATGTCACGCGAGAGACGAGGTGTGCGTGGGGTCTGGGCGGCGCTCGCGCTGCTCCTCGGTGGCGGTGGCTGTGGAGACGACGACGGAGGCGTGGCGGCGGTCGAGGCCACGGCGCTCAGCGCCGACGGGGTGGCCATCTGGTACCGCGCGGTCGGCGGCGGCGGGGCCGAGGCGCGGACGGCGCTGCTGCTCGCGGGCGGGCCGGGGTTGGGCTCCCTCTACTTCAGCGGCTTCGAGCAGCTCGCGAGCGAGGATTCGACCTCGCGGCGAGCACCACCCACGACGACGGCGGCTACCTCTTCGGCGCCACGGTCTTCGCGGGCGAGGAGCAGCTCGCCGACAAGGCCTACTGGAACATCGCCTTTGGCCTGAACGACGCGGTCTTCGCCGACGCCGGCGACTGCACGCTCGTCACGCGTGCGACGGCCTCGGATACGCCGCTGGCCGTCCTCGCCAGCGGGTTCGCCCTCCCCGAGGGCGAGGTCTACCCGGTCATCGACTGGAACGTCCCGCTCACGAACGCGGCGGGGCGGGTCTGCGGAGCCCACGCGGTCAACGCCGGGACCGAGGTCGCGACGACCTACGTCGGCTACATCTCCGCCCCCAACCAGTTCACGTGGGGTCAGGACCCCGTCACCCTCGACAACCAGCTCGATCGCGCGACCGGCGAGCTGACCAAGGCTGCCGCCTGCCCCGCAGGCTACGGCCTCGTCGGCGAGAGCTGCGTGGACGTCGACGAGTGCGCCCTGGGGACCGACGACTGCGGCGGCGTGAACCCCACCTGCGTCAACACCGAGGGCGGCTTCAGCTGCGTGGGCACCGAGGTGCTCGGCTTCGGCGGGGTGCGGAGCGGCGCGGATCTCCGCGCGGGCTACGTGAGCGTCAGCGCCGGCGAGAGCATCACCGTCGCGCTCAAGGGCGACGGCACCGTCATCGCCTGGGGCGGCCTCAGCAGCGGCGTGGGTGGGGTCCCCGACGGGCTCACCGCGGTCGCGGTGGACGCTGGTGGAGCCTTCGCGCTGGCGCTACGCCCGGACGGCACCGTCGTCGCCTGGGGGAGCAACTACAGCGGAGAGACCGACGTCCCCGCGGGCCTCTCGGGCGTCGTCGCGATCTCCGCGGGCCGCGAGTACGCGCTCGCCCTGAAGGGCGACGGGACGGTGGTCGCGTGGGGCAACAACAGCGTGGGCCAGACCGACGTTCCCGCCGGGCTCACCGGCGTCGTCGCGGTCTCGGCTGGCGAGTACGACGCGTTGGCGCTGAAGTCGGACGGGACCCTCGTCGCGTGGGGCTCCCCCTGGTCCGAGGTCGCCAGCAGCTTGCCGACAGGGTCGGACTTCGTCGGCATCGCGTGTGGCCGCGACTATGCGCTCGCCTTGAAGGCGGATGGAACGGTCGTCGCGTGGGGCATGGACGACAACGGCAACACGAGCGTCCCCACGGGGCTCTCGGGGGTCGTCGCCATCGACGCCCAGGAGTACGCCCTCGCGGTCAAGGCCGACGGCACCGTCGTCGCCTGGGGATACGGCGGGCAGGGGCAGACCACCGTCCCCGGCTCGGTCTCCGGGGTGATCGCCGTGTCGGGCTCACCCGACCACGTGAACGCCCTCAAGGCGGACGGCACCATCGTCGGTTGGGGGTCGGACTCGTACGGGCAGTGCGACTCGCCGGGCGGCGCCATCGACGTGGTCGCGGCCGACGGTGGCAACGCCCACGCCATCGCGCTGAAGTCCGACGGCACGGTCGTCGGCTGGGGGAGCGAGCAGTACGCGCAGGTGAGCCCGCCCGCCGGGCTCGACGCCCTCGCGATCGTGGCGAGCTACTACGAGTCGCTCGCGCTCGAGGCGGCCGGGACCGTCGTCGGCTGGGGCTACAACAACTACGGTCAGACCACGCCGCCGGCCGGTCTCACGGGCGTCGTCGCCATCGGCGCGGGCACGTGGCACGCGCTGGCCGTCAAGTCGGACGGCACCGTCGTCGGCTGGGGTCGCGACAGCAACGGCCAGGCGACGCCGCCCGCCGGGCTCAGCGGGGTCGTCGCCGTGACCGGCGGCTACTACCACAGCGTCGCGCTGAAATCGGACGGCACGGTCGTCGCGTGGGGCCTGAACAACGCCGGGCAGGCGACCGTCCCCGCCGGGCTCGGTGGGGTCTCGAAGATCGCCTCGGGCCTCTACTTCAACATCGCCCTCAAGAGCGACGGCACCGTGGTCGGCTGGGGCAACCTGCTGCCGCCGGCGGGTCTCACCGACGTGGTCGACATCGCCGCCGGCGACAGCCACGGCGTCGCGCTCAAGGCGGACGGCTCCGTCGTGACCTGGATGAGCTGGAGCGACCAGGGGGCGCGGAACGTCCCGACGAGCGTGACCGGGATCATCGGCGTCGCCGGCGGGGGATACCAGACCCTCGTCCTGCGCCAGACGACCTTCGCCCCCGCCCCGACCGTGGACGGGCTGTCGGCGACGTCGGGCGCGGCCGGGGCGACCGTCACGGTGACGGGCTCGAGCTTCGAGCGCCTCGTGGGCGTCCGCGTGGCCGGAAGGACGACCCCATGGACCGTCGACTCGCCGACGTCGCTCACCGTGGCGGTGCCGGAGGGCTGCGGCGCGGGCGCCATCGAGGTCGAGACCATCACCGGCGCCGCGCAGAGCGCCGCGACCTTCACCTGCCTGTAGCGCCGCTCGCCGTCCGTCGGCGGCGCTACTCGGGGTCGGCGCCGTCGACGGCGAGCGCCGCCTCGAGGCCCGCCAGGGCCGCCGTCTGCTCCGCGCTGAGGGGGGCGGCGGCGCGCAGCCGGGCCACCAGCGCGGGGACGGCGGCGCGCCCGCCCTTCGGTCCCTCCATCGTGTCGACCGCGCACAGGGTCGCGAAGACGGCGGGGTGCTTGGCGGCGAGCGCGGGCGTCGGGCTTCCGTCCGTCCGCGCCGCGTAGTCGACGACGGCGATCGCCTGGTCGACCAGCGCCGGCGAGGGGTCGACCAGCGCGCTCTCGACGAGGTCGGCGACGGTCTTCTCGACGCGCTCGAAGGCGTCCCCGCGCGCGAGGTAGTGGAGCGGGATGCCCGGCTCGGGCAGGCGCACCCGCCCGGTCAGGAGACAGTCCGCGGCGTTGGCGTCGCAGCCGGCCATGAACGCCGTGGCGCGGACGCGCAGGTCGAGCGCGCCGTCGCCGTCGAGGTCCGCGAAGCTCCCGAGGTAGCCGAAGGTGTTGAGCTGGCAGAGGTCCTCGCCGTAGGCGGGGACGCGCTCGGCCCCCGGGAACGGCACCGGCGCGCCGAGGCCGCCGGCCGTGAGGCGAACGGCCTGACCGTCGCGGTACGGGTGGCAGGTGGAGGTGCCCGAGCCACACTCGACGGTCCACCAGCCCACGACGGCCCACTGGCCGGGGACGAGGTCGACGCTGGCCCGCGGCGCCAGCGGGCGGCTCCCCCAGCGGAAGCCGAGGGCGGCGGGGGCGCCGACCGGGACCCAGGCGTCGCCTTCGCGGCGGAGACGCACGAGCTCGAGGCGGGCCGGGAGGTAGGCGTCCCAGCCCGGGCTCTCGTTGTGGGTCGGGACCCGCCCGCCGACGACGTGGGTCCCCCAGTCGGTGTAGTCGCGAGGCGGCTCCACGTAGCCGGCCTCCGCGACGCCACGCCAGACGACCAGCGCCGCCTCCCCCTGCGCGGCGACGAACGCCTCGACCCGAGCCCCCTGGCCAACATCGTAGCGGACGCCGTCGAGGTCGACCGCGCGGGTCGGGACCGCGAGCGGCTCGCCGGGTGCGGGGCGCACGACGTCGGCGTCGAGGCGGAGGGCCGCGAGCCCGGTCGCCGGCGCGGCCTGGGCCGTCGCCGTGTCGGGGACCTCGGCGGGACCTGCGTCGTCGCCTGGCCTGTCGACGGAGGGCGCGGCTTCCGCGGTGTCGGTCTCGGGAGCCGGCGGCGCGGGCTCGGCCAGCTGCGCGTCCTCGGGAGCCGGCGCTGACGGGGCGGGCGCGTCCCCACGGCAGCCGCTGGTGGCGAGCGCACCCGCCAGGATGAAGGCGGACAGGGTCGAGGACCGGTGACGGAGACGCACGATGTTCCCCCGCGGACGGTGGCTGTGGACGAGCATAGGGCAACGCGTCGGGGTCGAAAACGCGTCCGCTGCCCCCGGCCGGCTGCGGCGAGATGTCGCCCGCGCGGCGCCCCGCCGTGCACGACCGGGCGCGCCGTGGTACGCGCGAGCGAGGCCCCCAGAAGACCCCGTGAGGCACGCCATGACCGACCCGCAGCCGGAGCTCCAGGCCCTCTTCGCCAACCCGCGCTTCCCGCGCTCGGGCGCCTATGACGCGCGCTGGGTGGCGGAGAACCAGATGGGGCCGAACGCGCTCTGGCTGACCGAGTGGGCCTGCGAGGCGCTCGACCTCGTGCCGGGGATGCGCGTCCTCGACCTCGGCTGCGGCCGCGCGCTGAGCTCCGTCTACCTCGCCCGCGAGCACGGCGTGCACGTCTACGCGACCGACCTCTGGATCCCCGCCGGCGACAACTGGGCCCGGGCCCGCGCCGCCGGCGTCGCCGACCGCGTCACCCCGATCCACGCCGAGGCCCACGCCCTGCCCTTCGCCGAGGGCTTCTTCGACGCCATCATCTCCCTCGACGCCTACACCTACTTCGGCACCGACGACCTCTACCTCTCCTACATCACCCGCTACCTGCGCCCCGGCGGCCACCTCGCCGTGGTGATGCCCGGCCTGACCCACGAGCTCGACGGCCCACCACCGGCGCACCTCACCGAGCCGCAGGCCAACGGCGCCACCTTCTGGGAGCCGGACTGCCTGGTCTTCCACTCCGCCGACTGGTGGCGCCGCCACTGGGAGCGCGCGGGCCAGGTCGAGGTCGCGTCGGTGGAGGCGCTCGCCGACGGGTGGCGCCACTGGGCCGACCACGAGCGCGCCGTCGAGGCCTCGGGCCTCGGCGTCTTCCCGTCGATGGAGGAGGCGCTGCGCACCGACGCCGGCGCCACCATCGGCTTCGTCCGCGCCGTCGCCCGCCGGCCCGACGCCGACGCCCCGAGCGCCGTCGCGCCCCACGTCTGGGAGCCCGCCTTCATGGGCGTCGCCGCCGAGCTCCTCGCCAAGCGGGACGCGCCGGAGACGCCCTGACCCGCCGGCTCAGGGCGTGCCGCCCTCCTGCGCCTTCTCCGGGCCCTCCTCGTTGGGCTCGAGGATGACGCGGATGCGGCAGTTGTAGGTGTCGAGCTCGTCGAGACCGTAGAAGTTGTTCTCGCCGGTGTTGAGCGTGCCCGGGAAGGCCTGCTTCACCGCCGCGCGCGCGTCCGACTTGGCCTGCCCCTTGAGCTCGAGGGCCGCCGCCTCCTGGGTGAAGGCGGCGTGGACCTGCGGGTTGCGCGACACGCGGCGCAGCGTCGTCGGCAGGAGCGACCCCTTGAGCCCGCCGTCCCAGTGGCCGAGCTTGCTGTCCGCCTTGCCGGGCCAGAGGTACTTCGGCGAGCCCGAGACCTGCACGCGCGCGCCGGCCGGATCGTGCACCAGGATGCCGTCGTCGAGCACCGCGGTCAGGTAGACGTAGTGCCCGACGGTCCCGACGATGACGCGCTTGCCCTCGGCGAGGAGCTGCTTGGCCCGCGCCAGGACCGCGGGATCCTTCATCTTCTCCGTCGAGGCGTAGGCCTTGCCGCCCTTCACGAGGCCGCTCTTCTCCGCCATCTTCAGCATCGTGCCGGTCATCGTGACCGCGTCCAGGCTCCCGCCGATGGCGACCGCCGCCGCGATGCACAGGTCCTCGAGCTGCACCTTCGCGAGCAGGCTCGGGTCGTCGATGATCTTCTTCAGCGACGTCCGCTTCGAGCCCGCCTTCGCCGTCGCCTCCTTCCGCATCCCGCGCTTCTTGAGGTAGGCGGCCACGGCCTGCTTCGCGACCTCCTCGGAGCCGGCGATGCTGACCAGCGCCATCGCGACGGCGGTCATGTTGCAGGTGGCCGAGCCGGCGTTCTTCGACCAGTTCCCCTCGCCGTCCTCGTAGGAGTTGTCGTTCTGCGTCAGGTAGAGGTCGCTCGTCCCGGCCTTCTGCCCGTTGCCGTGGAACTCCGCCGGGACGTCCTGCGCCGGCGTCGTCCCGCCTCCCGCCGGCTTCTCCTCGGCCTTCTCCTCGGGCTTCTTCGGCGCGTCCTTCGCCGCCTTCAGCTCGGGCTTGGCCGCCTTGTCCCGCACCTCGATCCACGCCTTCGCCTCACCGCTCCCCGGGCTGAGCTTCACGTTGCGCAGCCACGGGAAGAGGGCGAAGAAGACCTCGTCCGTCAGCAGGTTCACGTCCTGACACCCGCGCGCGATGCCGTCCCGCGCCTGCGCCCGCGCCGCAGACACGTCGAACATCAGCGGCCCGGCCGGCTGCGCCTCGGGCTTCTTTCCCGCCTCGTGCTCGCCCTTGTCCGCCGCCGGCTTGCCGTCCTTGGGCGCGAGGGCGTTCATCGCCGCCTCGTAGCCCAGAGAGGCGAGCTCCTTGAGCCCATCCCAGCCGCTGGTCAACCCGCCGCCGGACTGCGACGCCGGGCTCTTCTGCTGCACCTCGGGTGTCAGGAACGCGAAGCTCATGCTGGATTTCCCCTCTCTCTTTCCCTTTCGATCCGTGAAGTGACGACCGGCGCGATGTGGTTCACAAAAATCTGACCCACCTCACATTTTTCATCCGTACACCTTGCGAATACGCCGTGTTACGGTCCACCCGTGCAGAACGACTCCGACCTCTTCCGCCGCTGGGCCGATGGCGACCGCGACGCCGGGGCGAGCCTCGTCGAGCGCCACTACGGCGCCATCGAGCGCTTCTTCGCGACCAAGGCGACCGCCAGCGCCGTCGACGACCTCGTGCAGCAGACCTTCCTCGCCTGCGCCGAGGGCGCCGCGCGCTACCGCGGCGACGCCAGCTTCCGCGCCTTCCTCTTCGGCGTCGCGCGCAACATCCTGTGCGAGCACATCCGGCGCCGGGCCCGCGACGGCCAGCGCGGGACCCCGGATCTCTGCAGCCAGTCGCTCGTGGACCTGAGCCCGGGCATCTCCACCGTCGTCTCCCGCGAGGCCGCCCACCGCCAGCTCGTCCTGGCCCTGCAGCGCATCCCCCTCGACCTCCAGACCCTCCTCGAGCTCTACTATTGGGAGGAGATGTCGGTCGACGAGCTCTCCCAGGTCGTCAGCGTCCCCGCCGGCACCGTCAAGAGCCGCCTCTTCCGGGCCCGCGAGCAGCTGCGCGAGGTGCTCGACGCCCTCCCCGGCAGCGCCGACGCCCGCGACGGCGCGCGCACCCTGCTCCGCCGCTGGCTCGCCGACGTGCGGCAGGCCG
>SBGO01000560.1 GCA_006226565.1 Deltaproteobacteria bacterium | reverse complement strand
CTCACCCACGGCCACCTCGGCGCCCGCGTCGGGGAGCTCGGGCGGCGCGTTTCGCGGCGGCTCGGGCGGCGCGTCCTTCGGCGAGCCCGCCGGGGCGCGCAGGATCTGATGGTCCTCGTCGTCGGCCGGCGCCGGCGCCACGGGTGGGCGCTCGTCGGCGTTGACGAAGTCGTCGGCCGCCTTGCGCACCTGGTGGTCCACCTGGCTCATCGCCGAGCGCACCTGTCTCATCCCCTTGCCGATGGATCGCGCCACCTGCGGGAGCTTGTCGGGGCCGATGAAGATCAGCGCCACGACCAGGATGAGGATGATTTCCCAGGTGCCGAGGCCGAACATGGCCGCCGATTTAGGCACGCCCTGCGGTCGGCGGCAACTGGCACGTTCGATCCGCCGTTCGCGGAGCCGGGGTGGCGCGCGCCCACCCGCGCCGGGCGGCACCGAGCGCGGGCCCCCGCGACCGCTCGCAGCGCAGCGACGCGCGGTCAGAACTCCGTCTCGAGGCTCCCGATGTTCGCCGGGTCGTTCGGCTCGAGCGCCCGCTCCGTCGGCTCGGTCCCGCGGCGATGGGGGATCGTGCGCCCCTTCGCGTCCACCACCAGGCCGGTCGTCGGATCCACCATGACCTCGACCACGTCCGCGGGCGGGTCGCCGCCCACGCTGCGCTTCGGCCGGTCGCCTTCGGCCGCCTGCATGAACGCGAGCCACGCCGGGAGCGCCGTGTCGCCGCCGTAGACCTTGTTGACCTTCTCGCTCTTGCCGAGGGGGCGCTCGCGCCGGTCGGCGCCGATCCACGCGACCGCCACCCGGTCCCGGGTGAACCCGTCGAACCACACGTCGTAGGGCAGGGTGCCGGTCTTGCCGGCCGCGTCGCGCCCGAGCTTCTTCGCCCGGGTGCCGGTGCCGCGCGCGACCACCTCGGTGAGGTTCCGCGCGGTGATCCACGCGGTCGTCGCCGGGATGCGCCGCTCGGGCGGCGCGAGGACGCTCTCCCAGAGGGAGATCAGCGTGTCGTCGAAGCGCGCGTCCGGGTCCCCGGGGGCGACGTGGCGCTCGAGCACGCGGCCGTCCTTGTCGACGATCTTGCGCACCAGCGCCGTCGCGGGCGCCAGGCCCCCGTGCGCCAGGGTCGCGAACGCCCGCGCCATCCCGAAGGGCGTCTGGTCGGCGCCGAGCACCTCGGACGTGAACCCCGTCAGCTCGCGCGACAGCCCGAGTCGGCGCCCCCAGTCCTGGTAGTCCTCGCGGGTCGTGTGGTTGAGCACGTACTGGAGCACCCGCAGGCTGACCGAGTTCTCGGACTTGGCGAGCGCGTCCCACACCAGCATGTCGTCCTTCGAGCGGGCGCCGGTCGGGTTGTACTTGCCGTCGCGGAAGGGGGCGCCGGAGAAGAGCGCCCCCGGCGGCAGCCCCAGGTCGTACGCCTTGCTGTAGATGATGGGCTTCATCGTCGAGCCGGTCTGGCGCACCGCGAAGGCGCGGTTGACCTGGCTCCGGTCGAAGTCCCAGCCGCCGACCATCACGTCCGGGCCGCTCCCGGACACCGGCAGCGACAGGAGCGCGCCCTCCATCAGCGGCACCGGCACGAGCTCGACCGGCACCTCGCGGCCCTTCTTGGCGCCGACCTCGACGAGCACGACGTCGCCCACGGCGAACGCGTCCTTCATGCTCTTCAGCGTCCCGCCGAAGGACACGCTCGCCTTCGTGTCCCGCTTGCCCTTCTTCACCGGCAGCTCCGTGTACGGCGCCGCCCACTTCGTGTCCGCGAGCTTCAGCGTGCCGCTCAGCCCCTCGGCGATCTCCACCGTCGCCTGGCTCTTGCCGACCTCGGAGACGCGCGCCAGCACCCGCTCACCGGCGGCCGGGGAGGCGTGCGCCGCGTTCCGCGCGAAGAACGCCTCCCGCTCGAGGCGCGCCAGCGGCCCGGGGTAGCCCTGCCGCCGCGCGAGGTCCTCGAGCGCCGCCCCCAGCGCCTCCTGCGCTACCCGCTGCGCCCCCGGGTCGACCGCCATCGACACCACCAGCCCCCGGTCGAGCCAGCTCCCGTCGGGCGTCGCGTAGCGCGCCATGACGTCCTTCCGCACGGTCTCCGTGTAGTACGGCACGTGGTCGCCGAGCGTGTCGCGCAGCGGGTAGGTGACGAGCTCCTCGGCCAGCGCCGCCTGCTCCTCCTCGGGCGAGATCCAGCCGTGCTCGCGCATGTTCTTCAACACGTGCGCCATGCGCCGCCGCGACGCGGGCAGGTTCACGACCGGGTTCACCCGGCTCGGCGACTGCGCGAGCCCCGCGACCATCGCCATCTCCGCCAGCGACAGCTCCCACACGTTCTTCCGGAAGTAGTTCTGCGCCGCCGTCTGCACCCCGTAGCTGTTGTGGCCGAGGTAGATGGCGTTGAGGTACCAGGTCAGGATCTGCTTCTTCGAGTACACGTCCTCCATGCGCCGGGCGAGGATGGCCTCGCGCACCTTGCGCTCGTAGGACCGCGCGTTGCCGACCAGCGTCTTCGCGAGCTGCTGGGTGATGGTGCTCGCGCCCTCGCGGCGCTCCCCCGAGCGGAGGTTCTCGACCATCGCGCGCGCGACGCCCCGGAGGTCGATGCCGGAGTGCTCGAAGAAGCGCTCGTCCTCGGCCGCGAGGAAGGCCAGCACCAGGCGCTCGGGGAGCTGCCCCCAGGTGACGGCGAGCCGCCGCTCCTGGAACCACTCGCCGACGAGCGCCCCGTCGCTCGCCTCGAAGCGCGTCACGCCCGAGGCGCTCATCTCGTCGAAGGCGTCGAGCCGCGGCAGATCCCGCGCGAAGTGGACGTACAGCGCGAAGGCCCCCACGCCCCCCGCCGTGACCGCCATCACCATCAGCACCAGCGCGCCGCGCAGCGCGACGCCCCACCAGCCGCCGCGGCGACGGTTGAGGACGCGAGGGCGCGAGATTTCGGAGTCTTCTGCCACGGGCGGACCCTACCATCCTTCGGTCCCCCCCGGAACGGTCCTCGCGCGCCCCGGATTTCACGCAATCCGCCGTGTGCGGCGCCGGCGGCTCATCTTGACACCATCGGTGCTTCACGGAAGAGTCAGCCGAACCGAACGGCGCTCGCGGAGGTCTCCATGATGCGCAAGCCACGCCTGGCCGGGCAGCTCCTCAGTCTGACCTGCCTCCTCGCACTCTCCGGTCCTGCACTCGGCGCTCCGACGCCCCTCTCGGGCGACGAGGACCTCGACGTGCTCTCGCTCGAGACCCCGGCGCGCTTCATCATGGGCTTCAAGGCCGGCGGCGGCGGCACGCTCTGGGACGAGCCGAACGACACGGTGCTCCGCAACGTCTCCGGCACGGATCCGACGTTCGACATCCCCATCTTCAACGAGACCCGCGGCGGCTGGACCATGACCGCCGGGTTCTTCATGGAGGGGATCTTCTACGACTACCTCGGGCTCGAGGTCGGCGCGTACTTCACCCAGCACACCCTGCTGGAGAAGACCGACTGGAACTACTTCGAGACCGTCAACGGCAGCGTGACCCACCAGGTCGAGGCCAAGAGCGAGGAGGAGCTCCAGTGGACCGCCGTCCACGTGCCCATCCTCGTCAAGGCCGTGGTGCCGAGCGGCAACACGCGCATCTCCCTCGGCGTCGGCCCCGAGTTCGCCTTCGGCGAGTGGAGCCGCGCCAAGTTCAAGGTCACCGAGGTCACGACCGACGGCGTCCGGGCGACCGGCGACGACCTGAACCTCGGCGGCACCCTCGACCCGCCGCCGCCGCGCTCGGCGCTCCGGTCCCTGCGCGCCGACCTGCAGAACAGCGTGTACCTCCGCGTCAACTTCGGCATCGAGATCCAGGCCGGGGACTTCCTCATCCCGATCGACATCCACTGGAGCTACAACTTCAGCCAGGGGACGAAGTACCGGGACCGCGTCGCCACCCTCGGGTGTGACGCGACGGGCCTCGTGTGCGAGGAGCGGCTCCCGGACGAGGGCGGTGCGGTCACCTACGACAACCACCCCAACACCCTCGAGCTCAAGACCCGCGACACGATGTACGGCGGCATCAACATCGGCATCGCCTACCAGTTCGACTGATCTGAGCGGCCCCGTCGCCTCGAGCGCTGCCCCGCGCAGCCCGTGCAGCCCACGCACAGCAGGTCCAGAACGATGAAACGTCTCGCATCGCTCGCTTCCGCAACCGGCCTCGCCCTCGCCCTCGTGACCCTCGCCGCCGCCCCGGCGTCCGCGGCGGAGTACAAGGAGTGGTCGCTCCAGAAGTTCCGCCCGGCCATCCACTCGCTCTCGACCTTCTCGGTCGAGTCGGCGCGGGTGAGCCACGAGATGACCATCAACGCCTTCCTGATGGTCAACTACGGGCAGGGCTTCCTTCAGGGCCGAAACGGCGAGGACATCGTCGAGGGCTTCGGCACCGCCGACGTGGTGGCCTCCATCGGGCTCCTCGACCACCTGTCCTTCGGCTTCGACGTGCCGGTCAACTTCGGCGCCACCGGGACCTTCCTCGACGGCTCCGACGTGTCGGCCGCCGGCCTCGGGGACATCCGGCTGTCGCTCAAGGGCACGGCCATCAAGCCGTGGCGCCTCGGCCCCGGCATCGGCCTCGCCATCGACGTGATGGTCCCGAGCGGCTCGAAGGGCGGCTACGGGCGCGAGGAGGGGGCGGTCATCATGCCCAAGATCCTCCTCGACGCGGTGGCCCGGCACTTCCACATCATGACGAACCTCTTCGTCCTGAGCCGGATGTCGACCTTCACGCCCGACAACTCCAACGTCGACCTCGATCCGAACCTCGCCATCGGCCCCGAGGCCGGGTTCTCGACGGGCCTCGCCATCTTCCTCGGCTCGCCCGACTTCCGGATGATCCTCGAGGGGCGCTTCCAGTCGCGGCTCCGCCGCTTCTTCGAGAAGCAGAACACCCAGCTCGAGTTCACCTGGGGCCTCCACTGGAAGCACCGCAGCGGCTTCGCGGTGGGCGGCGGCGCCAGCTTCGGCGCGCTCCACGGCTACGGCGACCCCGACTGGCGCGCGTACCTGAGCATCGGCTACCAGCCGGGCCAGTACCTGCCGATGCCGGTGGTGCACAAGATCGTCGACACCGACGGCGACGGCATCAACGACGACGTCGACCAGTGCCCGCGCGACCCCGAGGACAAGGACGACTTCCAGGACGCCGACGGCTGCCCCGACGTCGACAACGACCAGGACGGCATCCTCGACCCCGCCGACAAGTGCCCGAACGAGCCCGAGGACAAGGACGGCGACCGCGACGACGACGGCTGCCCCGACGGCGACATGGACGGCGACGGCATCGGCGACGACTTCGACCAGTGCCCGAAGCAGCCCGAGGACAAGGACGGCTTCGAGGACAAGGACGGCTGCCCCGACATCGACAACGACAAGGACGGCATCCTCGACAAGGACGACAAGTGCCCCGACCAGGCCGAGGACGTCGACGGCGACCGCGACGACGACGGCTGCCCCGACGGCGACGGCGACAAGGACGGCATCCCGGACGACAAGGACACCTGCCCGACCCAGCCCGAGGACATCGACGGCTTCGAGGACACCGACGGCTGCCCCGACCCCGACAACGACAAGGACGGCCTGCTCGACGTCAACGACCGCTGCCCCCTCGACGCCGAGGACAAGGACGGCTACCAGGACGCCGACGGCTGCCCGGACCCCGACAACGACAAGGACGGCATCCTCGACGCCGTGGACAAGTGCCCCGACCAGCCCGAGGACTTCGACGGCTGCCAGGACGAGGACGGGTGCCCCGAGGCCGGCCGCGTCTGCGTGACCCGCGAGAAGATCGTCATCACCGAGAAGATCTTCTTCGCCACCGGCAAGGCGACCATCAAGGCGCAGAGCTTCCCGCTCCTGAGCGAGATCGCCGGCGTGCTGAAGGCCAACGACTACATCAAGCTGGTCGAGATCCAGGGCCACACCGACTCGAACGGCAGCGACCAGTACAACCTGAAGCTGTCGGACGCCCGCGCCCGCGCCGTCTACACCCACCTCGTCAAGCTCGGCATCTCGCCGGGGCGCCTGACGTCGAAGGGCTACGGCGAGACCGTGCCGATCGCCGACAACGGCACCGCCGAGGGCCGCGAGGTCAACCGGCGCGTCGAGTTCGTCATCATCAAGCAGGAGCTGGCGCCAGAGTGAGCCGGCGATGACCGGGTCCGCGTCTGGCGAGCTGCGCGCGCGGACGCCCGCGGGCCCGGTCGACGTGCTCGTCACCGGCGCGGCCGGCTTCGTCGGGCGCGCGCTGGTGGCGCGCCTCGAGGCCGAGGGGCTCGCCGTCCAGGGGACCGACGTGGTCGCCGGGGCGGCGCCCACGGTGCACCTCGACGTGACCGACGGCGCCGAGGTCATGGACGTCTTCGGCCGGCTCCGGCCGCGGATGGTGGTCCACACGGCGGCGCTCGTCGACGTGGGCCTCCCGCAGAGCCGCGCGCAGCAGGTCAACGTCGTCGGCACCGAGAACGTGCTCGACGCGGCGGCCGCCTGCGACGTGCAGCGCTTCGTCCACGTCTCGAGCATCGCGGCGCTGGGGCTCGACCCCGGACAGGGCGCCGGGCCGGACTCGCCGCTGGTCTTCGACACCGGCGAGCCGTACTTCGACACCAAGGCCGCCGCCGAGGCGCTCGTGCGCCAGGCGATGGAGCGGAACGCGCTGCCGGCGGTGGTCGTGCGCCCCGGGGACGTCTACGGCCCGGGCTGCGAGCCGTGGGTCGAGCGGCCGCTGGGGCTCCTCCGGCGCAGCGTCCCCGTCCTCGTGGGCGGGGGAGACGGCCTCATCGCCCACACCTGGATCGACAACCTCGTCGACGGGCTGCTGCTCGCCTGCACCCACGACGGCGCCGTGGGCCGCGTCTTCCAGCTCACCGACGGGGTCGACGACACGACGCTCAAGGCGTACCTGACGCGGCTCGCCGCGGCGGCCGGGCTCAAGCCGCCGCGGGCGGGGCTGCCGGGGTTCGTCGGCGTCGGGGCCGGCGTCCTCCTCGAGCGCTTCGGCCGCCTGACCGGCCGCACGGTGCCCTTCACGCGGCAGTCCATCCGCTACCTGATGCGCAAGAGCACCTACGACATCACCGCCGCGCGCGAGGGGCTCGACTACGCGCCGGCCGTCGGGCTCGACGAGGGCTTCAGCCGGCTCGCGCACGCGCTGGCCCGCGGGTAGCGCCCGTCCTCAGCGAGGATGTCGTTCGGCCCCATGCCGTTCGCTTCGCGGTAGGCCGTGGAGATGGAAGCCGTCTCTCACCACAGAGGGCACGGAGGCCACGGAGGACGTCACCCGGCTCGCGCCCTGGACGCGGTGGCCCCGGATCACTACCGGGCTTCACGCGAAGTAGGTGCGCAGGCGCTCGGCGAGCTCGGCGAAGGGGCCCTCGCCGTCCTCGGCCTCGGCGCACGTGATGAGCTTCTCGCGCCCCTTGCGCGTCCGCTCGAGGAAGCCGAACCCCTCGTAGGCGTCGAGGGCGTGCGAGAAGGTGACCGAGCTCGACGCCTCGGTGCAGGTGATGTCGCCGACCTGGTAGCGGCGCTCGCCGACGGTCTGCGCTTCCTTCACCAGCGCCGCCTGGGAGACCGGCTCGTGCCCCTGGCGGTCGAGCGCCGTCGCGAGGAGCCAGTAGGCCTCGATCCACGGCAGCAGCACGCGGTGGAAGAGCGCCATCGTCTCGGCACCCCGCTCGGTGATGGCGATGCGGACGTCGCTGAAGTCCTCGCCCGGGGTGCGGCGGATGAGGCCGCCGTCCTCGAAGCCCTGGAGCGTCTCGCGGAAGGCCCGGGCGAAGCCGCGGTCGGGGTCGAAGACGAACTCGTACTGGAAGGTCCGGCTCAAGAACGCCGCGCCCTCCATCACCCGCAGGACCGTCGTCGAGCCCATCTCCATCGTCGACCGCACCGCCGTCGCCATGATGGCCTCGGGCACGAGCAGGTGGACGATGTTGTTCTTGTAGAAGTCGAGGTTGATGCGGTGGGCCGGGTCGACGGCCCAGACCACGTCGTCCTCGCCGAAGACGTGGCTCGCGAGGATCTTGTTCTTCTGCCAGTTGCCGAGCGCCTCGGCGATGGCGTCCTGGACCGCCTCGCCGCGCGCGCGCGCGACCGGGCTCTGCTCGCCGAGGGCGAGGAGCTGGTCGGCGAGCCCGGACGCGGCGAGCTCTTCCTTGGCGGCCACGATGTCCTGGCGGTGGATCTTGAGCGCGTGCTCGAGGGTCTTCGAGAGCCGCGCCCCCTTCATGTGCGCGATCTCGAGGAGGAAGCCGACGCGCCGCAGGATGGTCGAGAACGCCGCGCCGCGCTTGGCGTGGAACAGCAGCGCCGAGGCCACCAGCGACGACGGCGTCACCATCGCGACGCTGTTGATGCCGTGGGAGACGCGGTAGCCGAGGGTGTGGAGGAAGGCGTCCGACGCCTTCGGGCTCGGGTCGTCGTCGGCGAGCCCGACCCGGTCGAGGGCCTCACGGCAGCTGATGGGGTCGGCGAAGTTCACGTAGAGCCGGCCGTACTTCGACCACAGCACCTGGGTCGCGTTCAGGAGCGCCGTGATGTTCTCCTTCTTCTTCGCCCCGCCGCGGAGCTCGCGCGTGAACGCGCCCTCCTCGATGACCTGCTCGTAGCCGACGTAGATGGGGACGAGGTAGACGTCCTTCGCGGCGCCGTCGCGGATGGCGTCGACGATGATCTTCAGCATCCCGAACTTCGGCGGCAGCATCTTGCCGGTGCGCGACCGCCCGCCCTCGATGAAGAACTCGATCCAGTAGCCCTCCTTCACGAGCTTGCGCAGGTACTCGCGGAAGGCGAGGGCGTAGTGCGGGTTGTTCTTGAACGAGCGGCGCAGGAAGAAGGCCCCCGAGCGCCGGAAGATTCGGCCGATGGGGAAGAAGTTCAGGTTCTTGCCGGCGGCGATGTGCGGCGAGATGAGCCCGTTCGCGTAGAACATGTAGCTGATGACGAGGTAGTCGACGTGGCTCCGGTGGCACGGGAGCAGGATGAGCGGCGCCTTCCGCCCGGCCTCGCGCACCTTCTCGAGCCCCTCCTTGTCGATGACCAGCTCGCTGTAGAGGCGCGCGAAGATGACGGTCATCGACATGCACATGAACTCGACGTATTTCATCGAGAAGTCGGCCGCCATCTCCTTCAGGTAGCCGCCGATCTCCTTGGTCAGCGCCTTCTCGCTGGCGCCGGACTCGCGCGCGACCGCGCTGATGGCCCCCTTCACCCGCGGGCTGTCGAGGATCTCCTCGCGGATGCGCTTGGAGCGCTTGAGCACGGGGCCGCGGATGACGCGCTCCTCGATCGAGAGCCCCTGGTGGATGGTGAAGCGCAGCGCCCGCGCGAGCTCGGGGAGCGTCGCGTCGTCGCGCTGGGTCGCCAGGAACTCGACGAGATCGATGGGCTTTCCGACCTGGACGAAGGCCCGGCGGCGGTTGAGGAGGAAGTTGATGACCTTGCGGACCCGGCCGGGCGCCTCGGGGTTGCCGAACACCGTGGTCCAGAAGGACTTCCGGTAGCGGTCCGGGTTGAGGGTCCAGACGAGGAGCTGCGGGATGACGTGGATCGGGCGCGGGCGCTCGTCCGGCCCCGCGGCGGCGATGCGCTCGCGCTGCGCCTCGAGGACCGTCTCGAGGAAGGTGTTGTCGAGCTTCTCCGGCACCCACGGCCAGAGCGTGCGCGTCTTCAGGAAGATCAGCGCCGGCCGGCCGCGCTCGAGCCCGTAGGCGAGGCGCTCGGTCGGCTCGAGGCGGTGCTTGTAGTAGCGGAAGAGCCGCCGGAGCCCGTAGACCGCCATCCGCAGCAGCGGGCGGAAGGGCACCATCGAGATCTTGTTGGTGAAGTAGACCAGCGGCAGCCCGACCCGCAGGAACACGTAGTTGAAGTAGAGGTAGTCGAGCAGGCTGTGATGGTTCATCACGTAGACCAGGTCCGCGTCGCGGGCCTGGTCGCGGATCGTGCGCACGTGGCGCTCGTCGAAGCCGACCTTGCGGAACGCGAGGTGCGACAGCATCCGCGTGAGGAGGTTGCGCCGCTCGAGCATCCCGCTCGTGTTCAGGACCCGCTTGTCGTCGAGGTCCGACCGGCGCTGCGGCGGGCGCGCCAGGCGGCGCTCGCGGGCATGCGCGACCAGGGCCTCCTCGACCGGGCGGTCGGCGGACGGATCGGAGGGCGCGGTGTCGTCGCCGGCGGCCGTGGCGGGGGCCTCGGACGGCGCTTGGGCCCTGGCCTCGAGAGGCGTCAGTGCGTGTCGCTCCACGTCTCTCGTATACCACGGCCCGCGCCAAATCGGTCACGCCGATGGGGGCGCGAAGCGCACGCGCCGACGCCCGTGCGACAATGAGTTACATCCCCGATGGATGCGTCCCCGTGCGAAACGTGTTTCAGTGTGGTGGGGCGGGCCAGCAGCGTCGTCGCCCGCCCGTTTGAGTTCGACCGATCCAGTGCATAGCCTTTCGCCAGAATGAAGCTCCCCCGGCCAGCCGTGATCTCCCGCTTGACGCTGCTCGTCGGGCTGGCCGCCGTCACGATGGCCGCGGCGCCCGATCCGCAGCCCGTGGCCGTCCTCGACGCCGCGCCCAGCGACGCGTCGCCGTGCGTGCTCGACCACGACTCGGCGAGCCGGGCGGTCACCGACGCCTACGCCGATCTCGCGCGGGTCTATCGCACGCGGATCCCCGGGCCGACCGGCGAGACGCTCCTCCATCGCCGCATCGACGCCCTGCTGCGGCGGCTCGTCGACGTGGACGCCTTCTGCCGCCATGTGCTGCGCGACATCTGGCGCGTGGCGAGCCCCGAGCAGCGGGACGAGTGGCGCGACGCGCTCGATCACATGCTCCGAAACCGCTACCTGCGCGGCTTCGAGGGGCCCCACCAGCACCTCATCGAGATCCTGCGCAGCGTCGTCTCGTGCCACACCGCCACCGTCCGCGTCGCCCTCAGCGGGCCGAACGGGGGCCAGCCGCGGGTGGTCGACGTCGAGCTCGGCCACGACCAGGGCGAGTGGCGCGTGTTCGACGTGACCCTCGACGGGGTGAGCCTCGTCCGGACCTGGCGCAGCCGCTTCCTGCGCATCTACCGGGACGGCGGCGTGGACGCGGTCGACGCCCAGATGCGCCTCCTCGGCGAGCGCTACCGCCGAGGCCAGGGGGACGACGACCTCTAGCCGACGCGAGGGGCCGAACCGCGCTCGGGACGAGCGCAGGCCAGCTGGC
>SBGO01000069.1 GCA_006226565.1 Deltaproteobacteria bacterium | reverse complement strand
GCTCCTCGCCGGCATCGGCCCAGCGGCGCTGGAACCATGGCCGGTCGAGGTCCGGCGTCGGGGCGCCCGCCAGAAGCGCGTCGAGCGTCGGGAGCGCGTCGGCGTCGAGCTTCGGCGCGCTCGTGCGGAGCGTCGCGCGGAGCCTCGCGTCGAGGCGCGCGTAGCCCGGCGTCACCGCGTGGGAGGCGCCGGCGAGGGCGAGGAGGTGGACGCCGTGGGCGAGGTCGCGGTCCGCCTCGACGAGGTAGGTCGGCGGCGCGGTCATGGCTTCTCCGCGGGGCCGAGGAGGCGGGTCAGCAGGGCGAGGACCACGCGCTCGGCCGCGTCGATGGCCGCGTCGTCGAGTCGCCGCGGGAGGTGCACGAACAAGGACCGACTCCTCAGCTCCTCGTGTCGGAGGAGCGCCAGGTATGTTGCGTTGCACACATATCCGCCCGCGTCGTCGGAGGCAACGACCGGCGTACCTTCGGCGGCCAAACTCTGCGCCCACTCCGCGAGCGGGAGCCCACAACGGCGCTCGTCCGGGCCGTCGGCCTCGAGGGTGTATTCCGACAAGACCACGCCGGCGGCGTCGGGGTGCTCCGAGCGCGCCCGGTTCTGCGCGCGCGTCTCGAGGGCGATGGCGTCTCCGCGGCCGGCGCCGAGGGCGATGACGCACGCGGGACGATGGGCCGCGATGGCGGCGTCGAGCGCGGCCGGGCCGTCGTGGTAGGCGACCGGCAGGACGGCGCCGCGCACCCGGGCGCCGGCGACCCAGCGGCCTTCCAGGCGGCGCACGACGCGCTCCGAGGGGTTCGCGGAGACGTCGAGGAAGGGGCCGAACCCGGTGACGAGGGCGACGCGCTCGCTCACGGGAAGGCCACGGTGGCGCCGTTGTCGGACCACCACGAGCGCCAGTGGCGCTGGTTGTTGCGCTTGTTGCGCCAAGCCGGATCGACGTCGTGGCCGGTGATCTCGGACAAGGCGCGCACGGCGTTGTCGCTGGCGATGTCGTCGCGGTTCGTCACGAGGTCGATGAGCTTCTCCACGCCCCCCGGGCTCTGCATCTTGCCGCGGAACCGCATGCCGCGCGCCTCGAAGCCGAGCCGCAGCCACTGGAGCCAGGTCTCGTCCTTCTCCTTCTCATAGAAGGAGCGCCAGGCGTTCACGACCTGGGCGCGCCGCCGCGCGCTGGACGACTCGAGCCCCCGCCCCGAGATCTTCTGGTTGGTCACCCGCAGGAGCGCCTCGTGAGCGGCCTTGCGGACCTTCTTGTCCGGGGACTCCAGCAGATCGAGCAGCGGCGGCACCGCGTCCTTCTTGCCGAGGCGCTCGAGCACCGCGCACGCCGTGAGCAGGAGCTTCGGCGCTCCCTCCTTCACCGCGTCGGGGTGCAGCAGCGCCTCGGGGTGGGCGGCCGCGCGGAGCGCGATCGGCACGGTCTCTGGCGCGTGCGTCGCGGCCACGGCGTCGAAGAGCCGGCTCGCCCAGCGGGCGTCGCGCGCCTTCGCGACGGCGCCGAGCAGGCCCTCGATCGTCGTCGGATCCTGCAGGGCGCGGATAGCGCGCAGCGCCGCCGAGCGGACGTCGTCCCGTGGGTCCTCGAGGGCGGTCAGGAGCGTCGGGAGCGCGGGGACGCCCCGGATCTCGCCGAGCCTGTCGATGGCCTCGCGCCGGAGCCGCGGGGACGCGACCTCCTCGACCACCCGCGCGAGCGCCGCGACGCGCTCCCGCCAGGCGTCGTCGCCGAGGTCCACCCACGCCCGCTCGGGGCCCCAGTTGCGGCACCCCTGGAGGCGGTCCTCGACGCTGCAGAAGAGGCGGACGTGATAGTGGTTGGCGTGCGGGTTGGAGTCGCTCGGCTGGTGGAGGACCGCCTCGAGCCGGGCCACGGTGTCGGCCGGCAGGCCCTTGCGCCGCGCCTCGTCGAGGAGCTTCGTCTTCAGCCACTCCGCGACGAAGATGTACTGAACGGGGACCTCGTCGGTGACGAGCGCCGTGACCAGCTCGAGGTTGCGCTCCACGTCGAAGACGTAGCGGCCGCCGCGCGCCTCGCCGTCCGAGCCGTACGTGACGAACTCGACCATCTCGACCGGGTGCCCCGCGCGGTCGGTGGCGTACATCCCGAGGTCGCAGTCGCGCCCCGACTGGTGCGAGACGCTCCACGGAATCTTGCCGCCGCTGGCGAAGCCGCAGTTGCCGATCCCGAGGCGTGAGCCGGGGAAGCGCTTCGTGACGCGCTCGGTCACCCGCTCGAGCAGGTCGACGAGCTCGCTCGTCCCGAAGTTGGTCTTGCGCTGGCGGAAGCCGGAGAAGACCGCGTAGCCCTTGCCTTTGACCGGGAGCTGGGCCGCGTGGAGGAGCTGGCCCGAGCCGGTCGTGCCGAGGCTGACGCTGCCCGCGGGCCGCGCGAGCAGGGCCTTCGCTCCGGCCTCCGTCATCTTCGGCGCGCCGTCGGCGCCGTCGCCGGCGCGCGCGCTTCCGCTCGCGGTCACTCCGAATACGAGGAGCAGCGCAGCGAGGACAATCGCGCCGCGCCCGACCTCGAATCGACTCATGGCGTGACTCCTCGGTTGGTTACTAGCGGCGCTCGCGGGCGCCCACGGTGGGCTCATGGCGACCAACGGCTACCTTCCTGGGCCGAATTCCCGACCCGCGCGCTGGGTCAGGGTAGAACCCTCCCATGTTGCACCGAGATTTCTCAGTCGTGACCCCGAGTTGTCAACATTTTCCTGGGGACTAATGACACCATTTCATGCTTGACACCCCCCTAGCCCCATGGATAACTCGGTCGCGAACCGGCTGAAGAGCGGTTGCCCCCGAGGTAGCCCACATCAATCCGCCAAGGCTTCGTGCGAACCCGCACCGCACGGACAGGCCGGGACTTGTGTACCGTCACCCGGAAGAGAGGGAAACGCCTGATGGGCCAATTGCGCGTCGCGAAAACGAAGAAGGCAGCGGACTGCTTCTTTTGTAAGTTCCTCAACCGCGAAGTCCGAATCTCCGAGTGCATCGACGACTACGTCAACGCCAACTCGTTGAACATCCGGCACTCTCCCTGCTTCAAGTGCTCCGCGGGCCTGAAGGTGCGCCTCGAGTTCGCGAGCAGCTGACGTCCCCTCGACGTGCGGCGAACAACGACGCCCTGGCGGTTCCGCCGGGGCGTTGCCGTTTCTACGGGTTGACAATGTCACGCCGGGATGGCGGAACGGGTAGACGCAGGGGACTTAAAATCCCCCGGCCGATGGGTCGTGCGGGTTCGAGCCCCGCTCCCGGCAAGCGAACGCAATTTCGCGACTGATTCCGTGCCAATGCGAGCGCCACTAGCGCTTCCTCGGGGCGCGCGGGCCGGGGGCGCGTTCCGGTGTTCTTGATCTCACGCATGGAATACACCCGGGCAGGGCGCGGCTCGGCTGTGGGCGCGGCTCTGCGCCGGTCGTGGGGCGCCCGCGCGGACGCGGGCCGCGGCCAGGTCGAGCGCTGTGCGAGGCGTGTCAGCGCGCGATTGCGATCCGGCGCACCGCGCTGCGCGTCGGGGGCCCCTCCGGACGGAGGCGGTCGAGACGTCGTCACGCCGACCCGCGGGGCCGGATCGCGATCAGGATCGGGTCGGGGACGCCAAATGGCCCGGTCTGACCGCCCCTTAGAATACGGCGGGTGGTTGATTTGTGCCGCGTCGGCGCGTGTGCGCCGCGTGTGAGAGAGCGCCACGGGCGCGGCATGGACCCGAGTCATTGCGTCATGATGAGCCGTACTGTCTTGTTTTTAAAGATTTGACGCGGTGAGTCATGCGGAGAGTGACACGGCGCGTCATAATGCCGCGAGTCTGGTGCGGTGCGTCATCGTCGGGTTCGAGAGGGAGCCCCTCACGGGGTGTTGACCACCTCGGAGGGCGCTGCTACAGCAAGACGGGCGCCACGATGAGGCGTGCGAACGTGGCGCGGCGCGTGGGGCAGCGACCGGACGAGGTGACGGAGCCCATGGCATCGGCGAAGAAGAAGCAACCGACGAAGAGCAGCGGCGGCACCCTCAGCAACATGCGCTCGGGGTTCAAGCGCGTCGCCGGGACCAACGGCAAGAAGGGCAAGCAGCCCGCGTCCTTCAGCCAGGTCTTCACCTGGGTCATCGGCATCGCGCTGCTGCTCGTGGTCATCTACCTGCTCGCGCGCCGCTGACGGCGCGCGTCGCCCCGGCCGCCACCGCGGGAGGCGGCCGGGGAGCTCACGGGTCAGATCTCAGCGGTAGTACTGAGCGCGCTCGAGGACCTTCTCGAGCTGCTGCTGCGCGAGATCGAGCGGGAGCGGCTTGTCCTTGTAGGCGGACAGGCACGCGGTCAGCGCCTTCTGCGAGCGGCGGGCGCCGAGATCGGCGAGCACGTGGGCCTCGTCGAACATCGACTTGATCGCGAGGAAGGCGAAGCGCCCGGCCTGGAGCGGCGCCGACCAGCGCGCGCGCTCCTTGTCGAGCTTGTCCCACTGCTTCTGGTAGACCGTGCCGCCCTCGGCGACCTTCTTGTCGAGCTCGTCGGTCACGGCCTGGATCTTGGTCAGCTCCTCGGTCGCCTTGCCCATCATCGCCTCGGCGCGCGGTCGGACCGCCTCGATGAGCTTGCAGAGCCGGTCGGCGGCGGTCTCCATCTCGGCGGCCTCGCGCCCGACGGTCCACTCCGACATGAGCTCCACCAGCGCCTCGACCTCCTTCTTGTCGTCCTTCTCCTCCAGCTTCATGTTCCGCATCTGCTGGAAGATGTCGAAGCGCTCGTGCTGGATGCTGCGGAGGAGCTTCTCGCCGCGCCCCCAGACGAGCTGGAGCTGCTCGCGCGGCGACTCGGCGTCGAGCTCGGGCTCCTTCATCCGCTCCTGCTGACGCTGCTCGATGCCCTCCTCCTCGGTCATGAGGTGGCGGACCTCCTTCACGTCCTCGTCGCCCTCGTGGACGATGACGACGTCCGGCTCGGGCTTGGAGCAGCCGCTCAGCGCGCCGGCGGCGGTCGCCAGGCTGAGCGCGGAAGACAGCAGGATGGGGCGGAGCAGTCGCATGGTGGCCTCGCAGGGGGTGTCGTCAGTCGACGGCGGGGTGGCGGTGTTTCAGGCACGGGATGGCGGCCCGCACCTGGTCCTGGTAGCGGAGATCGATGCGCGCGGTCGCGAAGCCGACGCCGTCGGAGGCGACGCAGACCGGCGTGCCCCACGGGTCGACGACCACGCTCTTGCCGTAGCTTCGGCGGCTGCCGCCGTGGTGCCCGAATTGTCCCGGGGCGACGACCCAGGCCTGGTTCTCGATGGCGCGCGCGCGCAGGAGCGGCAGCCAGTGGTCCTTGCCGGTGTATTCGGTGAACGCCGCCGGGACCGTGAGGACGCGGGCGCCCAGGTCCGTCAGCGCCTGGTAGAGGCGCGGGAAGCGCAGGTCGTAGCAGATCGTCAGCCCGGTCGGGATGCCGGCGACGTCGGTCACCACGAGCTCCGAGCCCGCGGTGATGGTGTCGGACTCGCGCTGGCTCTCGCCGCTCGGCAGGTCCACGTCGAAGAGGTGGAGCTTGCGGTAGGCGGCCACGACCGGCCCGGGGGCGTCGGCCGCGCCGCGCGTGCCGTCGATGACCACCGACGTATTGTAGTAGCGGCCCGGGACCGGCGAGCGCTCGGGGTAGCTGCCGAGCAGGAGCCACACCCCCGCCTCGGTCGCCAGCCGGCGCATCTCGGTCACCAGCGGGCCGTCGAGGGGCTCGATGGGGGCGACGGCCTCGCGGCGGTGCCGGAGGAACAGGGCGTTCTCCGGGAGCGTCACGAAGTCGGCGCCCGCGCGGGCGGCCTCGAGGACGAGCTCTCGGACGGCGGTGACGTTCGCGTCGACGTCCTCGGTGGAGCGGAGCTGTATGACGGCGACCTGCATGTCTCTCCCCGCGCCGGCCGAGCGTTCGGCGCGCCCGAATTCATCGCGTTTCGCTTCGGCGTGTCAAGGGAACGGAGCTGTCTCAGGATGAGATCATGGCTCACAGAGCGGCTCTGGGACCATCTCGCAGGGAAGGGCGAGCGGAATCAAGGGTCTCCCGGCAGATCTGCTGGATCTGCGAAGTCTCATGTTGAGACGGCCCTGGGGTGTGGGGCACGGAATTCAAGGGGTTTGAGGGTTGGCACAGGCCTTGCTACATGTCTGGGTGCGTGTGGTAATTCCTTTCTTTTCCTACTCTTCCTTTTCCTTCCCGATATTCTCTGCGTTCGCAGATTCATCACGACGTCGCAGAGGGTGCGCCACGCACCCTCTGCGAGCCCTCCTCCCCAGCTTACCTACGCGATCCCAGTCCGCCAGGGCCTACGAGGCTCTCCGGCACGTCTCGAACGCCGTCCGCGCGACCGAGACGAGCCACTCGTGGTCCCTGGTGGCACCATCTTCGAGCCCGGCGTCCCTCGATGGGGCCGCGGCGCCAAAGTCCGGTGTGCAATGCCCGGGCCAGGCGCCTCCCGGCCGCCGTTGCGCGCCGTTGATGTAGAGAGAGGCGCGTTCAGCGCAGCGCGAGAGCGCGTCGTAGCGGCCCTGTCCGGTTCCCGGGTGGGGCCGCAGTGCGTTTGAGGTGCTCGCTCACGCCGGCGAGCCGTGGCGCGTGGTCACGACTCCGGGGAGCGAGGCCCTCTCAGCGGCCTGCAGAGCCGCCTTGTTTGATGTGTCTCATCTTGAGACGAGTGCGCGGGACGGTCTGAGCGGCCTTCGACGCCGTGTCCGCGCGATCGCGACCAGGCGCGTGCGGTGGCGCCGAAGCGTCGCCACGATCAGAACGAAGGCCGCGCGAGTCCGCGGGATTTCAGCGTAACCCAGAGATGAGACACGAGCTCGCGACCACTTGTTGACCCCGAGGGGCGCAACCACTAAGTACGGCGTGACCTTCGACCGGCTTCAAAGCACGGAGCGAGCGACATGAACACCATCATCGAGTCCATCAAAGCGCGCGAAATCCTCGACTCCCGCGGCAACCCCACCCTCGAGGTGGACGTCCGCGTCGCCTCCGGCGCCGTCGGCCGCGCCATGGTGCCCTCCGGGGCGTCCACGGGCGAGCACGAGGCGGTCGAGCTCCGCGACGGCGAGGGCGCCCGCTACCTCGGCAAGGGTGTCCTGAACGCGGTCAAGCACGTCAACGGCGAGATCGCCGAGGTCCTCGTCGGGCTCGACGCGGCCGACCAGACCGCCATCGACGCGCGCCTCATCGCCCTCGACGGCACCCCGAACAAGGGCCGCCTCGGCGCCAACGCGCTCCTCGGCGCGTCCCTCGCCTGCGCCCGCGCCGCCGCCCAGACGGCCGGCCTCCCGCTCTACCGCTACATCGGCGGCACCAACGCGGCCCGCATGCCGGTCCCGATGATGAACGTCATGAACGGCGGCAGCCACGCCGACAACTCCCTGGACATCCAGGAGTTCATGATCATGCCGGTCGGCGCGCCCAACTTCCGCGAGGGGCTGCGCTGGGGCGCCGAGATCTTCCACGCCCTCAAGAAGCGCCTCAAGAAGGACGGCAAGGCGACGGGCGTCGGCGACGAGGGCGGCTTCGCCCCCGACCTCGGCAAGAACGAGGACGCCCTCGGCTACCTCCTCGGCGCCATCAGCGACGCCGGCTACACCCCGGGCAAGGACGTGGTCCTGGCGCTCGACGTGGCCGCGAGCGAGTTCTACGACAAGGCGTCGGGCACCTACCAGCTCAAGGGCGAGGGCCGCACCTTCAGCTCCGGCGAGATGGTCTCCTACCTGGCCGACCTGGTCGAGCGCTTCCCGATCTTCAGCATCGAGGACGGCCTCGCCGAGGACGACTGGGACGGCTGGGCCGCCCTGACCGCGGCGGTCGGCGAGCGCGTGCAGATCGTCGGTGACGACCTCTTCGTCACCAACACCCAGCGCCTCGTCCGCGGCATCGCGGGCAAGAACGCCAACGCCATCCTCATCAAGCTGAACCAGATCGGCACCCTGACCGAGACGCTGGCCTGCATCCAGATGGCCCACCGCGCCGGCTACAACACGGTCATCAGCCACCGCAGCGGCGAGACCGAGGACACCACCATCGCGGACCTCGCGGTGGCCGTGAACGCCGGCCAGATCAAGACCGGCTCGCTCTGCCGCCAGGAGCGCATCGCCAAGTACAACCAGCTCCTCCGCATCGAGGCCGAGCTGGAGGACGTGGCGACCTACGGCATCTGATCGCGTTCGCCTGAACGACGAACGGCCCGCGCCCCCCGAAGGGACGCGGGCCGTTTGCTATTCGGCGCCGGGCGTCGCGCCCGAGGGCGTCAGGCGATCCCGACCCCCGGCGTCCCGACCGTCTTGCCGGCGCCCCCCGGCGTCGGCTTGTCGAGGGCGTACCAGAGCACCTCGTCCATCCGCGAGACGAAGTGGAGCTCGAGGCTCGCGCGGACCTCCTCGGGGATGTCGGGGACGTCCTTCCGGTTCCGCTCGGGCAGGATGATGTTGCGGATCCCCGAGCGGTGCGCCGCGAGCACCTTCTCCTTGATGCCGCCGACCGGCAGCACCATCCCGCGGAGGGTGATCTCGCCGGTCATCGCGACGTCGCCCTTGACGCGGGTGTCGGTCAGGAGGCTCGCGAGGGCCGTGAACATCGTGACGCCCGCGCTCGGGCCGTCCTTGGGGATGGCGCCGGCCGGGACGTGGATGTGCAGGTCCGTCTCCTTGAAGACGGCGTCCTCGATCCCATACTGAGACGCCTTGCTCCGCATGTACGAGAGCGCCAGCTCCACCGACTCCTTCATCACGTCGCCGAGGCTGCCGGTCAGGCGGAGCTTGCCGTTGCCCGGCATCTTCGTCGCCTCGATGAAGAGGATGTCGCCGCCGACCGCGGTCCAGGCCATCCCGGTCGCGATGCCCGGGAGCTCGGTCCGCTCGGCCGCCTCGGGGATGAAGACCTCGGGGCCGAGGAAGTCCGCGACCGCGTCGGCGTCGACCACCTTCTCCGCCCACTTGCGCTCGACGATGCCGACGGCGACGCCGCGACACACCCCGGCGAGCTTGCGCTCGAGGTTTCGCACCCCGGCCTCGCGCGTGTAGTTCACGATGATCTTGTCGAGGGCCTCGTCGGTGATCGTGAGCTGCGCCTCGGTCAGGCCGTGCTCGTGGAGCTGCTTCGGGATGAGGTGGTGGCGCGCGATGGCCTGCTTCTCGAGCAGCGTGTAGCCGAGGACCTCGATGACCTCCATGCGGTCGAGGAGCGGGGTCGGGATGGTGTCGAGCTGGTTGGCCGTCGCGATGAACATGACCTTCGAGAGATCGAAGGGCACGTCGAGGTAGTGGTCCATGAAGGTGTTGTTCTGCTCGGGGTCGAGCACCTCGAGCAGGGCGCTGGTCGGGTCGCCGCGCCAGTCCCGGCCCACCTTGTCGATCTCGTCGAGGATGATGACGGGGTTCTTCGACTCGGCCCGCTTCATGGACTGGATGAACTTGCCCGGCATGGCGCCGATGTAGGTGCGCCGGTGGCCGCGGATCTCGGCCTCGTCGCGCACGCCGCCGAGGCTCATGCGCTGGTACTTGCGGCCGAGCGCCTCGGCGACGGACTTGCCGAGGGAGGTCTTGCCGACGCCCGGCGGCCCCACGAGGCACAGGATCGGGCTCCGGCCGTCGCGCTTGAGCGAGTTGACGGCGAGGAACTCGAGGATGCGGCGCTTGACCTTGACGAGGCCGTCGTGGTCGCGCTCGAGGATCGCCCGGGCGCGCGCGATGTCGTGGTTGTCGAGGGTCGTCTTCTGCCACGGCAGGTCGGCGAGCCACTCGAGGTAGGTCCGCGCGACCGTGTACTCCGGCGAGCTCGGCTGGATGCTGCGGAGGCGGTTGAGCTCCTTGTTGGCGACCTTCTGGGCGTCGTCGGGGAGCCCGGCCGCCATCAGCCGCTCGCGGAGCTGCTCGACGAAGTCCTCCTCGTCGTCCTCCTCGCCGAGCTCCTTGCGGATCGCCTTCAGCTGCTGGCGCAGGAAGAACTCCCGCTGGTTCTTGTTCATCTCGCCCTTCACCTCGGAGTTGATCCGCTGCGAGACGCGCAAGACCTCGAGCTGCTCGTTGAGGACCCCGAGCGCGCGGCGGAGCGCCATGCGCACGTCGTCCTCCTGCAGCACCTCCTGCTTGTCCTCGACCGGGACCGCGAGGTGCGTCATCACCATGTAGGCGAGCCGCGAGGGGGAGTCGATGTGGTTGACGAGGTCGACGGCGCCGCTCGGGAGCTCGGGGATGAGCTCGATGATCTCGGCCGCCATCTCCTTGATGGAGCGGATGAGCGCCTGGATCTCGACCGAGTCCTCGTCCTCGACCGGCGCGTGCTCGACGCGGGCGATGATGTAGGGCTCGGTCTGCACGAACTCGGTGCAGCGGAGCCGCTCGATCCCCTGCACGACCACGTGCAGCGTATTCTCGTCCTCGTGGTGGACGCGGAGAATCTTCGCCGACGTGCCCACCCAGTACAGCTCATCGGGCTGCGGGTTGTCGGTGTCCTTTTCGCGCTGCGACACGACCGCGATCGTGCCGCCGGTCCCGACGGCGTTGAGGAGGCGGAGCGTCTTCGGCCGGCCCACGGCGAGCGGCATCAGCGCGCCGGGGTAGAGCACGGAGTTGCGCAGCGGCAGCACGGGCAGGACCTGGTCGAGGGCGCCCCCGACCGGGCCGCCGTCGCCGCCGGAGGCGTCGTCGCCGCCGGAGGGATCGCCGCTACCACCGGCGAGGTACAAGACGGGCCCGATCACGCGGTCGTCGGCGGACGCAACGGGGGCCGGTCGGTTCGGAGGGCTTGGAGTGCGCATAGGTCCTCGTCACAGGGTACGCGTCAAAGTAGGCGCACGCGGCCCAGGCAATCAACCCTACCCGGGCGGTCCGAACGGGGAGGGGCGGGGAGGGGGATTGGGGGTCGGCGAGCGGCGGCGCCAGCAAAACTCGCGCTCGGGGGGCCAAGCGAAGGCTTCCGTGGCCCACCAGGACGTGCTAATCTCGGCCGGCAATTCCTGGAGACAGTCGTCTCCTTGCCGCGTGCCGGCCGAGGCGCGGCGCTAGAGGAAATGGGGTGGAAGTGAGCGATCGCTCTTCGGGCGGCCCGGTACTGCGCAAACGTGGGGCACGTAAGCGAGACGACCGGGCGGACGACAACAAGGAATCGGCCGGGGCGTCGCGGGGGACGGACGCGCCGGCTGCCGACGACGGTCGGCCGAGCGGCTCTGGCGAGCGCGGGCCCAGGCCCGCGGGTCGTACGCCGCGTGTGGTCGAGG
>SBGO01000189.1 GCA_006226565.1 Deltaproteobacteria bacterium | reverse complement strand
CCGCCTCGCCTCGGCCGCGCCCGACCGCCAGGAGATCCCGGCGCCGACGAGCGACGACGACGAGGATCCCGCGCAGCGGCTGGCGCGCATCCGAGCGCGCCGCGCGGCGCGGATGGCGGCCAAGACCGGCGGCTCCGACGACGACCCGGCCGGGCGCTGACTCAGCGGCTGCAGAGCTCGCGCAGGCGCTCACCGTAGCGCTCGCGGCGACGGCCACCGAGGCCGGGCACGGTCTCGAGGTCCGCGTCGGCGGGCAGTCCGTGCAGCTCGAGGTAGCGGAGCGACTTCGCCGGGAGGATCGCCTGGAGCCCGACGCCGCGGCGGGCCGCCTCCTCCGCACGCCACGCTTTCAGGCGCTGCCCGCGCTCCCGCGTACCGGGGGCCGGGGGCGCGGTCTCGCGGCGCTCGGGCAGCGGCGCACGATCGGTCAGCGCGCGGACCACGGCGTCGATCAGCTCGTCGACGTCGCCCCAGACCAGCCGGCTGTGGAAGCGCTCGCCGCGCAGCCGCATGCCGAGCTCCTCCGGGTGCTTGGCCAGCTCGACCAGCCGCTCGTTGGGCATCAGCCGCCCGGGCGGGACGTCGAGCGTCCGCGCCTTGGTGTCGCGCCAGCTCCAGAGCGCCCGCAGCACCCGCCGACCGGCCGCCGGGAGGCGGCTCGCCCCCTTGAGCTTGAGGAAGCCGGCCGGATCGAAGCGGCCGATCTCGGGCGGCGTCCACCCCACCTCGCGGCCGGCCACGCGCAGCTCGTCCTCGAGGTCCGCCGCGCGGATCTCGGCTTCGAGCGCGGTCACGACCGCCGGCAGGTAGCGCACCTTCTCGACCGCGTGGAGCAGCGCCTCCTCCGAGAGCGGGCGCGCCGCCCAGTCCACCGAGATCGGCGCCTCCAGTGGCGCGCCGACGAGGTCGGCCACGAGGGAGCGGTACCCGGTCCGCGGGCGCCCGAGCAGGACCGCGGCCTGCTGCGCGTCCACGATCCCGTCGAGCGCGATCAGGAAGTCGCGCTTGAGGGCCGCGACCAGGTACTCGGCGCCGTGGACCCAGAGCGCCGGTCGCGCCTGGGTGAGCGGCGCCTCGAGGGCCCGGAGCGGCCGAGGCCGCCCACGCAGCGCGGTCAGATCGATGGCGAAGATCCCCTCCGCCGTGCCGACGACGAGGAGGCACAGGCGCTCGCGATAGGCGTGGAGCGCGTTCGTCTCGCCCGACAGCGTGACCTGCGGCGAGGCCGCGACGATCCGCGCGACCCGCTCGACCCCGGCGACATCCGAAATCAGCTCGTGCTCGCTCACGCTCGGGGTTTCGCGTACCCCGCCCGCCCCGTCAACGTCCGGCTCGCGGCGCCCCGTTACGGCTTGCTCCGAAAGAGCGCTTTTGGTCTGCTGCCGCCGCGCGTTCCGCGGGCGCGACGACATCCTCACACCGCGCGATCGACGACGACGGCACACCCCACGAGAGACGGTTCGGACCACATGGTCGGATGGGCAAGGCAGCTCCGCGGAGGGACGTGGGGGCGCGTGGGCGCGCTCGCGCTCGCGTTCGTCGCGCTCCTCGCCTCGGGCGCCGCCCACGCCGAGCTCGTCCTCAGCGAGGTCCTCTACGACCCGGCGGGCGACGAGCCCGGCGGCGAGTGGATCGAGATCTACAACGCCGGCACGGAGCCCGTGGATCTCGGCGCCTATGCCGTGGGCGACGCGCAGGATCCCCTCTCCACGACCGAGATGATGCTCGCCCTGCCCGCCGTCACGCTGCCCCCCCGCGAGGCGGCGGTGGTCGCGCGCGACGCCGCCCAGGTGTCCGCGCCGAGCGGGGCCGTGGTGCTCGCGATCGACAACGCCGAGGCCGGCCGCGCCATCACCGCGTCGTTCCCGGGCTGGGGGACGGCGACCTGGGGCGGCCTCGCCAACAGCGGCGACGAGGTCATCCTCATCAAGGACGACGGCGCCGGCGGCTGGATCCTCGTCGACGGCGTCGCCTGGGGCGGCGGCGCCACCGCGGCGGACGGCACGTCGTTCATCGACGCCACCGCCCCGATCGGCGCCGAGGGCCGGAGCCTCGCGCGTGTCGATCCCCTCGTCGACGGCGACGTCGTCAGCGACTGGATCGTCCAGGTCAGCCCGACCCCCGGCGAGGCCGGCCCGGACCCCTGCGGCAACGGGCTCCTCAACACCGGCGAGCTCTGCGACGACGGCGGCACCGCGCCCGGCGACGGCTGCGACGCGGCCTGCCAGGTCGAGTGCGGCTTCTCCTGCGTCGGCGCGGGCGCCGGGAGCTGCACCCCCGACTGCGGGGACGGCGACCGGGTCGGGACGGAGGCGTGCGACGACGGCGGCACGGCGCCCGGCGACGGCTGCGCCCCGGACTGCACGGTCGAGGACGGCTGGATCTGCACCGACCCCGTCCCCCTCTGCGACGGCGATCCGACGACGACCGTCAGCGTCTGCGGCCCCGATCCCTGCCGCGCGCCGCTCGTCATCAGCGAGGTCCACGTGGACGCCGCCGTGGACCCCGGCGGCGAGTGGATCGAGATCTACAACGCCGCGGACGACGCCATCGACCTCACCCCGTGGGCCGTCGGCGACGAGGAGACCCGCGGCCAGACCGGCGAGGGGCTCCTCGCCTTCCCGAGCGGCGCCGCGATCCCGGCCGGCGGCGTGCTCGTCGTCGCCGCCGACGCCGCGCGCTTCGCCGCCGACTTCGGCGTCACCGCCGACTACGAGTACGGCGGGACCGACCCCGACGTGCCGGACCTCGCCCCCGAGGGCAGCTGGACCTCCGGCGCCGCCGTCGATCTGGCCAACGCCGCCGACGAGGTCGTGCTCGTCTGCCGCGACGCCATCCGCGACGCCGTCGCCTGGGGCCCGGTCCCCGACGACGTCGTCCTCGCCTCGCCGCCGCCCTACGACGGCACCGACCCGAGCGCGGCGACCACCTTCGCCCGCCTCGACCCGACCCTCGACAGCGACAGCGCGAGCGACTGGGTCCTGAGCCACTGCCCCACCCCCGCCGGCGTCACCCCCGCCGATCCGCCCCCCGACGCGGGCCGCGCGCTGTTCGACGCGCCGGTGGGGGCCAGCGTGGACGTCTGGCTCCCCGGGGACGACGCCGACGGCGACCCGCTGACCTTCGAGATCGACACGACCGGCACCCTCGGGACGGTGACGCTCCTCGACGCGGCCACCGGCGCCGCCCGCTACACGGCGCCGGGCGGCGGCTACAGCGGGCCCGACGTCTTCCACTTCACCGTCGGCGACGGCTGCACGACCACCGCCCCCATCGCGGTCGACGTCGTGGTCGGGGCGCCGACCTGCGACGCCGGCGCCACCTCGCTGCTCCTCGGCGAGGTGCACGTCGACGCCCGCGTCGACAACGCCGGCGAGTGGATCGAGCTGCGAAACCCCACCGACCAGCCGGTGTCCCTGGCCTGGCTCCGCCTCGGAGACGAGGAGAGCCCCGGCGGCCCCGAGGGGATGTTCGTCTTCCCCGACGGCGCCTGGATCGGCGCCCAGGACGTGGTGGTCGCGGCGTTCTCGGCGCGCGAGTTCGCCCTCGACTTCGGCTTCGCCCCCGACTTCGAGTGGAGCCGCGACACCGACGGCGTCGCCGACGACGACCTCGCCCGCTACGCGCGCTGGTCGGGCGGCACCATCCGCCTCGACGAGGCCTCCGACGAGGTCTACCTCGTCAGCTGCGACGGCGCGGTCCTCGACAGCGTGTACTGGGGCGACGCCCCGACCGGCCAGAGCCCGGCGGAGAGCCCGTGGACCACCCGCCTCCCCGCCCCCTCGCCGCCGTACGCCGGCGAGGCCGCGCTCGGCCCGTTCAGCTTCGAGCGCCAGCCGGGGGACGCCGACACCGACTCGGCCGCGGACTGGTATCAGCAGCGCTGCCCGGGCCCGGGGGAGCCCGCCCCGACGGACCTGCGCCCGACCTCGGCCGACGCGCGCTACCCGATGCCCGTCAACGGCTTCCTCGACACCGCCCTCGCCGGCTCGGGCCCCGAGGACCAGGATCTCACCTTCGTCCTTGCGGCGCCGATCCCGACCGGCCTCACCCTGACCAACGCCGCCACCGGCGCCTTCGTCTACGAGCCGCCCGCGGGCTTCGCCGGCCTGACGACCCTCCGCTACACCGTCGACGACGGCTGCTCGTCGAGCCCGACCGCGACGGTCACCTTCTGCGTCGGGACGACCGAGATCCCGGGCAACGCGGTCGACGAGGACTGCGACGGCGTGCTTCTGTGCTTCGTCGACGCCGACGGCGACGGCTGGGGCTCCTACGAGACCGCGCCCGACGACGGCGACGGCCGCTGTGACAGCCCCGGCGAGTCGCGGTTCACCGGCGACTGCGACGACAACCCCGACGTCTGCGGCGCGGACTGCTCGCCGGTCGGGGTCGAGCTCTGCGACGGCCGCGACAACGACTGCGACGCCCAGAGCCCCGACGGGGACGACGACCCCGAGGTCGGGGCGAGCTGCGACGCCGCCTCCGACGCGAACGCGTGCCTCGACGACAGCCTGGCCTGCGTCGGCGGGACCCTCGTCTGCATCGACTCGCCCGCCGGCGACGCCGCCCGCGTCGAGGTCTGCGACGCCGGGCGGACCGACGAGGACTGCGACGGCGGGGCCGACGACGACGACCCGAACGGCCCGCCGGCCGACGCCCCCATGCGCTGGCTCGACGTCGACGGCGACGGCTGGGGCGACCCGGCGACGGCCACCCGGGCCTGCCACCCGAGCGCGGGCTGGGTCGACCAGGGCGGCGACTGCGACGACGACCCCGACGCCTGCGGGACCGCCTGCCACCCCGGGGCGATCGAGTCCCTCGCCGCCGCGAACTGCGCCGACGGCTACGACAACGACTGCGACGGCGTGCCCGCGGACCAGGACAGCGCCTGCTTCGAGGACGTCGTGTGCTTCCCCGACGCCGACGGGGACGGCTTCGGGCGGACGGCGGAGGCGACGCTCCTGACCGGACCGACGGCGGGGGCCGGCTGCGCGGCCTGGGAGGACGGGGTCCACCCCGCGGGCTACTGGGTCGCCGTCGGCGGCGACTGCGACGACGACCCCGACGCCTGCGGCGCGGCCTGCAACCCGCTCGGGAACGAGGTCTGCGACGGCGAGAACAACGACTGCGACGTCTCCACCGTGGACGGCCACGACGAGCTGCTCGCCCTCGGGAGCTGCGACTCGGAGGCCGACGCCGACGCCTGCGCCGACGACACACCCCAGTGCGTGGGCGGCGTCCTGTCCTGCGCGAACGACGCGGAGGGCGACGCCGGGCGGATCGAGGTGTGCGACCCCGCCGACGTGGACGAGGACTGCGACGGCGGCGCCGACGACCTCGACCCCGACGGCACGCCGCCCGGGGCGGTGGCGACCTGGCTCGACGCCGACGGCGACGGCTGGGGCGACCCGGCCACCGAGGCGCTCCGCTGCGACCTCGGCGGCGACCGGGTGACCCGGGCGGGCGACTGCGACGACGAGCCCGGCGGCTGCGGCGCCGCGTGCAACCCCGGACGGACCGAGTCCCTCGGCGCGGCCAACTGCGCCGACGGCTGGAACAACGACTGCGACGACGACGGCGCCGACCTCGACAACGGCTGCTTCGGCAGCACCGCCTGCTGGGCCGACGCCGACGGGGACGGCGCGGGCGACGCCACGACCCTCATCGTGCTCGACGGCGAGGCCGCCCTCGCGGGCTGCGCCGCCTGGCAGGACGGCGTCCACCCCGCGGGCTACTGGGTCGCCAACAACCTCGACTGCGCGGACGACCCGAACGGGTGCGGCGCCAACTGCACGCCCGGCAAGGCCGACCTGTGCGACGGCGACGACAACGACTGCGACCCCTCGACCCCCGACGGCTCCGGCGACGTGCGCATCGGCGCGATCTGCGACTCCGCCGCCGACAGCGACCACTGCCTCGACGACCGACGGGCGTGCATCGGCGGCGCGCTGGTGTGCCAGAACGACGCCACCAACGACACCTCGCAGATTGAGGTGTGCGATCCCCTCAACGTGGACGAGGACTGCGACGGCGGCGCCGACGACGCCGACCCCGACGGCGTCCCGGCCGGCGCGCCGCTCTGGTACGCCGACCAGGACGGAGACACCTACGGCGACCCGGTCAGCCCCACGGTGAGCTGCGAGAAGCCGGTCGGCTATGTCGCCAACGGCGCCGACTGCGACGACTCGCCCGCCTCCTGCGGCGCGGACTGCTTCCCGGGCAACCCCGACGTCTGCGACGGGCTCGACAACGACTGCGACGCCGGGACCGCCGACGGCGCCGGCGACCCCGAGGTCGGGATCGCCTGCGACAGCCCCGCCGACGACAACAAGTGCGCCGACGAGGTGACCCGCTGCCAGCTCAGCATCCTCACCTGCCCCGACGACCCGATCGACGACGCCCTGCGCGTCGAGCGCTGCGACTCCGGGGGACAGGACGAGGACTGCGACGGGGGCGCGAACGACGACGACCCCGACGGGCCGCCGGAGGACGCGACGACCTGGTATCGGGACGCCGACGGGGACGGCCACGGCGACCCGGCGGTGACGATCCAGGCGTGCGCGCTGCCCGACGGCTACGCGGCGAGCGACGACGACTGCGACGACGACCCCGACGTGTGCGGAGCGGCCTGCGCCCCCGGGGTCATCGAGGCGTGGTCGGCGGAGAACTGCGGCGACGGCTGGGACAACGACTGCAACGGCCAGACCGACGACGGCGGCGGCTGCACCGCGCAGATCACCTGCTGGCCCGACTTCGACGGCGACGGGCACGGCGACCCCGCGACCCCGAACACCGTCACCGGCGCGGCGGCGGTCGCCGGCTGCGAGGCGTGGGACGACGAGGTGCACCCGGTCGGCTTCTGGGTCGCGACGAGCGACGACTGCGACGACACGACGGGCGCCGTCCACCCCGGGCAGACCGAGATCATCGGCGACGACATCGATCAGGACTGCTCCGGCGCGGACCTGTGCTGGGTGGATCGCGACAACGACGGCTACGCGAGCGACGGCGCGCCGACCGCCGAGGCGCCGCGCGGGCAGACCTGCGTGGAGGGCTTCGGGCTCGCGGCCGTCGCCGGAGACTGTGACGACGACCCGCTGGCGTGCGGGGCGGCGTGCGGGCCGGACGCGCCCGAGATCTGTGACGACCTCGACAACGACTGCGACAGCGAGACCGACGAGGTCGAGAGCTGCGGCGGGACCGTGACCGGCGACGTGCCCATCCTCTTCGGGGGCAGCGGCTGCAGCGGCGGCGGCGCCGCGGGCGTCGAGGCGCTGCTGCTGGCGCTCGCGTTCGCGGCGTGGGGGTTCAGGCGGCGTTCGTCGCGCCGCGGAGGGGCGGAGACATGAGACCACCGGCGATGGTGGACGCGAGGGCGCGGGCGGAGCTGTACCGGGCGCTCCACGTGGGCAACCCCGGCGACGTGGAGTTCTACCTCGCCGTGTGCGCCGGTGCGGGGCGCGTCCTCGAGCTGGGCTGCGGCACGGGCCGCATCCTGGCGCCGCTGGCCGCGGCGGGGCACGAGGTGGTCGGCGTCGACCGCGACCCGGCGATGCTGGCGCTCGCCGCGGAGGCGCTCACCGACGACGCGCGCGAGCGCGCGACCCTGGTCCGAGGCGACATGACGCGCCTCTCGGAGCTCGGGCTCGGCATGTTCGACCGCGTGCTCATCCCGTTCACGGGGCTCTACGCGCTCGACGGGCGGGACGCGATCGCGCAGTGCCTCGCCGAGGCGCGGGCCCACATGACGCCGAACGGCGTGTTGATCCTCGACGCCTACGCGGTCGACGACGGGGAGTGTGGCCCCCGGGCGGCGTGGGACAGCGACTGGGAGACGGTCGGGACGATCACGTGGCGCGGGCAAGAGGTCCCCGTCAGCGAGCGGAACGTCGTGCCCGGCGAGCCGTGCCGCGTCGACGTGACCTACCGCTTCGAGCTGCCCGAGGGGCCGGTCGAGCAGCAGATCCGCCACCACTTCCTGTCGTGGCCGATGCTCGACGCGATGCTCGAGGAGGCGGGCTTCGGCCAGGCCGACGCCCGCGGCGGCTTCGACGGCGAGATCTACGACGACGACGCCGAGCTGATGGTGGTCATCGCCGCCCCCTGAGGCGGTCCGCGAAAAACGGGCCGCGCCGCGTAACCGCCCCACCGGCGGCTGGATAGACCGTGTGGAATCCAGCCCGGAGGAGTGGAATGCGCGCATGGGGAGCCCGTGGGGCCGTGCTGTGGGTGGTGGTGATGAGCGTCGCCGGTTGCGACGCGGCCAGCGGCGGAGACGGGGCCGACGCGTCGGCCGACACGGCCACGGCGCAGGCGGACGTGGCGGAGGACACGAGCGCGCAGATCGACACCGAAATGGCGGTGGACGTGGACGACGCCACCCCGATCGACGACACCATGGTCAGCGTCGACACGGCCGTGAGCACGCACTGCCCGCCCTCTGGCCCCTTCGGGACCGGCGTCGGCGACGTCCTCGCGGACCTGACCCTCTACGACTGCGACGGGAGCCCGCACCGCATCGCCGACCTGTGCGGCCGACCCGCGTCGATCCTGACGACCTTCGCCGGCTGGTGCCCCGTGTGTCGCGGCGACGCGGCCCACGCGAACGCCGACTACGCCGGCTTCAAGGCGAAGTCCCCCGACTTCGAGTGGTTCTTCGTGATCACGGCGGCGGACGGCGCCAACGCGCTGAACCCGGCCTATTGCGCTGCCATCCGGGACGACTACGGGCTCACGATGCCCGTCCTGCTCGACGCCGACGGCGTCTTCCCGGGCCACATCGGGGTGACGTCGACGAACGCGTGGACCGTCGCCCTCGACGCCGACGGGGTCATCATGGCGAAGGACCACTACGACGAGAGCAACGCCTTCGCGAAGGTGAACGCGCTCCTCGAATAGGCGTCGCCCGCACCGCCCGACGGCCTTCGCGGTCGGGCGATGTGCCGTCGTCTTTTCTGGCGGCGAATACGCGCGGGACTTGCGCGTCAACCGGCCATGCGCGACGACTGCTGTGACGCGTGCGACGGAGGTTGATGATGAGACGGTTCGTAGGTCCCCTGGTGGCGATGGCGACGCTCGTGGCGGTCCCGGCGACGGTGAGCGCGCAGCCTGCTCCGGTCGATTCCGGCGTGGACTATGACTACGAGGCTCCCGACGAGGACTACGTCTGGGAGGACGGGGACGTGCTCGAGGACGGCACGGTCAACGAGGGCTACTACCGCCTGCGCGAGCGGCCCGGCTACCGCTGGGTCGAGGGCAGCTACGTCCGCGGCGTCTGGTCGCCGGGTCACTGGGCCTGGATCGGCGCCGCGCGCCCCGGGATGGTCTGGGAGGTCGGCTACCGCGGCGGCGACGGCTACTACGTCTCCGGCTACTGGCGGCCGCAGCAGCGCAGCGGCTTCGTCTGGGTCCCGGGCCATCGCAGCCCCGGCGGCTGGGTCGACGGCTACTGGCGCCCGGTGGACTCGCGCAGCGACGGCGTCTGGGTCTCCGGCCGCTACGACTACGTGACGGACACCTGGGTCGGCGGCCACTGGCGCCAGCACCGCCGCAACGGCTACACCTGGGTCGACGGCACGTGGCGCTACGGGCGCTGGGTCCCCGGCTACTGGCAGCCGACGGCGCGGCGCTCCGGGTGGACCTGGGTCGCCGGCTACTACGGCCCGCGCGGTTGGGTCGCCGGGTTCTGGCGCCCGCAGCGGCGCGCCGGCCACTACTGGCAGGCCGGCTACTGGGGCTCGCACGGTTGGGTCCCGGGGTCGTGGGCCCGCGGCGCGCGGCACGAGCGCCGGTACACGCCGGTCCGCCACGTCCGCGCTCAGCGTGAGCACCGCCAGGCCGACCGCTACTACTGGAGCAACGGCCGCCGTGAGCGCCGTGGGGCCCGCCAGGAGCACCGCGGTGAGCGCCAGGAGCGGCGCGGCGAGCGGATGCAGGACCGCGGCGAGCGGCAGCAGCGCCGGGGCGAGCGGATGCAGGACCGCGGCCAGCGCAACGAGCGCCGGGGCGAGCGGATGCAGAACCGCGGCGAGCGCATGGAGCGCCGCGGTGAGCGCACGAACAACGAGCGCATGGAGCGCCGCGGTGAGCGGATGCAGGACCGCGGACAGCGCGTGGAGCGCCGGGGCGAGCGCCAGCAGCAGCGCGGCCAGCGCGCCGAGAAGCGCGGCGAGCGGAAGGAGAAGCGCGGCGAGCGCACCGAGCGCCGCGGCGAGCGCAACCAGCGCCGGGGCGAGCGGAAGCAGCACCGGTAGAGAGCGCGGAGAACGACGCGACGGGCGAGGTCCGAGGGGGCCTCGCCCGTTTGCTTTTTGGCGCCTTGAGCTTTCCCCGAGTGCGGGACATCGTGGCGCCATGGACGTCCACACCCGCCGCTTCCTGGTCTCGTCGACGTTGGCTCTTGCGCTGCTCGCGTGCGGCGGGGACAGCGGCCCCGTGACCGAGGACGACACGGCCGGCGCGGACACGCTCGACGCCGCCGCCGACACGACGGACGGCGAAGCGGACACGGCATCCGACGACGACACCGCCGACATCGCGGTCGCCGACACGACATCGCCGTGGACGCCGCCGGCGCTCACGGGGGAGCCGACGATGGTGACCCCCGCGGGTGAGGACCTGTCGGTGCAGCCGGCGCTCGCGATCGGCGGCGACCGGCGGGTGCTCGTCGCGTGGACGGGGCGCAGCGACGGCGGGCTCGGCATCCACCGCGCGCTCCTCGACGCGACCGGAGCGACGGTGGTGGAGCCGGCGCCGGTGAACACCGACACGCGCGGCACCCAGAACGAGCCCGCGGCCTGCGCGCTCTCGAACGGCACCTACGTCGTCGCCTGGTCGGTCGACACCAAGGAGACAGGACCCGACGGGGAGAACCTCGAGGTCCGCTTCCGGCGCTTCGCGGCCGACGGCGCGCCGCTGGACGCGGCGGGCGTGCGGGTCCTGACCGAGGTGCCCGGCAACCACTGGCTCGCGGATCTGGCCTGCGCTCCCGACGGTGGCTTCGTCGTGGCCGGCGTGCGGCCGGGCGGCGGCCCGGGCTTCAGCGTCTTCTTCCAGCGCTTCGACGCCGCCGGCGCGGCGGTCGGCGACGCGGTCACGGTGCTCCCGAGCACGGCCGGCGGCCAGGTCTTCCCGGCCGTCGCGGTCGACGCGGCGGGCGCGGTCGTCGTCGCCTGGGAGGACACGCCCGAGGCCGACGCGGACACCGCCGTGGTGTGGCGGCGCTTCCCTGTCGAGGGCGAGCCCTCCGCCGTGATGACGCTCGCAGCCACGCCCGGCGTGGACGCGAGCGGCGCGGCCGTGGGG
>SBGO01000374.1 GCA_006226565.1 Deltaproteobacteria bacterium | reverse complement strand
TCGAGGCTCCGGGGGGCGCGCGCGGCGATCGCCTCGGGCCACGCCTCGGGCTCGGCGCGGCCCTCGCTCCGGCTCCAGCGGCGCGGGCGGTAGCCGGCGACCGGCACGCCGTCCTCCATGCGGAGCTTGTCCACCTCGAGCAGCAGCGCCCCGGCGGGGCTGTCGAGCCCGGCGGCGGTGCGGTTCCAGCGCCCTTCGAGCTCCTCGACGACGCGCCGGGTGATGATCAGCGCGGTCGAGTCGCGGCCGGTGGCGCGGCGCCCGAAGAGCATCACGTCGTCGCCGAGCGGCACCACGTCGAGCTCGCGGTTGCCCTGAAAGCGCGCGATCCAGCGGAGCGGCCCGTGGGGGCGGCCGGCGCCGTCGAGGGCCTGGAGCACGATCCGCGGCGTCCGGCAGGTCAGCGCCGAGGCCTCCTCGCCGGTCCAGCGGGAGCGTCCGCAGTCGGTCCCGAAGAGGAAGTATCCCGCGCCGTTCTCGACCAAGCGCCAGAGCGCGTAGTGCCGGAGGCCGCGGAGCTCGGTCCAGCGCCGCCCGCCGTCGGCGTCCACCGCGACGCAGCGGGGCGCCTGGGTGGCGACGTTGGTGCAGACCAGGAAGCCCCCGTCCGCCGCGGGCGCGACGAGGGGCCGGCCGGCCGGGGCGAAGGCCTCCCCCTCGGGGGCGAGGACCTCGAAGCGGGCGCCGTCCTCACCGTCGAGGCGGGCGACCGCGAGGCTGCGGCCGGGGTGCGCGCGGTGGGTCCACGCGGCGAGGGTGTGAGGGCCCGACGAGGCCAGCGTGACCGCGCTCGCGCCGAGGATCGCCGCCTGCCAGGGCCGTCCGAGCTCGGCGCCGTCGCGGTCGAGGGCGTGCACCCGGACGATGGCGGGGTCGATGAGCGGCCGCTCGGGGAGCTCCTGCACCGCCACGTAGAGGCGATCGGCCCGCGCGGTGATGGCGTCGACGCGCCCCGCGGGGAGCGCGAGCGGCCACGCCTCGACGGGCGTCGCGAGGGGCTTCGGCCCGCGGTCCTTCTCCTCCGCGACCGCCTCCGCGGGGGGCTCGACCGGCGTCGCCTCGGCCTCGGCGACCACGGTCGCGTCATCGCTCGGGGCGCTCACCGGCGCCTCGCTCGCGACGCGCAGCAGCGGCACGTCGTCGTCACCGGGGCCGGCGACGAGCGCGACGAGGAGCGCCCCGAGGGCGATGAACGACGGGAGCCAGGCGGGCACGAGGGAGTTAGACCACCGCTCGCCCGATCCGTCCAAGAAACCACCCGGTTCCGCGCGCCCGACCACGGGCGAAGCCGGCGGAGCCTGGCGCTCCGCCGACCTCCTCGGGAGCGGCGCGCGCTACTTCTGGAACTTGGCCTCGGCCATGAAGACGTACTTGGACTGCGTCTTCTTGTCGACCATGCCCACCGCGGCGGTCTTGCCCTTGCAGTCGGCCTCCATCAGGCGGCGGAGGAAGAAGGAGTCGGGGTAGAAGGCCTTCTTCTTCTTCTTGAGCTTGGCGATGACCAGGTCGGTCCGCTCGTTGTTGCTCTTGTCGAAGGCCTCGCTGAACTTCATCGTCCGCCAGGGCGTGACGCTGGTCGGCTCGATGGCGCAGCTCCGGTGCTCCTTCACGTACTGGACCTCGTAGTCGTCGAGCTTCAGGCCGTCCGGGACGATGGCGTAGAACTCGACGGTGTCGGGGTCGGTCCCCTCCGGCACATGGGAGGCCAGGTCGCCCAGCTCGCAGGTCCCGGTCGCGATGACCTTGTCCACGACGCACTCGTCGCGGGACTCGGTCTTCATCCCCCGCTTGTACTCGACCGGCGCCACGACACACATGTGCCACTCGAACTTCTTGGCCTCGGGGGCGCACGGCGTGTCGCCGGCGAGCGCGGAGCCGCCCGAGGTCAGAGCGATGGCGAGCGCGCCGATTCCGAAGATCACCTGCTTCATGGTCGAATTCTCCGTCGTGGAGTTGGCAATAGGAAGCCGACACATCCGCGCTGTGCGGATGGCCTCGGCCCATTGCGTGACGGGGTCGACATCAGCAAGGAGCATGCCAGCTGTCAAGCTGGGCTCGGGAGAAAACCGAGTAACTCTGCGGTCAAAGTGGCTCGCCGGTGGCGCTCGTACGCGATATCAGGTGTCTTTTGTTGGCGACCCGGACTTGGTGTCAGACTGGCCTGTTTATGGAAATCGTCATGCGGCGTGTGTCGAAATCGCGGCCGCGCGGGGACGACGATCCCGAGCGCTGGGGAGTCTCGTTCCCCAGGGCCGAAGTCGCTTTGGTTTTAGCGTGTTGCCTGTCGACTGGTGTTGGCGATGAGCGGCGACGGGGGGACGCGAGGCCCCACCCGTCGTGCAATCTCCAATCTGACCGACGAGTCAATCCAGCGCGAGAAACACGCACTTCAGATAGCGCAGCTCCGGACACGCGAGCGGCGCGGGGTGGTCGAAGGGCTGGCCGTAGATCCCGAGGACGGTGGCCCGCCGTCGCGCCTGGGACACGCCCTCCTCGCACAGGGTGAGGAACTCGGCGGCGTCCACGTGGGCCGAGCACGAGGCGGCGACGCAGAGGCCGCCGGGCTCGGTGACCTGGGCGCCGGCCGTGACCATGCGCGTGTAGGCGCGGATGGCGCCGGCGGCGGCCTCGCGCGAGGGGGCGAAGGCCGGCGGGTCGAGGATGACGAGGTCCCAGCGGCGCTTGCCCCGGGCGGCCCCCTCGAGGACGTCGAAGGCGTCGGCCGCGATGCCCTCGTGGGCGGCGGGGTCGAGGCCGTTGTCGCGCCAGTGCGCCTCGGCGGCCTCCACCGCCGGCCGCGCGAGGTCCACCGTCGTCACCTGGCGGGCGCCGGCGCGCCCCGCGGCGATGGAGAAGCCGCCCGTGTACCCGAAGACGTTGAGGACGCTCCGGTCGCGGGCGAGCCGCGCGACCCGCGCGCGGTTGTCGCGCTGGTCGAGGAAGAAGCCCGTCTTCTGCCCGACCACGACGTCCGCGGTGAAGCGCGCGCCGTGCTCGAGGAAGGGGACCGGCGCGCTCGGCGTCGGCCCGACGAGCGGGCGCCCGGCGGGCTCGCCGCGGGTCCGGTGGCGCTGATAGACCGCGCTCAGGCCGAGCTGCTCGGCGAGGTGCGCCGCGAGCCCGGGGGCGTCCCAGAAGCGCTCGGCGATAGGGCCGTCGAGCTTGAGGACGCCGGTGTCGCCGTAGACGTCGAAGACGAGCCCCGGCAGGCCGTCGCCCTCGCCGTTGATGGCGCGAAAGCCCGTCGTGTCGGCGTCGAAGGTGCCGCGGCGGAGCGCCAGGGCGTGCGCGATCCGGGCCGCGGCCCAGTCGTCGTCGAGGCGAACGCCGGGCTCGGTCGCGCAGACGCGGATCGCGAGCGGCCCCTCGGGGTCGACGTAGCCGACCGCCAGCGGGCGCCCGCCCTTGTCGGCGACGAGCGCGATGGCGCCCGGGTCCGCGCCCGGCGGGATGCGGACGGCGTTGGCGAAGATCCACGGGTGGCCGCGGCGGATGGCGCGTCGCAGGTCGCGGGTCAGGTTCACCCGGACCACCGGGCCCGGCGCGGCGACGAGGCGGCTCATCGGACCGCGCCGAGGCCGAGGTGCTTGTGGTCGGCGAAGGTGCAGCGGTCCTGCACGACGTCGATGCCGGCGGCGGCGAGCTCCTCCGCGACGCCGTCGTTCCAGATGCCGAGCTGGAACCACACGACCTTCGGGAGCGGGCTCATGGCCAGGATCTCCGGCACGTGCGCGGCGAGGTGGTCGCGCCGCCGGAAGACGTCGACGATGTCCACCGGCACGTCGATCTCGGTGAGCGCGCCGAGCACCGGCTCGCCCCAGAGCGTGCGCCCGACGAGCGTGGGGTTGACCGGGATGACCCGGTAGCCCTGCTGCTGCAGGTACTCGGGGACGTAGTAGGCGGCGCGCACCGGGCTCCGGTGCGCCCCGAGGATGGCGATGGTGCGCGCCTCGTCGAGGATCTTCCGCACCGTCGTGAGGTCGCTGACGATCATCGCGTTCCCTCCGCGTCGTCCGCCGCCAGGATGACCCGGGCGTCGATGGCGACGAGCCCGGTCTGGGTGAGCACCAGGGGGTTGACGTCGAGCTCGGCGATGTCGCCGAAGGACGCGACGAGCTCCGAGATCCGCATCAGCACCTCGACGAGCTCGCCCCGGTCGAGCACCGGGCGCCCGCGCGCGCCGTCGAGCAGGGGCTGGGCGCGGATCTCGCCGATCATACGGTGGGCGTCGGCGCGGGTCAGCGGCACGAGCCCGAAGCTGACGTCCTTGTAGACCTCGACGAAGACGCCGCCCATGCCGACCATCAGCAGCGGGCCGAAGTCGGGGTCGCGGGAGACGCCGACGATGATCTCGGTGCCCTTGACCTGCTCCTCGACGGTGAAGCCGTTGATCCGCGCCCCCGGGACCCCGCGCCCGACGCGCTCGCGGATGGAGGCGCAGGCGGCGCGGACCCCATCCGCGTCGACGACGTCGAGGACCACGCCGCCGACGTCGCTCTTGTGGAGGACGTCGGGGGAGATGACCTTGAGGACCACCGGGAAGCCGATGTCGCCGGCGAGCCGGACCGCGTCGTCCTCGTCGGTCGCGGTCTCGGAGCGGTTGTAGCGGAGCCCGGCGGCGCCGAGGAGCGCCGTGGCGAGGCCCAGGTCGAGGTTGGTCTGGCCGGCGGCGCGGGCGCGGGCGATGCAGTCGCGCACGCGCTCGTGGTCGGGGGCGGGGTGGCGCGGGACGGGCACGACCGGCGGCTCGGGGCGGGCCAGCCAGGCGCCGCGGCGGGCGAGGGCGCCCATCGCGCTGATCGCCTCCTCGGGGAGGTTCATCTCGGGGACGCCGCGCTCGTCGAGGTAGGTGCCGACCTCGGTGCCCACGAGCCCGAGGAAGCTGGCCAGCAGCGGCTTCTCCCAGCTCGGCTCGGCGTGGGCCTCGGCGATGGCGCGGGCGGTCTCGAGGGGCGCGGTCATCGCCTGCACGGTCATGATGACCACGATCCCGTCGACCTCGGGCGCGCGCCCGAGGATGTTGAGCGCGTCGCGGTAGCGCTCGGGCGTGGCGTCGCCGATGACGTCCACGGGGTTGTTGTGGGACCAGACCGAGGGCAGCACCTCGTTCAGCGCCGCGAGCGTCGCGTCGGAGAGCGTCGCGAGGGTCAGCCCGTGGCGGCTCGCGGCGTCGGCCGAGAGCACGCCCGGCCCGCCGGCGTTGGTCACGATGGCGAGGCGGGAGCCCGGGGCGGGGGGCTGGGTCGACAGCGCGCGGGACCAGTTCATGAGCTCGCCGATGTCGCCGGCGTAGAGGACGCCGGCCTGGGCGAAGGCGGCCTGGTAGGCGGCGTTCGAGCCGGTCAGCGCCCCGGTGTGGCTCGACGCGGCCTTCGCGCCGGCGTCGCTGGCGCCGCCCTTGATGGCGACGACGGGCTTTCGCGCCGAGGCGCGCTTGAGCGCCTCGAGGACCGCCCGGGGCCGGGTGAAGGACTCCGCGTACAGCGTGATGACGCGCGTCTCGGGGTCGTCGGCGAGCCAGTCGACGATCTCCTCGTCGTCGATGTCCGCCTTGGCGCCGAGGGAGACCGCGGTCGACAGCCCGAAGCGCTCGCGCTCGGCGTAGGAGACGAGCCCGGTGATGAGCGCGCCGGACTGCGACAGCAGGCCGATGTGGCCGCGCGGCGCGGCGCCCGCGCCGAAGCTCGCGTTGAGGCCGCCGACGCCGCGCATGATGCCGAGGCAGTTGGGGCCGATGAGGCGCACCCCGCGCGCCGCGGCGCGGGCCAGCATGGCGTCCTGGAGCGCCTTGCCCTCCGGCCCGATCTCGGCGAAGCCGGCCGAGATGACGATGACGTGGCGCACGCCCTTGTCGGCGCAGGCGTCGACGAGATCGGGGACGAAGCGCCCGGGGACCGCGATGAGCACGAGGTCGAGCGGGCCGTCGATGGTCGCGAGCGAGGCGTGGACGGCGTGGCCGAGGATCTCACCGCCCTTGGGGTTGACGGCGTAGACCGGGCCCTGGAAGCCGGCGGCGCGATCGTTGGAGCCGGCGCCGCCGAAGAGGAGGTTCCGGAGCAGCGCGTACCCGACCGACTCGGGGCGGGCGCTCGCGCCGACGACGGCGACGCCGGTGGGGGCGAAGAACGGGGTCAGGGACGCGTCGGGCATGGGGTCTCCGGGGCCTGGGCTGAAAACCGTGTGCGACGGAGGGACCTTGGCACAACCGCGCGGTCGCGGCTACGCGACGGGCGGGCGGGTGAGCTTGCGGCGGCGCATGACCCCGGCGTGCGGGGTCGCGGTCGTGAAGCCGGCGGCGCGGTAGACGCGCTCGGCCGACCCGCCGCGCTCGGCGGCGATGACCAGCTCGCGCGCGCCCAGCTCGGAGACGGCGTAGAGGCCGGCGGTCCCGACCAGACGCCGGGCCACCCCGCGCCCGCGGTAGCGGCGGTCGGTCACGACCAGCTGGTAGCGCGCGAGGCCGTCCTCGGCGCGCACGTAGATGCCGAGGCTGGCGATCAGGCGGTCGCCGTCGAAGGCGCCGAAGTAGGCGCCGTGCCCGCGCCCCATCAGGTGCCGGTGCTGCCGCAGCTGGCGCGCCAGCCAGGCCTCGAAGGCGGCGTCCGGGCGCGGGTCGTCCTCCATCTGCCGGGTCAGCGCGAAGCACGCGCGCCACTCGGCGTTGCTCTTCAGCGGTCGGACCACGACGTCGGCGGCGCCCTCGGGCACGACGGGGGCGGTGGTCGACAGCGCGACGACCTCGATGGGATCGAAGCGGCGCGAGACGAAGGCGAGCGTGTCGCCGCGGTCGAGCTCGCCGTCCCAGCCGAGGGCGACGTGGCGCGTGCCGGGCCCCATCTCCTCGGCGAAGCGCGCGATCCAGCGCTCCGCCGCCGCGCCTCCGCGCTCGGGCGGCGCGTCGAGGACGAGGAGGTTGCCCCAGATGTGGTCCGGGTGACGCGGACGCCGCCCGACCCAGTAGCCATCGCGACGCACGACGCGACCGTCGAGCGCGATGATCATCAGGTCGGTCTCGAGGGCGGGGTTGGCGGAGTAGCGTCTCACGGTGGCTGGCCGGGTGGCGGTGGTGCCGCGCAGCATCGTCGAGCCTCGCCGCGGGGGCCAGCGAAAACCGCGACGGTCACGGCGCCAGCGCGCTCTCCGGGCACCCCATGGCGCGCAGCGGCCCCGCCAGATCCTCGGGGACGGGGGCGGCGACGGTGAGGCGCTCGCCGCTCACCGGGTGGTCGAAGGACAGCCGCGCGGCGTGCAGCGCGAGCCGGTGGAGGCCGAAGCGGTCGCGGAAGAGGCGGTTGTGGTCGCCCTTGCCGTAGCGGACGTCGCCGATGAGCGGGTGGGTCGCGCCCTTGAGGTGGCGTCGGATCTGGTGCTGGCGGCCGCTCTCCGGGCGCGCCTCGACGAGGCTGTAGCGGCGCTCGAAGATCCACAGGCGGCGCACGCTCGTCCGCGCCGGCAGCAGCTCGGCGCCCTTGTCGCGGGCCAGCGGGCGGTCGATGAGCAGCGCCTCTGGCGGCACGCCGCGGACCAGCGCGAGGTAGCGCTTCTCGATCGTGTGGGCGCGGAACTGCGCCGCGAGCGCCTCCGCCAGCTCGGGGCTCAAAGCGAAGAGCAGCGCCCCGCTCGTCGCCTGGTCGAGGCGGTGGACCGGGTAGACCCACTGCCCAAGGGCGTCGCGGGTCGCGGTCATGGCGTAGTGGTCGGCCTTCGCCCAGCCCTTGTGCACCGCCAACCCCGAGGGCTTGGCGATGACGACCAGGGCCTCGTCGCGGTGCAGGATCTCGATGTCGGGCGCGGCGCTCACGTGCCGCGGGTTAGCACACCGCGCGGGCCGCGGATAGGACGCGGTGCGGTGCGTTGTCGGGCAGGCGCGGGTGCGCACGGTTAGTCCGTGATGTACGCACGCCTCACGACCCAGAAGCTCGCGGTGACCTTGCGGTCGGCCGCGCTGATCGCGACCCTCGGCCTCATCGCCGGCGCCGCCGCGTGGGCCTTCGCCGGGCCGACCGGCGCCCTGTGGGGCGCGCTCGGGACCCTGGCGCTGCTCACCCTGGCCAGCCGCTCGGCGCCGCACCGCGTGCTCCTCCGGCAGCAGCGGGCGGTCAAGCTCGTGCGCGGCGACGCCCCGTGGCTCTTCGACGCCGTCGTCGCGCTGAGCAGCCGCGCGGGTCTGCCGCGGCCGCCGGCGCTCTACTGGGTGCCGTCGCCGGTGCAGAACGCGTTCTCGGTCGGGGACCGGAAGGACGCCGCCATCGGCGTCACCGAGGGGCTCCTCCGGACCCTCACGCCGCGCGAGGTCGTCGGCGTCCTCGCCCACGAGATCGCCCACATCCGCCAGGGCGACCTCGGCTGGATGCAGATCGCGACGGTGCTCACGACGATCACCCGCGTGATGAGCCAGGCGGGGATGCTGCTCGCCTTCATCGGGCTGCCGCTGCTCCTCGTCGGCGAGCAGCTCATCCCCCTCGGCGGGCTCCTCGCCCTCGTCGTCGCGCCGGCCGCCGCGACCCTCGTGCAGCTGGCCTTCGCCCGGACCCGCGAGCTCCGCGCCGACGTCGCCGCGGTCGAGCTGACCGGCGACGCCCTCGGCCTGGCCTCGGCGCTCTTGCGCATCGAGCGCCAGGGTGACGGCTTCCTCGCGCGCCTCTTCGGTCTCCGGCGGCAGGCCCGGGTCCCCGACGCCCTGCGGACCCACCCGGCCACCGCCGAGCGCGTCGCGCGCCTCCGCGAGCTCGCGGGGCTCCCGCCCCAGGCGCCCCCGCCGCCGCGCCCGCGCTGGACGCAGCTCAACCCGTTCTGAGCGCCCCGAGCAGGTCCGCGAGCAGGTCGTCGGCCGCCTCGATGCCGCACGAGACGCGCACCATCCCGTCTCCGATGCCGAGCGCCGCGCGCTCCTCGGCCGTGAGCGAGGCGTGGGAGGTGAGGGTGGGGCGCGAGACCAGCGACTCGACGCCGCCGAGGCTCGGGGCCGCCGTCAGGAGGCGGAGCCGCGACAGGAAGCGCTCCGCCGCCGCCGCGCCGCCCGCGAGCTCGAAGGCGAAGACGCCGCCGAAGCCCCGGAGCACCGACGCCATGGCGGGGGGCAGCGGCTCCGGACCGACGCCCGGGTAGTCCACGCGCGCGACGTCGGGGTGGGAGGCGAGGCGGCTCGCGAGAAAACGCGCGTTCTCGTTCTGCCGCGCGACCCGGAGCGCCAGCGTCTTGAGGCCGCGCTCGAGCAGGAAGCAGACCGCCGGCGCGACGTTGCCGCCCCAGCGCACGAGCCGCTCGCGGGCCGCGGCGACGCGCTCCCGCGAGCCGGCGACCACGCCGGCGACGAGGTCGGAGTGGCCGCCGAGGTACTTCGAGGCGCTGTGGATCTCGACGTCCGCGCCGAGGGCGAGGGGGCGGAGGTTCACCGGCGAGGCGAAGGTGTTGTCGACGACCGTCACGAGGCCGTGGGCGCGGGCGAAGGCGATGGCGGCGACGAGGTCGGTGACCTTGACGCGCGGGTTGGTGAGGCTCTCGACCCACAGCACGCGCGTCGTCGGGCGGAGCGCGGCGGCCCAGCGCTCGGGCGCGTCCATCGGCACGAAGCTCGTCGCGACGCCGGCGCGGGGCAGCTCCTCGGTCGCGAAGGCGCGCGTGCCGCCGTAGACGTCCGCCTGGAAGAGCGCGTGATCGCCGTGCGCGAGCAGCGAGGTCAGGACGGCCGACGTCGCCGCCATGCCGCTGGCCGTCACCAGCGCGTCCTCGGCGCCGGTCAGCGCGGCGAGCTTGGCGGCGAGGTGGAGCTGGTTCGGCGTGTTGCTCAGCCGCGTGTAGCGGACCTCGTCGTCCTCGGCGTCGCGGGCCGCGAAGGTCGAGCTGTGGAACACCGGGAAGGAGACCGCCCCCTCGATCCGCCCGGGGAGGCCGGCGTGGACCGCGAGGGTGTCGAGCGCGAGGTCGTCGTGGGGCATTCGACCTGCCTATCACGGGCGCCCACGGCCGCGCGATCCCCCGGTCGCGTCGCGCGCGGCTTGCGGCCCGGCCCCGGGCGTGGTTCATCACCCGGATGCTCCCCTGGATCCTGCTCACCGTCGTGGCCCTCGCCGTGGTGCTCTACGGCGAATACTCGAACCGCTCGCCGCTGGTCTGGGTCGCCAAGCCCCTGGCCTCCGCGGGCTTCATGGGCGCGGCGGTCGCCAACGGCGCCTTCGAGACCGGCTACGGCAACGCCATCTTCATGGCGCTGGCGTGGTCGCTCATCGGCGACGTCCTCCTCATCCCGAGGAACAACCGGCCGGCCTTCACCTTCGGCCTCCTGGCCTTCCTGGTGTCGCACATCGGCTACCTGGTGTCGTTCCGCGTCCTCGGCTTCGACGGGCTCTGGCTCGCCATCGCCGTCGCCGCGCTGATCGGGCCCGCGTACCTCGTCTTCCGCTGGCTGCGGCCCAATCTGCCGCCCGGGATGGTGGCCCCGGTCACGGCCTACATCGTCGTCATCACGGCGATGGTCGCCGGCGCCGTCGCGACCTGGCCGACGGTCCACGCGCCGCTCGTCCTCGTCGCCGCGGTCCTCTTCTACCTCTCCGACCTCACCGTCGCCCGCCAGCGCTTCGTCGCGCCCGGCATCGTCAACCGGCTCGTCGGGCTGCCGCTCTACTACGCGGCCCAGTTCGTCTTCGTGCTGACGGTGACGCCGCCCGGCTGACGGACGCCGGTCGGGCCGCGGCATCCGCGCGGCCCGACCGATCGAGCGGGCTCAGGGGACCCAGAGGAGGCCGAAGTAGGCGGCGCTGATGCCCTTGGGCTTGAGCGTCAGCTCGACCATGCGGCACGCCTCGAGCTTGTCGAGGGCGGAGAACTCGACGTTCGCGATGTCGCGGTCGTGGAGGCCGAGGAACTTCTCGCGCGTCTTGAGGAGCTCCTTGTAGCGCTCGATGCGGAAGCGCGCCCGCGTGGCCGCCTTGTCGGCGCTCTCGGCGTCGCCGAGCCCCTTGTAGTAGGCGATCTCGCGCTTGTCGGCGGCGAGCAGCTCCTTCATCTCGGCGATCTGCTTGTCCCAGAGGGCCTGCTCGACGCCGCGCGCGCCGTCCATGCGGTCGACGACCTGGGCGGTCGCCTGGGAGAGCAGCGCCGCGAGCCGCTGGCGGAAGGCGTCGAGGGTCTCCCCCGGCTCGCCGTAGCGCGACAGCGGCGGGCACGCCGGGACGGCCATCCGCTGCGTGTCGAGGAGCCCGCGCACGAAGAGGTCGCGCGCGCGCTCGCGGTCCGCCGGGCTCGAGACCCAGGACGGCGGATCGGTGAAGAGCGCGCCCGCGTCCTCCGGCGCCGTGAGCACGTGGTCCGCCGCGAGGCGCGCGTCGGCGATGAGCCACGCGACCGCGCCGGGCGTCGCCGGCACCGGGT
>SBGO01000508.1 GCA_006226565.1 Deltaproteobacteria bacterium | reverse complement strand
CTGGGCTTGTCGGCCGGGGCGGGCGCGGCGGGCGCGGCGAGCAGCTCGGCGAGGCGCTTCTTCTGCTCCTCGGCCAGCGCGGCGACGTCCTCGCCGGCCTTGCCGAGGATGGCGATGGGCGCGCCCAGCGGCACGGTGTCCCCCGGGGCGATGAGGCGCGCCAGCAGGACCCCGCTGTCGAAGGACTCGAAGGTCATGACCGCTTTGTCGGTCTCGACGTCGGCGAAGGCGTCGCCGGCGGCGACCTTGTCCCCGATCTCCTTGAGCCAGGCCGCGAGCGTGCCCTCCTCCATGGTGTCGGTGAGCCGCGGCATCTCGACGATGGTGGCCATGTTCAGCTCCGGTAGAGGACAGAGTTGACGGCGAGGATGACGTCCCGCGGCGTGGGCAGGACCAGCTCCTCGAGGTTCTCGGCGTAGGGCATCGGCACGTCCAGCCCCGTCACGCGCGTCACCGGCGCGTCGAGGTAGTCGAAGAGGTCGTGCTGGATGCGGTAGGCGATCTCGGCGCCGATGCCGCCGTAGGGCCAGCCCTCTTCCACGGTGACGACGCGGTTGGTCTTCTTCACCGACCGCGCGATGCCCTCCATGTCGAGGGGCCGCAGCGTCCGGAGGTCGACGACCTCGGCGCTCACGCCGACCTTGGCCAGCTCCTCGGCCGCCCCGAGGGCGTGGTGGATGCCCTTGGAGAACGAGATGATGGTGACGTCGGTCCCCTCGCGCTTGACGTGGCACTTCCCGAGCGGGAGCACGTAGTCGGCGGCGTCCGAGACCTCGCCCTTCATGTTGTACATGAGCTCGGCCTCGAGGAAGATCACCGGGTCGTCGTCCCGGATCGCCGCCTTGAGGAGGCCCTTGCCGTCGTTGGGCGTGGACGGCGCCACGACCTTCAGGCCGGGCACGTTGCAGAACCAGTTCTCGGTCGCCTGGGAGTGCTGCGCGCCGAGCATGTGCGCCGGCCCGTTGGGCCCGCGGAAGACGATCGGCACGGTGTACTGCCCGCCGCTCATCAACCGCATCTTGGCGGCGTTGTTGATGATCTGGTCGAGCGCCAGGATCGCGAAGTTGAAGGTCATCATCTCGATGACCGGCCGGAGCCCCAGCATCGCGGCGCCCACGCCGACGCCGGCGAAGCTGAGCTCGGTGATCGGGGTGTCCACGACCCGGTCCTCGCCGTACTTCTCGAGCAGCCCCTGGCTGACCTTGTAGGCGCCCTGGTACTGCCCGACCTCCTCCCCCATGAGGAAGACCTTGGGGTCGCGGGCCATCTCCTCGTCCAGCGCGGCGTTCAGCGCCTCGCGGAAAGACATCGTCGCCATCGAGAGCCTCCTAGTCGCGCTTGTGCGGGGTGGTGCCCTCGGCGGGGTGCCACGTGAACGGGGTCTGGTAGACGTACTCGCCGACGTCCGCGAGCCGCGGCTGGGGCGAGCTGTCGGCGAAGTCGGCGGCGTCGGCGGCGGCCTCGCGGGCGGCCTCGTCCCACGCCTCGGTCTCTTCCTCGGTGGCCCAGCCGCGCTCGTGCAGCGTGCGCTCGGCGAGGAGGATCGGGTCGACCTGCTTGTAGTCCTCGACCTCTTCCTTGGTGCGGTACTTCTGCGGGTCGCTCATCGAGTGCCCGCGGTAGCGGTAGCAGCGCGCCTCGATGAAGGTCGGCCGCATGTCGTTGCGTGCCCGCTCGACCGCCTCGCTGGTGACCTCCCACATCTTGGCGACGTCCATGCCGTCGACCGCGACGCCGGGCATCCCGAAGCCCTCGGCCTTCTTGTAGAGGTCGACCACGGCGCTGGCGCGCTCGAGACCGGTCCCCATCGCGTAGCGGTTGTTCTCGACGATGTAGATGACCGGTAGGTTCCAGAGGCTCGCCAGGTTCAGCGACTCGTAGAAGGCGCCCTGGTTGAGGGCCCCATCCCCGAAGAAGCAGAGCGTGACGTCGCCGCGCTTCTCATAGCGCGACGCCCAGCCGAAGCCGGTCGCGAGCGGGATGTGCGCGCCGACGATGCCGTGGCCGCCGTGGAAGCCCTGCTCGGCGGCGAACATGTGCATCGAGCCGCCGCGGCCGCGGGCGTTGCCGGTCACCTTGCCGAAGAGCTCGGCCATGGTGTCGCGCGGCGTGCAGCCGCGGAGCAGCGCGTGGGCGTGGTCGCGGTAGGCCGTGATCACGTGGTCTTTCGCCTCGAGCGCCGCGAGGCTCCCGGTGGCGACGGCCTCCTGGCCGATGTAGAGGTGGCAGAAGCCGCTGATCTTGCCGGACGCGTACTCGCGCGCGGCGCGCTCCTCGAAGCGCCGGATCCCCACCATCTTCTGGAAGGCGTCGCGGAGCCGCTCACGCCCGAAGGCGTCGGTCGCTGCTGCGTCGCACAAGAGCTGGCTTTGCTGAGTCTCGCTCACTTGCGCTCCTTGCTGGCTGGCTGGATGGCCGCCCTGCGTCCCCCGGGGGGGACGCGGGATGAAGGTTCTTTAGGACAAGCGCCCCGGCACCGCAACTCTGAGATGAGTGACTAGGTCGCCGGGGCGGGCGGAGATCACGGCTGGCCGCCGGTCCCCAAGCGCAGCGCCTCGGTCGGCTCGAAGCCGAACATGAGGTTCGCGTTCTGGATCGCCTGGCCCGCGGTGCCCTTCAGCATGTTGTCGATGGCGCACTGCACCACGACGCGATCCCCGTAGGGATCCGCCGCCGCCCCGAGGACGCAGCGGTTGGTCCCGACGACGTCCTTCAGGTGGACGTCCTCTGCGCGATCCGCCACCCGGATGAAGGGCGCGTCGCGGTACTGCTCGCGGAGCATCGCCCGCACCTGGGCCGCGCCCGCGTCCACCGAGGTCGCGCCGGCGACCCGCAGGTAGCAGGTCGCGAGCATCCCGCGGCTGATCGGCACGAGGTGGCTCACCAGGGTGAAGCGGAAGTCCGGGCCGCCGGCGATCGCGAGCCGCTCCATCACCTCGGGGGTGTGGGGGTGGCGATCGATCTTGTTGGCGAAGCAGTCGTCGGCGATCTCGCTGAAGAGCAGCGAGATCCGCGCCCGGCGCCCGGACGCGCTCGTCCCGGCCTTGATGTCGACCACGACGCTCTCGGGCGCCACGATGCCGGCGCGGACGAGGGGCTTGAGCGGCAGCAGCGCCGCCGTCGCCCAGCTCGTCGGGTTGGCCACCAGGGCGGCGGCCCGCAGCGCCTCGGGATCGGCGAGCTCGGTCAGGCCGTAGACCGCCTTGGCGCTCAGCTCCGGGTCCACCTGCGCGAAGCCGTAGGCCTCGGCGTGGGCGTCGCCGTTCTTGATGCAGTGCGCGCCCGAGAGGTCGACCGAGCGGATGCCGCGAGCGTGGAGGTCCGACGCGAGGCGCGAGCAGAGCGACGGCCGCGTCGCGAGGAACATCAGCTCCACGCCGTAGTCCGCCGCCGCGCTGACCGTGTCGTTGTAGCCGACGGCCTGCGCCGCCCCGTCGCGCGCCAGGTCGGGATCGATCTGGCTCAGCCGCCCGCCGGCGACCACGTCGCTCGCCACCATCACCACGCGGAAGCCGGGGTGCCGCGCGATGAGCCGGGCCGTCTCGATGCCCTTGTAGCCACGCACACCCGCGATACCGACCGCAATCGTCTTCGCTGTGCCCATCTCTGCTCTCTCCAAGAAACGAGCGGGCCGACCCGTATACCACGGCGGGCCGGGTTTGCGAGCGCCACTCAAAAAAGAAACGAGGGCCGCAGCACCGCCGCGACCCTCGCCGCGCGCGGGCACCGGGGCGCCCGCGCGTCCTCGTCCGGAGGCCTAGTGCTGCCCCTCGAACATCGTGGCGATCAGCTTCTTGACCTCGTCGTCCCCCATGCTGGCGCCGATCTCGAGGGCCTTGCCCTCGGCCTTGATCGTCATGCCGCCGACGACGCGGCCGAGCCCCATCTCCTTGAGGTCGGGATCGTTCGCGGCCTCCTTGAGCATCCCCTGGAGCGCCTTGGCGACCTCGCCGGCGGCCTTGTCGCTCTTGAAGTTGCCGACGAGGGTGATGCCCGCGCCGCTCTTGACGTCGAGCCCGAAGCCCGCCGACTCGAGCTGGGCGAAGTCCGGGATGTCGCCGCCGAGCACCTCGTGGACCTTCTTGCCGGCGGTGATGGCCGCGAAGCCGCCCTTGGCGCCCTTGAAGCGCTTGATGACCGACTTCAGCGGGCCGGTGGTGACGTTCTTGCCGGCCTTGGCGGCGAGCGCCTTCTCGACGAGCGGGGCGTAGCCGGCGACGACGAAGGGGCCGTCGACGGCGAACGCGCCGTCCTTGTCGATCTGGTACATGGTGGACGAGCCGATCTTCTTCTCGGTCAGGGCGTCGCCGGCCTGCTTCTTGAGGAAGGTCACGAGCGCGGCGGCGTCGACCTTCGCCTCGAGGATGATCACGAACTGCTCGTCGTGGCTCATGAAGGCGTCGGGGCCGGCGACGACGAGGGTGGAGAGGTCCTTGTTGGGGTTGAAGCCGAGCTCCTTCTCCATCTCCTGGGCGCCCGGGTTGTTGGCGAGCATGGCCTGGACCATCTGGCCGAGCGCCGACTTCTGCAGCGCCTGGACGTCGACGGCGATGACCGTCGTGAACTCGGCCGGGACGTACTTGAGGGCGGCGTCGACGCCGCCGGCGAAGGCCGGGGTGGAGAGCACGCCGAGGGTGAGCACGAGGGCGAGGCCCAGCCGCGAGAGGTGACGCATCATCATGAAGGTGTGTCCTGCTTGGGCGATGGAGCCGACCGTCGTGGTCACGTGCTCCGGGTTGGCAGAGGTACGGTGGCTTCGACGCCGATGTGCTATCCCAGCTCCTGGGAGCGCGTCAATGTACGGCGTTCAACCTCGCGCGCGGGAGAACCCTTCCGCCGCGAGCACGCCATCGACGCGGCGGTGGGACCCGACATTCAACGCGCGGTCGCGGCCCTGAAACCGCGAAGGGCGGAGCGTCACCGCTCCGCCCTTCGCTCAGGCGTCGTGGTCAGGCGTCGGCCTAGGCAGCTTCGGCCTGGGTCTGCTGGCGCAGCTCCGTGACCAGCCCGTCGACGGTCGCCTTGGCGTCGCCGAAGAGCATCCGCGTGTTCTCGAGGTAGAACAGCGGGTTGTCGATGCCGGCGTAGCCGGCGGCGCGGCCGCGCTTCATCATCACGGTGCGCTTGGCGTTCCACACCTCGAGGACCGGCATCCCGTAGATGGTGCTGGTCTCGTCGGTCTGGGCGGCGGGGTTCACGATGTCGTTGGCGCCGATGACCAGGACGACGTCGGTCTCCGGGAAGTCGTCGTTGAGCTCGTCCATCTCCAGCACGATGTCGTACGGGATGTTCGCCTCGGCCAGGAGCACGTTCATGTGCCCCGGCAGGCGCCCGGCGACCGGGTGGATGCCGAAGCGGACGTTCGTGCCGTTCTCGCGCAGGAGGTTGGTGAGATCCCGCACCGCGTGCTGGGCCCGCGCCACCGCCATGCCGTAACCCGGGACGATGATGACCTCCTTGGCCGCCATCAGCTCGGACACGGTGCCGACCACGTCGATCTCCTGGACCTCGAGCTGGGGCTCGCCCTCGGTCGACTTCTTCTTCGGGGGCGCCGCGCCGAAGCCGCTGAAGACGACGTTCCAGATCGAGCGGTTCATCGCGCGGCACATGATGACGCTGAGGATGGCGCCGGAGCTGCCGACGAGGGCGCCGGTGACGATGAGGAGGTCGTTGCCGAGCATGAAGCCCGCCGCCGCCGCGGTCCACCCCGAGTAGGAGTTGAGGAGCGACACGACGACCGGCATGTCCGCGCCGCCGATGGCCATCACCATGTGGATGCCGAGGAGGCCGGCGATGCCGGTCATGACCAGCATCGGGACGAGGCCGGCGTCGCCCTCGCCGCCCACGAAGGGGACGGCCAGCGCGATGGAGCCGACGAGCATCGCCAGGTTCAGGAGGTGGCGCGCCGGCAGGAGCAGCGGGCGCCCGCCGAGGGTGCCGCGCAGCTTCAGGAAGGCGATGATCGACCCGGTGAACGTGATCGCGCCGATGAAGATGTCGATGTAGACCTCGACCAGGTGGACCGCGTCGTGCTCACCCGCGCCGAGGTAGGACGCCATGCCGACGAGGACCGCCGCCGCGCCGACGAAGCTGTGGAGGAGCGCGACGAGCTCCGGCATCGCCGTCATCGCGACGCGCACCGCCAGGAACGCGCCGACCACTGCGCCCGCGGCCGCGGCCGGGATCAGGAAGGCGTAGAAGCTGACGGCGCCGTGGAGCAGCGTGGCCGCCATGGCGATGGCCATGCCGATCATGCCGTAGACGTTGCCCTTGCGAGCGGTCTCCTGGCTGGAGAGGCCCCGGAGGCTCAGGATGAAGAGGACGCTGGCGGCGATGTAGCCCAGCGTGAGTAGAACGTCGTGGTTCATCGTGCGCCCCCTTAGCCCTTGCGGAACATCTTGAGCATGCGCTGCGTGACGAGGAATCCGCCGGCGATGTTGATGGTCGCGACCAGCGCCGCGACGATCCCGAGGATCACGGGGGCGGTGAGCTCACCCGAGCGTCCGCCTTCGATGATGCCGCCGACGATGATGATGCCGCTGATGGCGTTGGTGACGCTCATGAGCGGCGTGTGGAGCGCTGGTGTGACGTTCCAGACGACCTGCCAGCCGATGAAGACCGCCAGGATGAAGACGGTGAGGTGCTGCACGAACTCGCGGGCCGGGTCCTTGACCGCCGCGATGGCGCCGCCGCCGCCCTGGGTCTTCTCGAGGATGAGCAGGACCAGCCAGGCGGCCACGAGGCCGAGGCCGATGAAGGGCATGACCCAGCGGAAGGGCGACGGGCCCTTGGCGACCGGGGCGGCCTTCTCCTTCGGCGGCGGGGCCAGGGGCTTCGCCTTCGGCGTCGGCTCCGGGATGGCCGGGGGCGGGTAGGTGACCTCGCCCTCGTGGGTCACCATCGACGTCCGGACGACGACGTCCTCGAGGTCGACCTTGAAGTCGGCCGCCTTGCCCATGTCGTCGAGCAGGTGGACGCAGTTGGTGGCGTAGAGCTGGCTGGCCGTCGTCGCCATGCGGCTGGCGAGGTCGGTGTAGCCGATGATCTTCACGCCGTTGTGGACGACGACCTCACCGGCCTTGGTGAGCTCGCAGTTGCCGCCCTGGGACGCCGCGAGGTCGACGATGACGCTGCCGGGCTTCATCAGCTCGACCATCGTCTTGTCCCACAGGATGGGCGCCTTGGTGCCCGGGACGAGGGCCGTGGTGACGACCACGTCGAGCTCCGGGGCCTGGGCGCGGAAGAGCGCCATCTCGGCCTCGATGAACTCCTTCGACATCACCTTGGCGTAGCCGCCCTTGCCCTCGCCCTCTTCCTCGAGCTCGACCTCGAGGAACTCGGCGCCGAGGCTCTTCACCTCGTCCTTGACGGCGGCGCGGGTGTCGAAGGCGCGGACGACCGCGCCGAGCCCGCGGGCGGCGGCGATGGAGGCGAGGCCGGCGACGCCGGCGCCGATGACCAGCACCTTGGCGGGGTCGACCTTGCCGGCGGCGGTGAACTGGCTCGGGAAGAAGCTGCCGTACTCGTTGGCCGCCTCGACGATCGCCCGGTACCCGGCGATGTTGGCCATCGAGCTCAGCGCGTCGAGCTTCTGGGCGCGCGTGATGCGCGGGACCATGTCCATCGCCAGGGTGGTCACCCCCTGGGCGGCGAGCAGGTCCATCAGCGCCGCGCTGCGCTTCGGGTAGATGAACGAGATGAGGACCAGGCCCTTCCTCATCAGGGGGACCTCTTCGGGCGTCGGCGCCTCGACCTTCACGACGACGTCACACTCGCCGTAGAGGGTCTTGGCGTCGGGCACGATGGTCGCACCGACGGCGGTATAGGCCTCGTCCGGGTAATCGGCGGCGCGGCCAGCGCCCGCCTCGATCATCACCTCGAACCCCATGCCCACGAGCTTCTTGGTGGTCTTCGGTGTCCCGGCGACCCGCCGCTCGTCGGCCACAATCTCTTTAGGGATGCCGACTTTCATGGGGGGAGGTTTATCAGGTTCCCGCCCGCGGGAAAGGATAACCTCAGGGAACCCCCTCGATGCCTCCGGGACCTCCCGAAGGCCCCCCCTCAGAGCCGCGCGGAATCAGGCTGTGCGCGGCTCGGGGGCAAATCCCCCGGCGCGATTTTTGGGTGTGCGGTTTCGCACAGCGCGCTGTACCAGGATCACAGCGTGATTTTCGGCGTTGCACATAGACTGGCGAGCCGACACGTCAGACTGACGCATCGGCCCTTGTGCAACGGCGAAAGGGTCGCGTCAGCGCAGCTTGTCGACGCGCCCGAGGTCGCGGGTGATGTTCTTCTGGTGCGCCTCGATGGTGCCGCCGCCGATCTCGTTGAGCTTGGCGTCGCGCCACAGCCGCTCGACCTGGTACTCGGCGACGTAGCCGTAGCCGCCGAGCACCTGGATGGCGCGGTCGGCGACGTTCTTGGCCATCGTGGAGCAGTAGAGCTTGACCCCGTCGGAGTCGATGCGGTTGCCGCCGGCGTCGAGGGAGAGCGCCGCGGCGACCTGGTAGACGTAGCTCCGCCCGGCCATGTACTCCGCGTAGGACTCGGCGATGTGGCGCTGGATCTGCCCGAACTCGCGGATGGGCTGCCCGAACGCCTTGCGCTCGCCGGCGTGGCGGTTCATCACCTCGAGGGCCCGGCGCGCGATGCCCAGCGACATCGCCGCGAGGGTCAGGCGCTCGATCTCGAGGTTGCGCATCATGTGGAAGACCGCCTCGCCCTCGTGCCCGACGAGGTTCGCGGCCGGCACCCGGCAGCCGTCGAAGACGAGCTCGGCCGTGGTGGACGCGCGCATCCCGAGCTTGCCCTGGATCTTCTGGCCGAGGCGGAAGCCCGGGGTCCCCTTCTCGACGAGGAAGAGCGAGACGCCGCGGCTCCCCTGCGCGGTCCGCGCGTAGACGAGGAAGGCGTCGCCGAGCTCGGTCTCGCTCACCGCGCCGTTGGTGATCCACATCTTGGCGCCGTCGAGGACCCATGCGTCGCCGTCGCGCACGGCGCGGGTCTGCATCCCGAGCACGTCGGTCCCGGCGCCGGGCTCGCTCATCGCCATGCCGCAGACGATCTCGCCGCTGCAGGCGCGGGGCAGGAAGCGCGCGCGCTGCTCGTCGTTGCCGTTGCGGGCGAGGTTGTTCACGAAGAGCATGCTGTGCGCGAGGTAGGCCAGGCAGAAGCCGGGGTCTGCGGCCGACAGCTCCTCGTGGGCGATGACCGCCGCGACCGGGTCCATGCCGGCGCCGCCCCAGCGCTCGTCGACGGTGATCCCGAGCAGGCCCAGGTCGCCGAGCTTCTTGAAGAGGGGCAGGTTGAAGCGCTCGGCCTCGTCGTGCTCGGCCGCCTGCGGATCCACCTCGCGCTCCGTGAACGCACGCACCATGTCCCGCAGCGCGCGGTGCTCGTCGGTCGGGTTGAAGAGGTCGGTCATGGAACGCTCCCGTTGGTTCGCCGGCGGGGAAACCTAGTCCACGCGTCGGGGCGGAGCAAGCCAGACGCGCCTTGCGGGCCGGCGCGGCCCCGGGGGTGGCCTTGACCGATCTCGCGACGAGCCCGCATGCTGGCCGGCAAAAGACAAGCCAGGTCCGACGACTCGCGACACGCGCGGGCTCGTCGCCCTCCGCTACCTCGAGGTAGAAGAGATGAGGACTCCAGCCGTCGTCGCGCTCTTCGCGCTCACGCTCGCGTCCGCCGTGCTCACGGGCTGTCCCGATCGCACGGACGGAAACAGCGTCCTCAATCCCGTCGGCGCCGACGCGAGCTACGACACGACCCGCCCCGACGTGCCCGAGGTGCGAGGCGCGACCGGCGACCCGTGCGTCATCGGCGCCGAGTGCGCGTCCGGGCTCTGCACGCCGACGGCGAGCGGCGGCGTCTGCACCGAGAGCTGCACCGGCAGCTGCCCCGAGGGCTTCGTCTGCGGGCCGGCCGACGCCTCGGCCAGCGCGCGCGTCTGCTGGCACCTGACCGCGGCCGCGTGTCAGCCCTGTATGGAGGACGCCGAGTGCCAGCTGGCCGGCCAGACCGCCAACGCCTGCGTCTCCTACGGGGCGGCGGGCTCCTTCTGCGCCCTGCCGTGCGGCGACGGGGGCGCCTGCGCCGACGGCTACTCGTGCAGCGACGGGCACTGCCTCAAGGACGACGGGCAGTGCGCCTGCAACGCCGCCGGCGTGCTCGCCGGGGCCGCCACGAGCTGCACGGTCGACAACGACGAGGGCAGCTGCGCCGGGTCGCGCCGCTGCACGGCGGCCGGGCTCACCCGCTGCGACGCCCCGACCCCCGCGGCCGAGGTGTGTGACGGCGTCGACCAGAACTGCGACGGCCAGACCGACGAGGGGGTCGACGGCGAGGACTGCAGCCTCACCAACGAGTTCGGCACCTGCACCGGCGTCGTGGAGTGCAGCGCCGGCCGGCCGCTCTGCGTCGGCCGCATCCCGGCCGCCGAGATCTGCAACGGCGCGGACGACGACTGCGACGGCCTGACCGACGAGGAGCAGCCCGACCTCGACAGCGACGAGATCGCCGACTGCGTCGACGACGACATGGACGGGGACGGGGCCGACAACACCGACGACTGCGCCCCGCGCAACGCCGCCATCTACCCGGGCCAGACCGAGGCCTGCAACGGCATCGACGACAACTGCGACCACCAGGTCGACGAGGGCACCTGGGGGACCCTCGACGACCTGTGCGGCGCCTACATCTGCGCCGGCGTGCCCGGCTGCCGCACCGACTGCACCAAGGACTCCCACTGCATCCCCGGCCACCTCTGCGACCTCGACGACGAGGACGCGGACGGCAACGCCGCCGAGTGCCTGCCCTCGGTCTGCGGCAACGGCGCGCTCGAGATCCGCGAGGTCTGCGACGACGGGATCAACGATGGCCGCTACGGCGGCTGCCTCCAGGGCTGCGGCGGCCTCGGGCCGCGCTGCGGCGACGGCCTCCGCCAGACCGCCCACGAGGCGTGCGACGACGGCGCGCTGAACGGCACCCCGAACCACTGCAACGCCACCTGCACCGGCCCGACCCCGCCGGACTGCGGCAACGGCGTGCAGGAGGAGGGCGAGGGCTGCGACCTCGGCGTCGGGGTGAACTCCGACGCGCCGAACGCCGAGTGCCGCACCGACTGCTCGGTGCGCCGCTGCGGCGACGGGATCGTCGACGACGATTCGGACGAGGCCTGTGACGCCGGCGCCACCGCCAACGGCCAGACGGTCTGCGGCTGCCAGGCCGGCTGCCAGTGGGCCCCCGCGGACGTGGTCTGCCGCGCGTCGGCCGGCGTCTGCGACCTCGCCGAGACCTGCACCGGCAGCGGCAGCTGCCCCGCGGACGCCTTCGACGTCGGCGCCGTCTGCCACCCGTCGACCGGCGGCTGCGATCCCGTCGAGGTCTGCGGCGCCGCGGCCGACTGCCCGAGCGACGCCATCGCCACCGCCGGGACCGTCTGCCGCGCCTCGGCCGGCGGCTGCGACCCGGCC
>SBGO01000482.1 GCA_006226565.1 Deltaproteobacteria bacterium | reverse complement strand
CGCCCCGCAAGCTCGCGACGCGCGGCTTCACCACCGGCTGGAAGGCGCGCACGACGCCGTCCTTCGCCGGCAAGCAGAGCGCCGCGGCGCGCCTCGCGCGCCTCCGCAAGGCCCAGGTCGACCCCACCAAGGCCCCCAACGCGGCCCCCGCGACCCCGCCGCCCGGCAAGACGAAGGCCGCCCCGTCGAAGCTGACCCCCAAGCGCCCGCTCGGCCGGCCCTCGCTGCGCCCGTCGCGCGACCGCTAGGCCCCTGCCCCACCGCCCACGAGGAGCCTCCCCATGGCCGAGTCCTCCACCGAAGAGGATGCCGTAGCGACCGTCGTCGACAACGGCTCAGGGATGATCAAGGCCGGGTTCGCCGGCGACGACGCGCCGCGCGCCGTGTTCCCGTCGATCGTCGGGCGCCCGCGCCACAAGGGCGTCATGGTCGGGATGGGCGCGAAGGACGCCTACGTGGGCGACGAGGCCCAGTCCAAGCGCGGCATCCTCACGATCAAGCGCCCGATCGAGCGCGGGCTCATCACCAACTGGGACGACGCCCCGATGCTCTGGCACCACACCTACTACAACGAGCTCCGGGTGGCGCCGGAGGAGCACGCCACCTTGATGACCGAGAAGGCGCTGAACTCGAAGGCGAATCGGGAGAAGACGACCCAGACGCTCTTCGAGACCTTCAACGTCCCTGCGATGTACATGGCCATGGACGCGGTGCTCTCGCTCTACGCGTCGGGCCGCACGACGGGCCTGGTCGTCGACATCGGCGACAGCGTCGCGCAGGCCGTCCCGGTCTACGAGGGCTACGCGCTCCCCCACGCCGTCGGCCGCGTGGAGCTCGCGGGCGCCGACCTCACCGACTACATGCAGAAGATCCTCACCGAGCGCGGGTACGACCTCAAGACCACGGCCGAGCGCGAGATCGTCCGCGACATCAAGGAGAGGCTCGGCTACGTCGCGCTCGACTTCGACGCCGAGATGCAGAAGGCCGCCGCGTCGAGCGAGCTCGAGCGGAGCTACGAGCTGCCCGACGGCAACGTCCTCACCGTCGGCAACGAGCGCTTCCGCTGCCCCGAAGCCCTGTTCCAGCCCGCGTTCCTCGGGCGCGAGCACGAAGGGATTCACATCTTCGCCTACAACTCCATCATGAAGTGCGACGTCGACATCCGCGCCGACCTCTACAAGAACATCGTGCTTTCGGGCGGGTGCACGATGTTCGAGGGGATCGCCGAGCGAATGCAGGCGGAGATTACGGCGCTCGCCCCCCAGTCGATGACCGTCAAGGTGGTCGCGCCGCCCGAGCGCAAGTACAGCACCTGGATCGGCGGCTCGATCCTCGCGAGCCTGAGCACCTTCCAGCAAATGTGGATCAGCAAGGAAGAGTACGACGAGGCCGGCCCGGGCATCGTCCACCGCAAGTGCTTCTGAGCCCCTCCGCGCCCCCGACGCCGCGTCCGTGGGCGACGCCGCTCGTCCGCCGCCCGCGCACATCGCGGTTGGCCCGAGGTATCCCGGGGTGGTAGACGAGAGCCGTGACCGAGCGCTCCTCTACCGAGACGATGACCCTCGACGCCTTCCGCCGCGTCGGCTTCTTCGCGGACCTCGACGAAGCAGAGCTGCACGCGGTCGGCGCGCGCTGTGAGCGGCGCGACTTCGAGGCCGGCGCCACCATCATCGACGAGGGGGTCGAGGGCCCCGGGCTCTGGATCGTCGTCAGCGGCCAGGCCGAGGTCCTCAAGGGCCGCGGCGCGCGCGCCATGGTCATCGCGAAGATCCAGAAGGGCGAGCCCCTCGGCGAGATGAGCCTGCTCACCTCGTCGCCGACCTCGGCGACGGTCCGCGCCGCGAGCCGCGTGCGCTGCCAGTTCATCCCGCGGGCCTCCTTCCACGCCCTCCTCGACGAGCACCCGACCATCGCGCGGAAGGTCCTCTGGAAGTTCGGCGAGACCATCTCCAAGCGCCTCGTCCAGGTCGAGCGCCACTTCGCCCAGACCCTCCGCCGCCGGAGCCGCACCGCGACGATCCGCCACCTGGGCTCGCTCTGGTGGCTCGCCACGCGGATGATGTGGTCCTACACCCGCGTCTGGTTCCGCCGGCTCATCCGCTGGCCCCACAAGCCCGAGGCGCTCTCCCGCATCCACCGCACCAACGCGCGGCGCTTCAAGCGGACGGCCTTCAAGCTCAAGGGCGCCAACGTCAAGCTCGGCCAGCTCGCGAGCCTCCAGGTCCACCTCCTCCCCTCGGAGTACATCGAGGAGTTCCGCGACATGCGGGACCAGGTGAGCCCGACCGAGTACCCGCTCATCGTCGGCACCATCCAGACCGAGTTCGGCCTCAGCCCCCTCGAGGTCTTCGACGAGTTCGACCGCGTCCCCCTCGCCGCCGCCTCCATGGGCCAGGTCCACGTCGCGCGCCTGCCGACCGGCGAGAAGGTCGCCGTCAAGATGCTCCACCCGGGGCTCGAGCGCGCCGTCGACGTCGACCTCTGGGTGATGCGCCGCCTCCTCGGCGTCATGTCGCTGTTCACGCGCAAGCTCGACCTTCGCGAGCTCTACCGCCAGTCCGAGGAGCCGCTCCGAAAGGAGCTCGACCTCATGCACGAGGCGAAGGCCACCGAGGAGATCGGCCGCGAGCTCGCCAAGCTCGGCGTCAAGGTCCCCCAGGTCCACACCCGCTACACCACGCAGCGCGTGCTCGTGAGCGAGTTCATCGACGGCTGCGCCCTCGACGATCTCGAGCAGATCGACGCCTGGGGCGTGAGCCGCGCCAAGCTCATGCAGGACTACCTCAAGGCCTTCTTCCACCAGGCCTTCGAGGGCGGCTTCTTCCACTGCGACCCGCACCCCGGCAACGCCTTCTGCATGCGCGACGGGACGCTGGTCATGATCGACTTCGGCATGGTCAAGCGCCTGCCGCCGCTCATCCGTGAGGGCCTGCTCAAGGAGGCGCTCGGCGGCTTCTTCGCCAACGCCAAGCTCTACGCGGACGGCGTCATCATGCGCGGCATGATCGGCGAGAGCGAGCGCGGCAAGCTCGAGGAGACCGCCGCGACCCTCTTCGCCGACCCCGAGATCCGCCAGGCGCTCTTCGACCACGACACCAAGAAGGACGGCGACATGAAGCGCCTCTTCGGCAAGCTCGGGGAGACGCTCGACCAGTTCGAGACCTTCCGCATGCCGAAGGACGAGCTGATGTTCCTGCGCGCCCTCGGCATCGTCATCACGACCGTGCGCGAGGTCAGCCCCGAGACGCCGCTCCAGCAGCTCGCGATGCCGGTCCTGATGCCCATCATGATGCGCTTCATGGCCGCCCACCCCGAGTTCTCGAACATGTCGATCGGCGGCCCGCCGCGCTGAGTCGCCGGCGCCGATGCGCCCGCAGCCGTTCGTCTCATCCGCGCTGGAGCCGCCGCGGCGTTCCGTGGTATCCAGGGCGTCCAGCGAGGAGACGAGGATGCTCCGCTACACCAGCTTGCTGACGCTCAGCGACGAGCGGAAGCGACCGCTCACCGTGAGCGCCGACGGCGGCTTCGAGCCAGCGACGGACCGCGCTGCGTCGACCCTGAGGGTCCTCGACGCGAAGGCCCCCGCGAGCAGCGACGTCGTGCGCTACGGCGCGCTCGTCGTGTTCGAGGCCAACGTCCTCGACCCCGTGCGACGGCGCCCCGTACGCCGCCGCTCCGACCCGTGGCTCATCCAGGGTGCCGACGGCGCCGCCAAGGGCCCCGTCCCCGAGGCGGGCAAGGTCGCGCTCTTCCCGACGAAGCGCACGGCCACCGCCGGCTTCCAGGTCCGCGACGCCCTCGTCGTGGCCCTGCGTCTCGTCCAGGCCCCGCGCACCAGCACGACCGACACCGGCGCCGGCGACACGACGGACACGGGCACCACCGACGACGGCGCGACCACGGGGACCAGCGACACCACCGGCTCCAGCGGGACGACGAGCACCACCAGCACCACCACGAGCACCGGCACGACCAGCGGCGCCGGGACCACGACCAGCACGGGGACCGGCACGACGACCACGTCGAGCGGCGGCTCCACAGGAGATGACGACGTGCCCTTCATCGGTGAGATCCGCATGTTCGCCGGCAACTTCGCGCCGCGCGGCTGGGCCTTCTGCGACGGGCAGCTGCTGGCCATCCCTCAGCACACCGCCCTCTTCTCCATCGTCGGGACGCTCTACGGCGGCAACGGCACGACCACCTTCGGCCTCCCGGACCTGCGCGGCCGCTTCGCCATGCACCCGGGGAGCGGCCCGGGGCTGAGCGCGCGGACGCTCGGCGAGCAGGGGGGCACCGAGACGACGACCCTGTCGCAGATGGAGCTCGCGTCGCACGCCCACGCCCTGGCGGGCCTGGCCGTGTCCGACCGGCTCCCCGATCCGGCCGCCCCGGTCGCCGGTCCGGCCGATACGGGGCGTCTGGTGGTCTCGAGCCCGGGCACGACCACGCCATCGATCGCCGTCGCCGCGACGGGCGGCTCGCTGCCGCAGCCGAACATGCCGCCGTTCCGCGCGGTGAACTACATCATCGCGACCGAGGGGATCTTCCCCTCGCGCGCGTGAGCCCGGAGGCCCGATGAGCACCACGCGCCGTCAATTCCTGACCCGGACCTCCGCCACCGCGCTCGTCGCCGCGAGCGGGCTCGTCTCCCTCCCGAACGCGGTGGCCGCGACCGCCGAGCCCCTCGCGCCGGTGCGCACCTTCCGCGTGCGTCCCGACGAGGTCCACGCCCTCATCGCGCGCCTCGAGGAGCGGAGCGGGGCTCCGATCGGGACTCGCGGCAACCTGCTCTTCGTCCCCGCCCCCGGCGGGCCCTACGCGGTCCGGCTCGAGCTCGTCCTGTAGGCGGACGCCCCACGCTCACACCGAGTAGACCACCACCGGCTGCTCGCGCCCCTTGACCGGCTGCTCGCCGTGCGGGTGCGCGGTCGCCTTCAGCTCGGCCGGCAGGTCCCGGTAGACGTCGTCGCTGATGAGGATGTCGGTCGAGAGCGCGTTGTTCATCGTCTCGAGGCGCGCCGCGATGTTCACGGTGTCGCCGAGGATCGTGTACTTGAGCCGCACCTGGCTCCCGAGGCTGCCGGCGACGACGTGGCCGGTGTGGATGCCGATGCGCGCCGAGAGCCGCGCCAGCCCGAGGGCCTGCCAGGCGCTCGCGGTGCCGTCCCGCTCCCAGCGCGCGTTGAGCGCGTTCAGCTCCTCGCGCATCGCGAGGGCGCAGCGCACGGCCCGCTCCGGGTGGTCCTGCAGGTCGTCGGGCGCGCCGAAGACCGTGAGGATGCCGTCGCCGAGGTACTCGATGACGCAGCCGTCGTGGGCGTCGATGGCCCCGTTCATGGCCTCGAGGTACTGGTTCATCAGCCCGAGCACGTCGGCCGGGGGCAGCCCCTCGCTGAGCCGGGTGTAGCCGCGGAGATCGCTGAACAGCACGGTCACGCGCCGGTCCTCGCCCTGCAGGATGGCGTCGCGGCGGTCGGCGAGGAGCTTTCGGGCGACGTCCTCGGAGACGTAGCGCCCGAAGGTCGCCCGGATGAAGTCGCGCTCCTCGAGGCCACTCGCCATGCGGTCGAAGTGGCGCCCGATGAGGCCGAGCTCGTCGCCGCGCTCGAGCGCCGTGCGAGCGCTCAGATCGCCACGCGCGACCGCCTCGGTGGCCTGGACGATGCGGCCCACCGGCCGCCGGACGAGGCGCGCCACCCCGAGCGCCGCCAGGGCGAGGAGCGCGAGCGCCGCCAGGTAGGTCGCCGCGGCCACCCGCAGGAGCCGCGCCTTCAGGCGGTCGACGCGCGCCGCGTCCACGTCCACGCCGATCAGGGCGACGGCGCGCCCGGCGCGGTCGTGGATCGGCGCCGCCCCGGTCACGCTGACGCCCCAGGCGTCGTGGACGGGCTCGCGCTCGACCTGCGGCGACTCCCAGGCGCGCTCGAGGATGGAGTAGATGGTGGCGTCGTAGAGCTCGCCGTAGTGCGCCGGCTCGGCCCGGAGGTCGGTGTCGACGACGAAGCGGAGCCGATCCGGGCGATCGGTGCGCACGAAGATGTAGACGCTACACAGCTCGGGCTGCTCGGACATGACGTCGCGGAAGCGCTCGAACAGCTCGACGCGGTAGGGATCGTCGGCGTCCTTCACGGCGACGAGGCGGTCGCCGTCGACCATGCCGGCGAGCGCCACGGCGGACATCCGGAGGCGCGTCCAGAGGTTGTCGAGCTCGGCGTCCACCGCCACGTCGTAGACGATGACCGCGGCCGGGGTCAGGACCGCCAGGAGCGCCGCGCCGTAGAGGGCCGTCAGCCGCACGTGGAAGCGCTGCCACCAGCGAAGACCTATCGGTGCGGGAGCGTCGTGGCTCACGGGGCGAGACTACCTGAGCGCGGAGGCGCCGACCACCGTTCCTCGACGCGCCTGCGAGATCACCTCGCCCCCGACCCCACGGCGGCCTCGCCGCGTCCGCGGGCGGCGGTCGCCTCGACGGCCCTGGCGGCCCTCGAGGCGACCCCGCGCGGGCTCAGAGCGCGGACCGGAGCACGCCGATGATGTCGTCCTTGCTCATCGGCGGGCGCGACGCGAGGTTGCCCTCGGCGTCGCGGGCGACCAGCGCGGCGTCCTCGGCGTACTGCGCGAAGAGGGCGTCGTCGATGCCGAGCTGCGACAGGCGCGTCGGGCAGCCGATGGACGTGAGGAACGCCTCGAAGCGGTCGATGCCCGCGAGGGCGCAGTCGAGGTCGTCGGGCCCCTGGGCCGCGAGGCCGAAGACGCGCTCGGCGAACTGCACGAAGCGCTCGGGGTGGGCCTTGGCGGCGAAGCGCATCCAGGCCGGGTTGACCACGGCCAGGCCGGCGCCGTGGGTGACGTCGTGGTGGCCCGAGAGCGCGTGCTCGATCATGTGGACGGGGAAGCCCGCCGCCCGCGCGCCGGCCTGCACCCAGCCGTTGAGCGCGACGATCGAGGCCCACTGGACCTGCGCACGCGCCTCGAGGTCGCTGCCGTCGGCGACGGCGCGCGGGCCCCACTCCATCGCGGTGAGGATGACGCCCTCGGCGAAGCGGTCCTGGACCGGCGTGCCGCCGGCGCCGTTGAAGTAGCCCTCGGTCACGTGGGTGATGAGGTCACAGACGCCGTACGCGGTCTGGTCCTGCGGCACCGTCAGCGTCAGCTCGGGGTCGACCAGGGCGACCTTCGGGTAGAGGCACTCGGCCTGCACGAAGGACTTCACCTTGGTCTCGTCGTCGCTGATGACCGCGCCCCAGTTCATCTCCGACCCGGTGGCGGCCAGGGTCGGCACCATGATCGTGGGGAGGGCGCGCGTCGGGGGGGCCCAGCCCGCCTGCCCGTGGGCGATGAGGTCCCACGGATCGCCGTCGTAGAGCGCCGCCGCCGCGATCACCTTGGAGGCGTCCATGGTGCTGCCGCCGCCGAGCGCGATGACCAGGTCACAGCGCTCCTCGCGGGCGATCCCGGCGCCGCGCCGGACCGAGGTGATGCGCGGGTTGGGCTCGATCCCGCTGCACTCCACGACGTCGACGCCGGCGTCCTTCAGGCTCGCCACCGCGCGGTCGAGGGCGCCGCTGCGCCGGACGCTGCCGCCGCCGGTCACGAGGAGCGCCTTCTTGCCGTACGCGCTGGCGATGGCGCCGAGGCCGGCGAGCTTGCCGGCGCCGAAGACGAGGCGGGTCGGGTTGTAGAATTGGAAGTTCATGATGCATCTCCTCGGACGGGATTCCTGCCGGTGCGCACGCCCACATTGCTCCCCGCGGGGAGACCTGTGAATGGGCATTTCCACCGACCTCATGCCCAATCCTGCCGAGCGCCGCAGTCGAGTGCAGGTCGTGGAGGGGCGCGGATGCGCTCCCGCGGGTGGACGCGACCGACGCGCCTGGGGCATGATCCGTGGGGTTAGCCAGCAACCCTGGAGCGTGACCATGGACCGACGTCAACGACGCACCGCCCTGGGGATCGTGCTGGCGGTCGGGCTGCTGCTCGCCGGCTGCGGCGACGAGGGGACGGCGAGCGCCCCGGAGGCCTACACCGATCACGCCGAGGCGAGCGACTTCGTCGACGAGAGCGGCAAGGCCGACGGGACCACCAGCGCGTGGGGCGCGGACCTGGTGCTGACCGACGCGATGTACCTCGACGCCGACCAGCTCCTCGACGCCGACGACATCCAGACGCTGCTCGAGGACACGCCCTACGGCGGCCGCTCGTGGCTCGCGGACGAGCAGGTCGGCGGCGAGAGCTTCGCCGAGCTCCTCGTTCGCACCGCGCGCGACTACGGCATGAGCCCGCTGGTGCTCCTGTCGCGGATGCAGGTCGAGGCGAGCCTCGTCGCGAAGACCGCGCGCCCGAGCGACTGGCTCGTCGACCGGGCCTTCGGCTGCGGCTGCTACGACGGTCAGCCGTGCATCGCGGGCTACCTCGGGCTCGAGAACCAGCTCGCCTGCTCCGCCGAGACCTTCTCGAAGCTCTACGACGCCTCCGTCGACGGCTCGGGCGCCTGGCGCCTCGGCAAGCAGAAGAAGACCCTCGACGGCCTCTACGTGACGCCGCGCAGCCACGCCTCGGCGGCGATGTACGCCTACACGCCGTGGGTCCTCACCGGGCGCGGCGGCAACTGGCTCGTCCGCAACATCACCATGAAGTTCGCCCGCGCGCTCGGCCTCGCCGAGGGCTGGATCGGCCTCGCCTGCGAGGACTCCGGGGCGTGCCTCTTCGATCACGGCGGCCAGGCCGGCCAGTGCGCCAGCGCGCTCTTCGCCCAGAGCGGGCCGTCGCAGTGCACGAGCCCGTGCGTCGGGACCTGCGACGACATGCCCGGCACCGCGCCCACCTTCTGCGTCGCGGTCGGCGACGCCGGCTTCGGGCTCTGCATGCCCCGCGCGCACGCGAAGAACCGCCAGTGCGCGGGTCTGGCCGGGTCGCAGAAGGTCGGCGCCGTCCGCTGGGTCGGCCAGAGCGGCGTGGGCGAGTCCACCGCGACCGTCTGCGCGCCGACCTGGCTCGCCGACCAGGTCGCGGCCGGCGTGCCGTCGCTCTAGCCTGCTCCGGGACGAAGCGCGCAAGCACGCATCCCGCCGCGGCTCGGGGGGCTGATGGCCTCTCGGACCGTCTCGTCGCGCTCGGCGAAAAAAAGATGTCCGCCTTTTCGGGGCGCCGGCAATCCAGCCGGTAGAGGGCCGAGAGAGCCCTCACCCACCCGAGAAGGAAGGACCGACATGATCCGCTCCCCGCTGAAGATCGCCGCCATCGCCCTCGCGCTGGCCACCCTCGCCACCCCGACCCTCGCCAGCGCCGCCGACGGGAGCGTCGCCGCCGTCGCCGCGAAGAACGGCCTCGAGGGCAAGTTCCCGACCCGCGGCTTCGGGGACTCCTCGCAGGTCGACGTGTGGGTGCCCTTCGTCGCCTGGACCTCCGGTGCGCGCTACGCCTCCCGCGCGACCATGACCATCGTGGTCAAGCCCATCGGGCAGCTCATCGGCACCGACAAGCTCATGGTCCGCGGGGCCAGCGGCCAGGTCCACACCCTCTACCAGGACTTCAACAAGCTGAAGGGCAACAGCTGGGCCCGCGTCCAGGTCGACCTGTCCGGCAACGAGGACGTCATGCGCGCGCTCCGCGCCGGCCGCCTCGACGGCCTCATCCAGGACGACACCGCGGTCGCCTCCGTGACCGTCAGCTGGAGCGGCGGACCCGCCCAGCAGACCGCCGTCTACATCTGGGACGTCTACGTCTGGGTCCACGACCCCAGCACCGGCCGGAACATGTGGCAGCGCTACCAGAGCTACTTCAGCGCCGCCGACGCGACCCGCGCCCAGAGGGAGCTCGGCGACCGGGGCTACCAAACCTCGCAGAGCAGGCGCTTCTGGCGGTGGGCCGCCAGCTGACACCGCGACCGACGCCGGCGCCCTCGCGCCGGCGTTTGCTGGCCCGATTCTCGCCTGGTAGCTTCGAGACATCGAAGCGGCGAGGATCGGGCCTTGACCCACTCCGACGACTGGGATGCGCTGATAGGCGGCCTGCGTGAGGCCGATCCACGGGTGATGGCGGCCTTCGCCAAGCGCTACGGCCCGCTGCTCGAGGGGGTCGCCGCCCGCCACCTCGCCCCGGGCTTGCGCCACCGCGTCGGCCCCGAGAGCGTCGTGCAGTCCGCCTGCCGCACGTTCCTCCGGCGCGCCCACGAGGGACAGTTCGAGCTCGCCGACCCGGACGGGCTCTGGCGCCTCCTGTGCGCCATCACCCTGACGAAGGTGCGCGAGCAGACCCGCTTCCACCTGCGGGAGAAGCGCTCGGTGAACGTCGAGGTCGCGCCGCCGCCCGCCAGCGACCGCGCGGTGCCCGAGGTCGCCGCCCCCGGCGTGCCGCCCGACGAGGCCGCCATGTTCTCGGAGCAGCTCGAGCGCGTCTTCGGCGCCATCGGCGACGCCGAGGCCCGACGCATCGTCGAGCTGCGGCTCCAGGAGCTGACCGTCGCCGAGATCGCCCGCGAGCTCGCCATCTCGGAGCGCACGGTCCGGCGCATCATGGCGCGCGTGCGCGCCCACCTCGAGCGGACGCTGGCGGCCGCGTGAGCGACCCGCTCCTACCGCTCCCCGACACCGAGGTCGCGGAGGTCGACGAGGCCGCGCGGCGACGCTTCGAGGCGGACTGGGCCGCCGGCGCGCCGGGGCCGATCGAGGGCTACCTGCCCGACCCGAGCGCCGCGACCTGGCTCCCGACCCTCGAGGAGCTCGTCCACATCGACCTCGAGCTGCGCTGGCGCCACCGTGACCCAGGCAGCACCGCCCCCCTCGCCGAGGCCTGGCTCGACCGCTTCGAGGCGCTGCGCGTCGACCCGGCCATCGCGGGTCGCGTGCTCGAGCAGGAGTGCCTGGTCCGGCTCCGACTCGGGGACCCGCCGCGCCTCGACGAGTACCGGCGCCGCTTCCCGACGCTGGTCGCCGCGGGCAGCGCCGCGGAGGCGATCCTGCGCGAGGCCCTCGGCGGTGACGACGACGGCGGCGACGCCATCGGCCGCTACCGGGTCCTGGGAGAGCACGCCCGGGGCGGCTTCGGCCGGGTCTACCGCGCGGAGGACCCGCCGCTCCAGCGGGTCGTCGCCCTCAAGCGCCTCGACCGCCGCGTCGCCGGCGACCCGGAGCTGCAGGCCCGCTTCGTCGCGGAGGCGCGCGTCACCGCCCGGCTCGACCACCCGGGCGTCGTCCCCGTCTACGAGCTCGGCGAGGACGACGACGGCCCCTACTACGCCATGAAGCTGGCCCGCGGGCGCACGCTCGCCGAGGTCCTCCACGCGACCCGGCGCGGCGACCCGCTCGCGCGCTCGACCCTGGTCCGGCTCTTCTCCTCCTTGGCCCGGACCGTCGCCTACGCCCACGATCAGGGGGTCGTCCACCGCGACCTCAAGCCGGCCAACGCGCTGGTCGGAGACTACGGCGAGACCTTCCTCCTCGACTGGGGGATCGCCAAGGACGCCGGCGCCACCGCGCCGGACCGGCAGGCCGACGGCGGGCAGCCGCAGACGCCCGGCGCCACGCGCGCCGGGACGCGCCTCGGGAC
>SBGO01000401.1 GCA_006226565.1 Deltaproteobacteria bacterium | reverse complement strand
CCAGCGCGGCGAAGGCGAGCGCCAGCCCCAGGAGGCCGGCGTGGCCGCCCGCGGCGCACCCGTCGTCGTCCTTCGTCGTCGTCGTCCCGGTCACGCCGACGTCGACGCCGCCGATGACGTCGCCGCCCCCCTGCCCCGTCGGCGGCAGCTCGCCGTCCTTCCACCCGGCGAGCGGCGTGCAGCCGTAGGGCATCGGCCAGGCCGCGCGCCCCGACACGGTCGCGTCGCTCTCGGGCGGGGTCCATGCGTCGGCGGTCTTCAGCACCATCCCCTCGGGGAGCGACGGGGTCCCCGGGGTCGCGCCGACGATGGCGGTGTCGACGAGCGGCACGTCCTGGGGCGCGATGAGCAGCGGCGGGCCGGAGGCGTCGAGGAGCTCGACCCGGAGCGCGAGCGGCGCGTCGGCGAAGCGCGGGTCGAGCGCGCTCGAGGCAACGTCGTCGGGGATGACCCAGCTCCCGAGGCCGTCGAGGGTCAGCCGCCGGGCGTCCGACGGCCACCAGCCGGTCGTGCAGACGCCGGCCAGCTGCGCCTCGACGACGTTCGAGACGTCGGGGAGCGCCGCGTTGAAGTCGAAGATCGGGTCGCGGTCCATCTCCTCGGGCGAGATGCGCATCATCAGCCGCGTGACGGTGGGGGCGCCGGCCATGAGCTCGAGGGTGTCGCCGATGGGCGCGACGAAGTCGGCGTCGAGGGCCGCGGCGAGGGCGGCGCCGTCGACGGGGCTCGCCTCGACCGCGGACCGGTCGAGGTCGACGCCCTCCACCGAGCAGACATCTTGGGGCATGAAGCCCTCCCAGTAGCCGACGCACGCGCGCAGGATGGCGAGCGCCTTCGCCGGGCCGGCGCCGGCCGCGAGGTCCGCGAGGGCCACGTGGTCGGCGAAGATGGCGCCGGTCTCGTCGGTGACGGGGAGCCCGGGGTGGTTCGAGAGCGCGAGGCCCACGCCGTAGGCGGTGGTCGCCTCGGCGACGGCGTCCGCGCCGTCACGAAGCGCCGCGACGGGCGAGGCGAGCGTGGTCCCGCGCCCCGCGTACTCGGTGATGAAGGCGTGGCCGGCGGCCTCGTCGATGGCCGCGGCGGCGACCTGGCGGTAGTTGTTGGCGCCGGAGAACCAGTTGAGGCGGGCGGGGTTCACCACGACGTTGAAGAGGTTCTTGGGCACCGCGCGGCCGGGCCCGGCGAGCGTGACCGAGACCGTCATGTCGTCCTGCGCGGCGATGGAGGTGAGGCGGAGCGGCACGCACGCGTCCGCGCCCTGCATCGTCAGGGTGATCGGCCGGATGAGGTCGACGCCGGCGCCGTTCTGGAGCTTGACGGCCACGAAGACGTCGCCCTTGGCGATGTGGCTCTGGAGGATGGGGGTGGCCGCGGCGGGCGTGGCGTAGCCCTTGTCGTTGAGCCAGTCGTAGAGGAGCTGGGCCTCGTCGGCGGCGACGACGACGTAGTCGTAGGGCCCGGTCTGGCCCTGGTCGATGACGGTGACGCCGTTGGGGCCGCCGTCGGAGCCGCCGCCGGTGGCGGAGTCGGCGGTCGTCGCCACGTCGGCGCTCGCGAAGTCCGGCTCCGACGGGTACTGGAGCTGCTCGCAGCCGATCCACGGCGACTCGCAGTTCTCGTCGCCGGTGTAAAGGACCCGGTGCTCGACGCCGAGGCGCTCGTCGAGGAGATCGAAGAGGTAGCGCGGCCCGGTGCCGACGGTGGGCGGCTTCTCGAGCGGGAGCACCCAGCCGAACTCCTCGGCGGCGCCGGTGTAGCGCACCTCGACCCACACGGTCGTGACGTTCGTCTGCGGGTCGCGGTGGAAGAGCACGCGCTCGCCGTCCTGGACGACGAGGTCGTCGGTCGGCGCGGTGGTCGGCGAGAAGCAGCCGCCGCAGGCGTGGGCCGGGCGGTCGGTGACCAGGACGGCGCCGGCGACGGCGAGCGCGGTCGCGAAGGCGAGCAGGGGCGGCAAGGTGAGGCGAGGTGGCATGGGTCCTCCGGACGAAGCTCGAGGTGACGGTGGTCGTGCTCTCAGCACGCCACGTGCCAACCCCAACCCCCTGATCTCACGGAATTCGCGCGATCGCCAATGTGGACAATTTCCACATAGGTCAAGTTAGTCGCCGCTCGCGCCGCTCAGCGCGCGGGGTACTCGTAGCGCTCGCCGGCGTAGTTCCGGAAGACGATGCGCTCGTCGTCCTGGTGCTCGATGTACTCGGGGACCAGCGGGATCTTCCCGCCGCCACCGGGCGCGTCGATGATCAGGTGCGGAACGGCCATGCCGGAGGTGTGGCCGCGCAGCGCCCGGATGATGTCGAGCCCGGTCGCGACCGGCGTCCGGAAGTGGCTCGTGCCGACGGCGAGGTCGGCCTGGAGCAGGTAGTACGGCCGCGCGCGCTGGCGGAGGAGCCAGTGGTTGACCTGCCGGACGACCTCCGCGTCGTCGTTCACGCCGCGCAGGAGCACCATCTGGTTGCCCACGTTGAACCCGTGGTCGGCCAGCAGGCGCAAGCAGCGCGCCGCCTCGGGGGTGCACTCGCGCGGGTGGTTGAAGTGGGTGTGGACGTAGACCGGGTGGTGCTTCGCCAGCCGCCGCAGCAGCTCGGGCGTGAAGCGCTGCGGCAGCGTCACGGGGTTGCGCGTGCAGAGGCGGATGACCTCGACGTGGGGGATGGCGCGGAGCGCGGCGAAGAGCGCGTCGAGCCGGTCGTCGGAGAGCGTCATCGGGTCGCCGCCGCTGACCAGCACGTCGCGCACCTCGGGGTGGCTCGCGATGTAGTCGAGGCCGAGGGCGATCTGGTCCCGGGCGGCCGCCGACTGCGGGTCGCTGACCTTGCGCTTGCGGGTGCAGTGGCGGCAGTACACCGGGCAGTTGTGGGTGACGTAGAAGAGCACCCGGTCCGGGTAGCGGTGGGTGATGCCGGGGACGGGCATGGCGGCGCCGTCCTCGCCGAGCGGGTCGTCGAGGTCGTGGGGGCCGCGGACGAGCTCCTCCATGCGCGGCACCGCCTGGGCGCGGATGGGGCAGCTCGGGTCGTCCGGGTCCATGAGCGCGGCGTAGTACGGCGTGATGGCCATCCGGAACTCGGCGCCGGTGGCGCGGATCGCCTCGCGCTCGCCGTCGGTGAGGTGAATCACGCGCGCGAGGGCGTCGACCGAGCGGACGCGGTTCCGCTGCTGCCAGCGCCAGTCGTTCCAGTCGGCGTCGGCGACGTCGGCCCACGGGCCGCGCGGCGAGCGCCCAGCGATGTCGCGCGTGACCGCGCTCGGTGGCATGCCTCCCATAGCGGGGCGTTGTCCCAGCCCGGACCGCCCGCGTCAATGATGGGAACAGCGGCCGGGGGTCGACGTCGCGCGCCTCCGGGCGAGCGTGCCCCGCGCTGGACTGCCCGGGGTGAGCGCCTATGGTGGGATCATGGGATGGTCTCTCAACATCGGCCGGCTCTTCGGGATCCCCATCAAGATCCACTTCTCGCTCTTCATCCTGCTCGGCTTCCTGCTGCTCGCCTCCTCCTCCGCCGGGAGCGGGCTCTATGGCGTGCTCATCGCGGTGCTGCTGTTCGGCAGCGTGACCGCCCACGAGCTCGGGCACGCGCTGGTGGCGCGGCGCTACGGCGTGGACACGAAGGAGATCGTGCTGCTCCCGATCGGCGGGGCGGCGCTCCTGAGCCGCAACCCCGATGAGCCCAAGCAGGAGCTGCTCATCGCGATCGCCGGGCCGGTGGTGAGCCTGGTGCTCTCGGGGCTCGCGTTCTTGGCGTGGCAGGCCGTGGCGCTGACCGTGCTGGCCGACCTCTTCTTCGTGAACCTCGTGCTCGGGCTCTTCAACCTCGTCCCGGCCTTCCCGATGGACGGCGGGCGCGTGCTCCGGGCGGGGCTCGCCAACTGGATGGGCAACATGCGGGCGACGCGGGTCGCCGCCAAGCTCGGGCGCCTCGTCGCGGTCGCCTTCATGGTCATCGCGGTGGTCTACAGCGAGATCATCCTCGGCTTCATCGGCGCCTTCATCTTCTTCGCCGCGACCGCCGAGGAGCGGGCGGCCATCATCCAGAACATCGTCGGGCTGCGGCGCGTCACCGACCTGATGCAGCCCACGCCGGCCATCCTGGGCGCCGGCGCGACCGTGGCCGACGCGATCGCGGGCTTCGCCTCGAGCCCGGGGGTCGCCGCCCTGCCGGTCGCCTTCGGGACCCACGTCCTCGGCGTCGTGCATCGCGGGGACGCGGAAGGGGTGCCCTCCCCCGACGAGCACATGGTCAACGAGCTCGTCGACCGCAACGTCGTCACCCACGACGGGGACGCCCCGCTGATGGAGCTGCTGACCCGCATGGGGCAGAGCCGGAGCCGCGCCGCGGTGGTCACGGCCGCCAACGAGGTGGTCGGCATCGTCACCCTCGACCGCGTGCTCGAGGAGATCCGCGCCGCCCGCCACGCCGAGTTCTGAGCGGGGGCCGCCGCGGGCGGGGCGCCTCGTGCTTGCCGGGCACGGGAGCGAGCGCGTAGTGTCCACCGCCATGACCGACCCCGGCCGATTCTCCGAGTGGCAGCCCCTCGACGCCCCAGCCCCCGCGGGCCCGGGGATCTTGCAGTGCAAAATCCAGGGCGACCTCATCCGCTATCCGAGCGGCATGAGCGCCATGTTGCACTACAGCGCGGGCGCCTCGATCGCCGACCTCGTCGCCGCGTTCTCGGCCCGGGCGGCGGCGCGCTACCCCGCGGCGGCGCTCCGCTGGCGCTATCAGGCGCTCCCCGAGACGACCGCGCGGGCGACCCTCCAGCAGCTCGTCACGCGCTTCGAGGCGCGCTTCGGCGCCCTGCCCGTCCTCGACCGCTGAGGACGTCTCGGGGCCACCTCCCGCGCCGGGCTCAGCTCAGTGCCGGGAGCCCAGGAGGCCCGAGAGCTCGCGGCTGAAGGAGGTCGCGGTGGCGTCCGGGGCGAGCAGCACCTCCGCCTCCTCGAGCCCCTCGGGGCCGAAGCGGAAGGGCATCATCACGCACACCTCGTCGCCGGCGATGTGCTCCCCCCAGCACGCCAGGAGCGCGCTCGGGACGCCCGTGGCGCCGCCGCCGCGGACCGCGAGCAGCACGTAGACCTCGCTCGCGCCGAGGGTCGCCAGGCGCGTCGTCACACCGTCGCGCACGCCGTGCTCGGTCCGCACCGGCGGCTCGGCGAGCGGCATCAGCACCAGCGGGTCGTCTCGCCCCTCGACGACGGCGACGAGCAGCGTCGGGACGCGCTTCTCCTCGCGCACGATGGCGCGCCCCAGCTCCAGCGTGAGGCGCGCGCGCTCCTTCGGATCGGCGCCGAACATCGCGTCCCGCCACAGCGGGAGGAACTGCGCGTGGCCGAGGCCGTCGCTCGTCAGCATCAGATGACCCTGCCCTTCCAGGCCTTGTGGACGCGGCTCGGGAGGGGGTGCGCGAGGTGGCGCGCGAGGCCCTCGGCCGCCGCGACGACCTGGTCGATGTCGACCCCGGTGTCGTAGCCGAGGTGCTGGAGGAGATAAAGGAGGTCCTCGGTCGCGACGTTGCCGGTGGCGCTCCGCGCGTAGGGGCAGCCGCCGAGGCCGCCCGCGCTCGAGTCGAAGCGGCGCATCCCGAGCTCCACGCTCTGCGCGACGTTGGCGACCGCCATCCCCCACGTGTCGTGGAAGTGCATCACCAGCTTGTCGAGGGGGAAGCGCTTGCCCAGGACGTCGACCACGCGCCGCACCTCGGCCGGGGTGGCGACGCCGATGGTGTCCCCGAGGCTGACCTCGTAGCAGCCCAGGTCGAAGAGGCACTGGACCACCTCGGCCACGGCCTCGGGCTCGATCTTGCCGGCGAAGGGGCAGGCGTAGACCGTCGAGACGTAGCCGCGGACCGCGACGCCGTCCGCGTGCGCGCGCTTGGCGACCGCCGCGAAGATCTCGAGGCTCTCCGCGATGGTCATGTTGATGTTCTTCCGGGTGAAGGCCTCGCTCGCCGCGGTGAAGAGCGCCACCGCGTCGCAGCCGGCGCTGCGCGCCCGCTCGTAGCCCCTCACGTTCGGCACCAGCGCCAGGTAGCGCACGCCGGGCTTGCGCTCGAGGGCGCCGAAGATCTCCTCCGCGTCGGCCATCGTCGGCACCCAGCGCGGATGGACGAAGCTCGTCAGCTCGATCTGCTCGATCCCGGCGTCGACCAGCCCGTGGATGAAGGCCAGCTTCACCGGGGTCGGGATGATGAGGTTCTCGTTCTGGAGGCCGTCGCGCGGGCCGACCTCGGTGACGTAGACGCGGTCGCTCACGCGGACTCGTCCTTGGCGTCGCCGGCGTCCGCGTCCTCGAGGATGACGAGCGGCTCGCCGGCGCCGACCAGCGCACCCTCCTCGCAGCGGACCTCGGCGACGACGCCGTCACGCGGCGCCTTGACGGCGTGCTCCATCTTCATCGCCTCGACGATGACGAGGGTCTGCCCCTGGGTCACCGCCTCGCCCGCGGCGCACGCCACGCGCAGGACCTTGCCCGGCATCGGCGCCTCGAGCCCGTGCCCACCGCCGTCGGCCCCAGCCGCGCCGCCCGCGCCGCCCACCGCCTCGCGGATGCGCGTCGTCCTTCCGCCGGCGGTCACCCACAGGGTCGTGCTCTCGCGGCTGACGGAGGCCGTGAAGGTGCGCCCGTCGTCGCAGGTCACCAGCAGCGTGCCGTCCCCGGCGACCCGCACGCCGACGTGCAGGTGCGTCTCGCCGATGCTGACCGTGTACTCGTTGGGCCGGGCGGACGCCCGGGCCGCGATGGCGACCGCGTCGTCGCCGACCTGGACCGTCCGGCTCATGCGCACCCCCGCCAGGGCCCGACGAGATGCCACGGCGCGCTCGCGTCGCCGCGTGTCCCGTCGCCCGCCACCGCCGCCCCGCCCGCGCCGCTCGTGCCGAGCCCCATGGCGTCGGCGAGGGCCGCGGCGATGAGGGCGTCCCGGCTCGGCGCCGGCTCGGGCAGCCCGTCGGGGAAGTGCTCGGGGATGAAGCCCGTGTGGAGGTTGCCCGCGACGTACTCGGGGTGCCGCGCGACCGCGAGCAGGAACGGCAGGTTGGTGATCACGCCGTGGACCTCCCAGGCGTCCAGCGCCCGCACCAGGCGCCCGATGGCCTGGCCGCGATCCTCGCCCTTGGCGATGAGCTTGGCGAGCATCGGGTCGTAGTGGACGGCGACCGTGTCGCCCTCGGCGTAGCCGCCGTCGTGGCGGATGCCGGGCGCGCGCGACGGCCGGTAGCGGGTCAGCGTGCCGGTCGCGGGGAGGAAGCCGCGGGCGGGGTCCTCGGCGTAGAGCCGGACCTCGATGGCGTGGCCGCGCGGCGCGATGTCCTCCTGGCGCATCGGGAGCGGCCGCCCCATCGCCACGTCGAGCTGGAGGCCGACGAGGTCGACGCCGTAGACCTCCTCGGTGACCGGGTGCTCGACCTGGAGGCGCGTGTTCATCTCGAGGAAGTAGAAGTCGCCGGAGGCGTCGAGCATGAACTCGACCGTGCCCGCGCCGACGTAGTCGACGGCCTTGGCGGCGGCGACCGCGGCGGCGCCCATGCGAGCGCGCAGCTCCGGCCCGACGACCGGGGACGGCGCCTCCTCGACGACCTTCTGGTGGCGCCGCTGGATCGAGCACTCGCGCTCGCCGAAGTGGACGACGTTCCCGTGGCGGTCGCCGAAGACCTGGACCTCGATGTGGCGCGGGCGGATGAGCAGGCGCTCGAGGTAGAGGGCGCCGTCGCCGAAGGCGCCGAGGGCCTCGCGGCGGGCGGCCTCGAGGGCCGGGCGCAGCTCGCTCGGCTCGTGGACGGCGCGCATCCCCTTGCCGCCGCCGCCGGCGGACGCCTTCACCAGGAGCGGGAAGCCCACCTCGTCGGCGGCCGCCGCGATGACGTCGAGATCCTGCCCGGCGGCGTGGGTCCCGGGGACGACCGGCACGCCGGCCGCCATCATGCGCTCGCGCGCGGCGATCTTGGTGCCCATCGCCCGGATGGCGTCGGCCCCGGGGCCGATCCAGGTGAGCCCGGCGGCGCCGACGGCCTCGGCGAACTCCGCGTTCTCGCTCAGGAAGCCGTAGCCCGGATGGATCGCGTCGGCGCCGGTCCGGCGGGCCGCGTCGAGGACGCGGTCGGTCACGAGGTAGCTCTCGGTGGCCGCGGGCGGGCCGATGAGGACCGCCTCGTCGGCGGCGCGGACGTGGGCGGCGGTGGCGTCGGCCTCGCTGTAGACGGCGACGGTCGCGATGCCGCGCGCGGCGCACGCCTCGATGACGCGGAGCGCGATCTCGCCGCGGTTGGCGACGAGGACCTTGGTGATCTGGCGGTCCGGGCCGGTCACGCGTCGTCCCCCCCGTCCTGGACGGTCCACGCGGGGGGCGTGCGGGTCAGGAAGGCGCGCATCCCCTCCTGCCCCTCGGCGCCGGCCCGGAGCCGTGCGATCAGAGCCGCGGTCTCGGCGGCCGCGGTCTCGCGGTCGAGGTCGCCCACGGTCATCGCGAGCTCCTTGCAGGCGGCGACCGCGCCGGGCGCGCCGCTGAGGATGGCCTTGGCGAGGCTCGCGACCCGCGCGTCCAGCGCCGCCTCGTCCGCGGCGACGTGGCTCACGAGGCCGATGGCGCAGGCGCGCTCGGCGTCGAAGCGCTCGCCGGTCACGAAGAGCTCGCGGGCGGCGCCCACGCCGATCTTGCGCACCACGTAGGGCGAGATGACCGCCGGCGCCAGCCCGAGGCGCACCTCGCTGAAGGCGAAGAAGGTCGGGGCCGTGGCCACGACGACGTCGCAGCAGGCGACGAGGCCGACCCCACCGCCCATGGCGGCCCCGTGCACGCGCGCGATGACCGGCTTCGGGCAGCGGTCGACCGCCTCGAAGAGGCCGGCGAGGCGCCGCGCGCCCTCGGCGTTGGCCGCCTCGCCCGAGGTCGCGGTGGACTTCATCCAGGCGAGGTCGGCGCCAGCGCAGAACACCTTGCCCGCGCCGGCGAGGACCACGCAGCGCACGGCGGCATCATCGGCGGCGGCGACGAAGGCGTCGCGGAGCTCGATGATGAGCTCGTCGTTGAACGCGTTCCGCACGTCCGGGCGGTTCAGCGTCAGCTGGAGGACGCCGCCGTGGTTTTCGGCGAGAAGGTGCTGGGCCATGTCGTGAGTCCTCACATCCGGAAGACGCCGGGCCTCCACTCCTCGATCGGCGCCGACAGGCTCGCGGAGAGCGAGAGCCCCAGCACCGTCCGGGTGTCGGCCGGGTCGATGACGCCGTCGTCCCAGAGGCGCGCGGTCGCGTAGTACGGGTTCCCCTCGGTCTCGTACTTGTCGAGGATCGGCTTGCGGAAGGCCTCGCGCTCGTCCGGCGTCCACGGCGTGCCGCGGCGGACGAGCTGATCCTCCTTGACCGTCGCGAGCACGTCGGCCGCCTGCTCGCCGCCCATCACCGAGATGCGCGAGTTCGGCCACGACCACATGAAGCGCGGCTGGTAGGCGCGCCCGCACATGCCGTAGTTGCCGGCGCCGAAGCTGCCGCCGATGACGACGGTGAGCTTGGGGACGTTGGCGGTGGCGACGGCGTGCACCATCTTGGCGCCGTCCTTGGCGATGCCGCGGCGCTCGTACTCGCGACCGACCATGAAGCCGGTGATGTTCTGCAGGAAGACGAGCGGGATCTTGCGCAGGCTGCACATCTCGATGAAGTGCGCGGCCTTGAGCGCCGACTCGCTGAAGAGCACGCCGTTGTTGGCGACGATGCCGACCGGGAAGCCGAAGATGCGGGCGAAGCCGGTGACGATGGTGGTCGCGTAGAGCTTCTTGAACTCGGCGAAGCGGCTCCCGTCGACGATGCGCGCGATGACCTCGCGGACGTCGTAGGGGATGCGCGTGTCGCGCGGGACGATCCCGTAGATCTCCTCGGGATCGTAGACCGGCTCCTCGGGCGTCGTCAGGGTGACGCGCGCGGCCTTCTCGCGGTTGAGCGTCTCGACGATGGCGCGGGCCTTCGCGATGGCGTCGCGGTCGTCGACGGCGTAGTGGTCGGCGACCCCGGAGTGGCGGGCGTGGACGTCGGCGCCGCCGAGGTCCTCGGCGGTCACGACCTCGCCGGTGGCGGCCTTCACCAGCGGCGGGCCGCCGAGGAAGATGGTCCCCTGCCCCTTCACGATGATGGTCTCGTCGCTCATCGCCGGGACGTAGGCGCCGCCGGCGGTGCAGGAGCCGAGGACCACGGCGATCTGCGGGATGTTGAGGGCCGACAGGCGCGCCTGGTTGTAGAAGATGCGCCCGAAGTGGTCGCGGTCCGGGAAGACCTGGTCCTGCATCGGCAGGAAGGCGCCGCCCGAGTCGACCAGGTAGATGCACGGGAGGTGGTTCTCGAGCGCGATCTCCTGGGCCCGGAGGTGCTTCTTCACCGTCATCGGGAAGTAGGTGCCGCCCTTGACCGAGGCGTCGTTGGCGACGATGACGCACTCGACGCCGTGGACGAGCCCGACCCCGGTGATGATGCCGGCGGCCGGCGCCCCACCGTCGTACATGCCGTCGGCCGCGAGGCCGCCGACTTCGAGGAAGGGGGTCCCCGGATCGAGCAGCAGCTCCACCCGCTCGCGGGCGAGGAGCTTGCCGAGCTCGTGTTGGCGGGCGACGCCGTGGCCACCCGCGCGGGCGGTCCGGGTCTTGTCCCGGAGGGTCGCCACCAGGTCGCGCATGACGACGTCGTTGGCGGCGAACTCGGGATCGGCGGGATCGATGTGGGTCGAGAGGCGCTCCATGAGCCGCGGGTCATAGCAAGCGGCCCGCCGAGGCGCAACCGAGGCGGCCGAGCGCCTCCTCGCACAAGGTTCCGACAGGGATTTTGACGGATCGCCCGAGCCGTCGGATGGATCGGAGGATGCGCGGAGAGCTCCAGGGATTGGGTCCATTTCAGCTCGCGGGCGTCCTCGGTGAGGGCGAGCGGGCGATCGTCTACGACGCCGAGCGGGTCGGGGTCACCGGCACACGCGGGGCGCTGAAGGTGCTGCGCGAGGCCGTGGCGACCGACGAGCACGAGCGCGAGGCGTTCGTGGCGCGGGCGCACGCCGGGGCCGAGCTCTCGCACCCGCGGATCGTGTCGATCCTCGACACCGGCGACCTCGACGGGGCGCCGTGGGTCTTTCTCGAGCGCGTGGACGCGGTCGCGCTGAGCGACCTCTTCCCGAAGCGCGGGCGCCCGCGCTTCTCGGAGGAGGCAGGCTCGACGCTGCTCGCGGCGGTCCTCGAGGCGCTCGAGGCGGCCGCGGCCAGCGGCCTGGTCCACGGGCGGCTCGACCCCACCAACATCCTCGTCGATCTCGACGGGGACGTCCGGCTCACGGGCTTCGGCACCGACGGCGACCCGCTCTCGGACTTCCTCGACCTGACCCGGCTCGCGCAGTCGCTGACGCCGAGCTGGTCGCCCGAGATGGACTCGTGGATCGACGGGCTCCAGGACGGCGAGGACCGCTTCGGCGGGCCCGGGGACGCGCTCCGGGCGCTGCCCGTCCCGGCCTCGGAGGAGGGCCGCACGGCGCTCGGCCGGGCCGCCAAGCGCGCCCGGCGCAAGCGGGAGAAGGAGCTGGCCGAGGCGCAGGCGGGCGAG
>SBGO01000360.1 GCA_006226565.1 Deltaproteobacteria bacterium | reverse complement strand
AGGGCTGGTCGGAGGCGCAGGACCTCGACCGGGTAGGCGCGGCCGCGTGCGGCGAGGGCGGCGATGACCCAGGCGGCGCCTGCGTCCGAGGCGAAGACCACCACCCGCCGGCCGGCGAGGGTGAGGGCGAGCATGTCGAGGACCTCCTCGACGGGCTGGCCGGCGGCGAGCTGCTCCGGGGGGACGCCGCGGGCGAGGGCGAGCTCGTCGGGCACCGGGCGCGTCGGGCGCACGAAGGCGTGGAAGCCGCGGTCCCGGGCGGCGCGATCGACCGGGACGGTGGCGACCTCGAGCAGCTGGTCGAAGGGCGGGTGGCGGCCGGTCGTGCGTGCCTCGAGCGCGACGATCGACGGGTCGGGTACGAGCAGCGCCGGATAGCCGTGCGGGCCGCGGCGGCCCCGGGTCCCCGAGAGCGTGAAGCGGCCGTCGAGCTCCGAGACGCCGGGGAGGGCGCGGGCGATGCGGGCGGCGATCTCGGCGACGACGGCGGGCGGGCCGCTCAGCGCGAGCGCCTCGCGGCCGATCGCGAGGGCGTCGGCGCCTTCCGGGCGGGCGGAGAGGTAGGCGACCACGAGGTCCGACATGGGGGCTCCGTTTGAACGGATGTTCAGTGGTGGAGCCTAGCGGGGTCGGAGGCGACGCGCAAGGGGGGAGCGTGAGGGACCAGGGGAGGCCCGAACGCTTCCGCTTCCGCTTCCGCTTCCGCTTCCGCTTCCGCTTCCGCTTCCGCTTCCGCTTCCGCTCCCGCTCCCGCTCCCGCTCCCGCTTCCGCTCCCGCTCCCGCTCCCGCTTCCGCTCCCGCTCCCGCTCCCGCTCCCGCTCCCGCTCCCGCAGTCCTCACATCAACGGATTGATCATGCATTGATCAACGTGCGCTACGGCGCCTCGCGCAGCTCGAGCTGGAACGCGCCGCAGACGTCCGCCTCGTGGTGGCCGACGTGGATGTAGATCGGCCCCCCGGCGGTCACCGGGACGCCGCGGACCGTCACCGCCGAGGCGAAGAGGCCGCCGCCGCTGATCCCGACCACGCAGCGGTCGATGACGTTCCGCTCGGTGCACGAGGTCGTCACCTCGAGGCTGGTCTCGACCGCCGGCTCGCTCAGCGCGGAGAGGGTGACGCCGAGCACGCCGGTGAAGTCCGGGACGACGCGGTACACGACGTCGGGGCCCCGCTCGCCGACGACGCAGCCGCTCCCGGTCGCCGCCTCGTAGTCCGTCGTGAAGGCACAGGTCGTGCGGGTCGCGTCGACGAAGGGCAGGGCGGGCACCTCGATGGGCGCGCCGCACAGGTCGCCGGCCGGAGGCGCACCGCAACCCGCCCCCTCGGCGAGGCGGCACTGGGCGTCGTCGCAGTCCGTGCGGCCGTCGCCGTCGTCGTCGACGCCGTCTCCGCAGGCCCCGTCACCCGCCGCGGCCTCGTCGCACCCGGCCGCCGCCAGGCAGTCGCGGTCTCGACAGTCCGTCATCCCGTCGCCGTCGTCGTCGACGCCGTTGCCGCAACCTCCCACCGCGGCCTCGTCGCAGGCCGGCTCGTCGGCGCAGTCCGGGTCGACGCAGTCGGCGCGCCCGTCGACGTCGTTGTCGAGCCCGTCCCCGCACCGCCCGACCTCGTCCGCGCGCACGATGGAGACGGCCACGCTCGCCGTCGCGCAGGTGTCGTTGGGGCTGTCGAGCACGAGGTAGAAGACCTCGCCGTGGGTCGCGTCGAAGGTCGCCACCTGGCGGTCCTGACCGTTGAAGTACGAGACCGTGCCGAGGCAGGTCTCGAAGTGGCCGTCGGTGCACCCCTGCGCCTCGGAGCGGACGTTCACCATCCCCTTCGGCGACGACCAGCGCACGTCGAGCCGATAGCTCGCGGTCGCCGGGGCCACGAAGCGCATGACCGCGTCGCTCCGGTAGTCCTCGGCCAGGGTCGGGCCGCAGCCGGAGCCGGCGTGGGCGGTGAAGACGTCGCGGCGCAGGCAGAGATCGACGTCGGTCGGGGTGTCGGCCGCGAGCGGGATGGGATCGGCGCAGGAGTCGCCCGGGAACACCAGCGGGCAGACCTCGCCGGCGGCGATGCAGGAGCCGTCCTCGCAGTCGGCCTTGTGGTTGCCGTCGTTGTCGGTGGCGTCGTGGCAGGCGCCGGGCCCGCTCGCCGCCTCGCTGAGCGGCCCGGAGCAGTCGCGCCAGTCCTCGGCGTCGGTGGCGCCGTCGCCGTCGTTGTCGACCCCGTCGCTGCACGCGGCGCGCGTGTCCTCGCCGCTGGTCGCCACGATGTCCAGGCTCAGCTCGGTGCACGCGTCGCTCACGGGGCCGGCGACGAGGAAGAAGACCTCGTCCGCCTCGGCGTAGAACGCGACCCGCGCCGCGCCGGCCCCTTCGGCGCCCGCGAGGCAGTGACCGTAGACGCCGGCGGGGCAGCCCTGCGCCTCGTCGAGCAGGTCGAGGGTCGCGTTCGCCCCGCTCGCCAGCGCGACGCCGGCGCTGTACCACCCGGCAGCCGGCGCCTCGAAGCGGACGATGAGCTCCTGGCCGGTGTAGCTCCACACGCAGCGGTCGCCGCGCGTGCCGCGGGCCGTGTCGGTCAGGGCGCAGGTGCTGACGTCGACGCTGAACGGCACCGCGTTCGCGAGGGTGGCCGTCGCGCAGAGGTCGCCCTCGGGCACGCCGCAGCCGCTCGGGTCGGCGCGCCGGCAGTCGAGGTCGTCGCAGTCCGTGAGGCCGTCGCCCTCGTCGTCGAGGCCGTTGCCGCAGCGGGTGGCGGGGCTCGTGCCGGCCTCGTCGCACGCCGGGTCGCCCGCGCAGTCGGCGTCGCGGCAGTCGGTGGCGCCGTCGCCGTCGTCGTCGACCCCGTCGGCGCAGCGGCCGGCCTCGGGCGCCCACGGGGTCACGTAGAAGCCGAAGCGATCGCAGGTCGTCCTGTCGCTGTCGACCACGATGTAGAAGGTGTCGCCGGGGGCGGTGGCGGTCACCACGACGCGGTCGATGACGTCGAAGCCGAAGAAGTCGAAGTGCGCCAGGCAGGAGGAGAAGTCGCGCGCCGGGCAGCCGGCGGCCCCGTCGACGATGTTCACGTGCGGCAGCCAGCCGCCCCAGATGCTCTTGTCGACGTTGTCGTCCCCGCGCAGCAGATAGTCGCCGGCGGCCGGCGCGACGAAGCGGATGACGACGTCGCGGCCGACGGCGAAGGGGTCGAGCTGGGTCTCGCAGCCAGGTGCGCCCCAGAGCGTGCGGAAGTCGTCGCCGTAGGGGCAGGTGTCGGTGACGAGCGCCGCCGGGACGGCGTCGACCGTGATCGCCGTGTCGCAGGCGCCGCCGAGCAGCGCCGGGCAGGCCGCGGTCGCCTCGCAGTCGGGGTCGTAGCAGTCGGCGAGCCCGTCGTGGTCGTCGTCTTCGCCGTTGTCGCAGCCGACGCCGTCGTCGACGCCCTCGTTGCAGGCGGGCTGGTGGAGGCAGACGAAGTCGTCGCAGTCGACCCGCTCGTCGCCGTCGTCGTCTTCGCCGTTGTCGCAGATCTCGGCGCACGCCGCGGCGGTGACGCAGTCCCGGTCGTCACAGTCCGTGTCGCCGTCACCGTCGTCGTCGACGGCGTCGGCGCAGGCGAGCTCGAAGGCGCCGGGCTCGGCCACCTTCACCTCGAGGGTGTAGGGCCCCTCGTTCGGGAAGAAGAAGGCGTAGTCGGCGATGTTGTCGACGAAGACGTAGACCGCCTCCCCGGCGGCGAGCGGCAGCACCAGCCAGTCCGCCCCGGAGCGGGCGCCGAGGCAGGTGTGGTCGATGTCCTCGCAGCTCGTCGCGACGTAGAGGGCCGGCGCGTACTGGCCGTGGACCTTGAAGGCGTAGGCCGCGGCGGCCGGCGCGACGAAGCGGTGGACTGCGTCTCGGGCCCCCTCGGCGGGCGGCGCCGTGATGCCGTCGTCCCGCCCCGGGCAGCGGCCGCGCTCGAAGCCCCAGCTCGCCTGGTGGTAGCGGGTGTCGCCGGAGAACGGCGTGTCGAGGAGGAGCTCGTAGGGCTCCTCGCAGGTGTCGCCGCCGCCGAGGCATGCCGGGGTCGGGTGGCAGTCGGGGTCGTCGCAGTCGGTCAGGCCGTCGCCGTCGTTGTCGGCGAGGTCCGCGCAGCCGCCCGGGTAGGACGCGTCGTCGGCCTCGTCGCAGCCGGGCGCGTCGTCGCAGTCCGGGTCGGCGCAGTCGGTGAGGCCGTCGCCGTCGTCGTCGACGCCGTCGTCCGTCGCGCAGCCGCTCGGGTAGTTGGCGACGTTGCCCTCGTCGCAGCCGGGGGCGCCCTCGCAGTCCGGGTCGGCGCAGCTCGTCAGGCCGTCGCCGTCGTCGTCGACCGGGTCGTCGGGCGCGCAGCCGTTCGGGTAGACCTGGGTGTCCCCCTCGTCGCAGCCCGCCTCGCTGGCGCAGTCGGGGTCGGCGCAGTCGGTGAGGCCGTCGCCGTCGTCGTCGTGGCCGTCGCTGGGGCGGCAGCTCCCGGCGCCGTAGACGACGTGGTCGCTCTCGTCGCAGCGCGGGTCGGCGATGCAGTCGTAGTCGCGGCAGTCGACGTCGCCGTCGCCGTCGTCGTCGACGCCGTTGGCGCAGTCCTCCGGGGGCGGCCCGGTGTCCGCCGCCGTCGTGTCGGCGGCGTCCGCGGCGTCGGCGGTGTCGGGGTCCCCGGGGAGCGTGTCGGCGGGCGTCGCCGTGTCCTGGCTCGCCGTGTCGACGGCGGGGGCGGTGTCCTCGTCCGCCGTGTCCGCGTCGGCGTCGGTGTCGGTGGCGACGCTGTCGGCCGTGAGCCCGGTGTCGGAGAGGGCCGTGTCGTCGACGGAGACGGTGTCGCCGGCGCGGGGGCCATCGTCGCCGCATCCGGTCGTCACCGTGGTCAGGAGGGCGGCGACGCCGATGCAAAGGAGCGCTCGCATGGCTCCATTGCTACTCGGATTCCCGCTCCGGGGCCACCCCGACGGGCGATCGTCGAGGTAGGCGCGGCCTCGTCCGAGGTGTAGGCTCCGCCCGACGCTGGAGGGACAGGATGCGCTGCGACGATCTGGACGCGCTGGCCAAGTGGGCCGAGGACGAGGGCGGGCTCCTGGACGAGGTGGTGTGGCTCGCGGTCGAGCCCGGTCCCGGCGGGGACGGCTGGCGGCTGGTGCTCGCGACGCCGCTCGTGACGCCGCCCCCGACGGATCCGCGCGCGGCCTTCGCGGCCGCGTCGACCCCGGCGCGGCGCTGGACGCTCACGCCGCGCGGCGCGGGGGAAGCGCCGACCCCGTCGCTGCCGGCCGAGGTCGGCGGGATCTGGTCGCTCGAGGCCGGCGGCGCCGGCGTCGCGCTGGACCTGGGCGCCACGGTCGTCGAGATCGCCGCGACCGGGTGGGAGGCCGAGGTCGGCCCCGAGATCGCGCTGCCGGTCGCCCGCACCCTCGATCCCCTCGAGCTCACCTTCCACGGCCCGGGTCCCTGCAGGTCGGCCGCCCTCACGGCGGCGACGGCGGCGGCGGGCATGCCGATCGCGCTCCATCGGAACTGGGCCGGCAGCGGGCAGCGCTTCGGCGCGGCGCTGACCAAGGACGCGCTCCTTCCCGAGCCGGTCGGCGGCGACGAGGCTCTCGCGGGCGCGTGGCGCGTGGTGCCGGCCGGCCTGGCCGCCGACGATCCGCGCGGCGTCTGGCTGACCGGCCAGTCGCTGGTGAGCGCCGCCTACGTCACGCTCCACCGCGCCGAGGCGAGCGACCCGGCGCTGGTCGCGGCCCTGACGCGCGCGCTGCGGGGGCTCGACGGGCTCGACTGGGCGTGCTCGGGGAGCGCGCTGGTCGAGGCGGAAGGCTTCGACGCCTGGCTGTCGTCGCTGGAGGGCTGAGCCGCTCAGTCGGGCTCGAGGAAGTCGGCGAGCTCCTCTTCGCTGGCGCCGATCGCCGCAGCCACGCGGCGGAGATAGCTCACCTCGTCCGGCACGAGCTCCGCGTCCGCGTCGACGATGCGGCTCACGAGGCCGAGCAGCTCCCGGCGGTCGCGGCTCGTCTCCACGGTGAGCTCGGCCACCGCCTGGGCGATGTCGAGCTGGCTCGGGTCGAAGCTCTGGACCCGGTCGCGGACCTCCTCGGGGAGGTCGTCCACGTGGACGAAGCCCGCCAGCACGCGGGCGATCATGCTCCGCTCGGGCCAGCCGACGCTGCCGTCGGCGTAGGCCGCGCCGAGGAGCAGGTCCGCGATGGCGACGAGCTGCCTGACGACCGGATCCTCGGATGACATCTCAGCCTCCCGTGTGGGTGCTCGCATGGTGGCGCAGCGGCCGGCGCCCGGCAACCGGTGACGCCCTCCGTCCCTCCGGGTCTCGTCTCGCCGCTGCCTGGCGGGGCCTGCTCACGCCGCGGGCGGCAGGTCCTTCGCCAGCGGCAGGCGCAGCCAGAAGACGCAGCCCTTCGGCTCGCCGGGGTCGACGCCGACCGACCCGCCCATCGCGAGCACGAGGTGCTTCACGATGGCGAGGCCGAGGCCGGTCCCGCCCTGCTCGCGCGAGCGGCCCTTGTCGACGCGGTAGAAGCGCTCGAAGACGCGCTTGCGGTGCTTCTCCTTGATGCCTGGCCCGTCGTCGGCGACCGCCACGCGCACCCAGCCCTCCTCGATGGTCGAGGTGACGGCCACGTGACCGTGGAGCTCGCCGTACTTCACGGCGTTCTCGAGGAGGTTCGACAGCACCTGGTCGACGCCCTTGGTGTCGGCGAGGAGGAAGAGGTCCTCGGACAGCGCGATCTCGACCGAGATGTCCTTCACGTCGGCCGGCCCGACCACGAGGTCGAGCGCCCGGAGCGCCGCCGCGCGCACGTTCACGCGCTCCTTGGCGAGCCCGCGCTGCCCCGCCTCGAGCCGCGCGAGGTCGAGGAGCCCGGCGATGATGCGGGTCAGCCGCGACGCGTGGCGCTCGATGGCCGCGACGAAGTTGCGGGCGTGGGTCGGGTCGCCGAGGGCGCCGTCGAGGAGCGTCTCGGCGCTCGCCTGGATGACGCTCACCGGCGTCCGCAGCTCGTGCGAGACGTTGGCGACGAAGTCGCGGCGGATGCGCTCGAGGTGGCGCACGGCGGTCACGTCGCGGCAGACGACGGCGACGCCCGGCCCCTCGCCGAGGGGCGAGCCGTAGGCGACGACGTTGCGGCGCTCGTCCCCGGGGAGCTCGAGCTCCACGCGCGCGGCGCGGCCGTGCTGCGCCTCGCTGACGCAGTCCTCGACCGCCGGCGGCACCACGTCGAGGTAGTGGGCGCCGATGGGATCGACCTCGAGGGCGAAGAGCTCGAGCATCGCCGGGTTGGTGACGGTGATGCGCTCGTCCTCGTCGATGGCGAAGACCGCGGCGTCCATGCCGCGCAGCACCGACGCGTAGCGGTCGCGCTGCTCGGCGAGGCGTCCCACGGCGCGCGCGAGCCGGTCGGTGAGGTGGGAGAGGTCGTCCTCGAGGGAGGTCTCGCGCGCCGCGTGGACGTCGGCCCGCTGCTCGGCCCGCGCCACCGCCCGCGCGAAGCGGTCGGAGGCGGCGCCGCCGGGCCCGAGGACCAGCGCCAGGGTCACGCTCGTGCCCAGCGCGCCGACCAGGGCGAGCACGAAGGGCACGGTCAGCTCGCCGGTGATGCCCTCGGCGCCGAAGCGCGCGAAGAAGCCGTGCATCCAGAGCCACAGCCCGACCAGGGCCACCGCCACCGGCGCCCCCACGATCAGGGCCAGCCGCAGCCAGGTCGGCATGGCGCTCAGTCCTCGCTGGGCTCGGTCTGGAAGCGGTAGCCGACGCCGCGGATCGTCTCGATGTACGTCCCGGCCGGGCCGAGCTTGTCGCGCAGGCGCTTGACGTGCGTGTCGACGGTGCGGGTCGTGATGTCCGCCTCCATCCCCCACACGTCGCTGAGCAGCGAGTCGCGCGTCTGGACGCGGCCCTTCCGCTCGACGAAGGTCTGGAGCAGCTTGAACTCCAGCGCCGTGAGGCGCACGGCCTCCTCCTCGACCCAGACCTTGTGGGCCGGGATGTCGATGCGCAGGCGCCCGAGGGAGAGCGCGTCCTCGCGCTGGGCGATGGGCTGCGCGCGGCGCAGGACCGCCCGGATGCGGAGCAGCAGCTCGCGCACGCTGAAGGGCTTCACCACGTAGTCGTCCGCGCCGACCTCGAAGCCGACGACGCGGTCGATCTCGTCGCTCTTCGCCGTGACCATGATGATCGGGACCTTGCGCGTCCGCGCGTCGGCCCGGATCTGGCGGCACACCTCGGTGCCGGGCATGTCGGGGAGCATGAGGTCGAGCAGGATCAGATCCGGCGTCGGCGTCCCCGTCGCGAGGTCCACGCCGTCGTGCCCGAGGGTCGCCCCGACCGTCTCGAAGCCCTCGCGCTCGAGGTTGTAGGCGAGGGTGGCGACGAGATCTTCCTCGTCCTCGATGATCAGGATCCGATGGGCCATGCGCGCGGTATACAGGATAGCCAGCCACCCGTCACGGTCTCAGGTCATCGTGCGTGACTCGTGGGAGAGCGACCGGCGCCGTCGCCCTCGCCCGTGGTGCAGCAATCGCGCGCCGGATCTGGCCGTGGTGTGGTCGCAGTCGACGCGATTTCAACGGGTTGTCGGCGCCGTCTTGACGTTTTCCGCGGTGGCGCGGTGCGGCGCCGATGCCGTGATGATCATTGACAGTCGCGTCCGCGAGCGAGGAATATCTAGAGCCGAGGTCTCCTCGCCGTCGGCGTCTCGCCGGCCTCCTTCCCTTCAATCTGCATGGTCGTGAGCGGGTGCCGATGCGCAGCGCATTCTCTACGTTCATCGCGTCGACCCTGGTCGTCCTCCCCCTCCTCGCGGGCTGCGGCGAAGCGCCCACCGGCGAAGGCTTCACCGGGCCGGGCGTCGAGGTCGCCGTGGCGGCCCTCGATCTCCCGGGCGTGGGCGACGTCGTCTGGGACGTCGAGGTCAAGAACGCCGGCGGGGACGTGGTGTGGCAGCGCCGCCTCAGCTCGACGGCCTACGGCGACGGCGCGGGCTCGTTCAGCTATGTCGGGCCGTGCGACGCCGACAGCTCGCCGAACGTCGTGAACCTGTGGGTGGTCGGCGCCTACGCGGCCCCGGTCGCCAAGGCCGACCTCGGGGACTACGCGGCCGGCGCCGACACCGTCACGGGGACGGCGCTCGAGCTCCAGAACCCGACGACCCCGGTCACCACCCCGCTCAGCCGCAGCGTCGCGTGCACCGAGAACGAGGACGCCCAGGTCCTCTTCGACGTGACCCTGATGCGCCCGGCGCGCCAGGGCTTCTTCGACATCGCCATCAACTTCAACAACATCTTCTGCTCGGCGAAGTTCGACTGCTGCCGCCAGACCGGGACGGGCTGCGAGGATCTGACGCTGCTGTTCGAGCAGGCCGGCGGGCGCGCCCGCACCTTCGTCCTCGGCTTCGCCTGCACCGCCGGCACCGGCGCCGACGTCGAGACCCAGCTCTGGATGGACGCCATCCGCCTCGACTGCTCGGCGCCCAACACCGGCGACAGCTTCGTCGCCGACATCACCATCGACCCCGGCGCCGCCCAGCCCGGCAACCTCTGCATCGCCGGCCAGATGAACGGCTGCGCGTCCGTCCACATCGCGACCGGCGCCGACGCCAACCCGTACCTCTTCCAGGCGGCCGTCTACCGCGGCGAGGAGCAGCTCCTGAGCGGCGGCGTCGCGGCCAACAAGCGCTACTGGAACGTCGCCCTCGGCGTCCGCGACGGCATCTCGGCCTGCCGCCTCCGGACGCTCGCGACCGCCGACGACGCCAACGACGCGACCGACCACGCCGACCTCGGCACCATCGCCGCCGGCACCGTCTACCCCTACGTCCAGTTCGACGTCGACCTCGGCACCTGCCAGGCCGAGGGGCTCGACTCCGGCGGCGTCTCGGTGACGACCGCCTACACCGGCACCAGCCAGAGCGCCCTCGAGTTCGACAGCCGCTACGCGCCCACCCTCGATCTCTGCGGCCTCCAGAGCCCGTGCCCGTCGGGCTACTACTGCATCTCCGGCGCCTGTCAGGTCTACACCGACCCCGACCAGGACGGGGACGGCGTGCCGAACGTGAGCGACGTCTTCCCGACCGACCCCACCGAGTGGGCGGACGCCGACTGCGACGGCGCCGGCGACAACTCCGACCCCGCGCCCAACGACCCCACCTGCGCCGGCAGCACCACCGAGCTCTGCAACGGCCTCGACGACGACTGCGACGGCCTCGTCGACGACCTCGACAACGGCGCCGTCTGCGCCAACGGCTGTAACCCCCAGTCCGACGCGTGCATCGTCTGCGGCAACGGCATCCTCGACCCGGGCGAGGACTGCGACGACGGCAACACCGTGCCCGGCGACGGCTGCACCCCGACCTGCTACTCGGAGTCGACCGCCGAGCAGAACGTGCTCGTGGTCGCCTACATCAACAGCGCCGGCTACTACCAGTGGGGCACGGAGCTCGCCAACCAGGTGACCAACGCCGGCGGCAACGTGACCTACCTCTTCAACCCGGCGGACGGCACGGTCGCGACGACGCTGCAGAACGGCACCTTCCAGCAGCTCTGGATGTACGACCTCGACAGCACCACCGCGACCCGGCCGACCGACGTCACCGCGATGGCCGCGTTCCACAACGCCATGCCGGTCGAGAACGTCATCGTCGACGGCCGCATCACCGGCGACCTGTGGCACCCGCCGGCCTCGGCGCCGGTCATCGACAACTACTACACCATCCTCAAAGAGCGGAACGGCGGCGCGGTCTACCTCACCGACCACAACGACTACTGCAACTACCTCTTCAACAACCTGATGGCGGCCATCAACTACAACGCCTGCTTCGGGAACTTCAGCGGCGCGCTGCCCTTCGACTCGGCCAACATCCTGATGTCGTACCCGAACACCATCACGTCGCTCTACAACGACTCCTCGACCGGGGCCGTGCCCTACGGCTCGCAGCCGAGCGGCACCATCCTCTACAGCCTCGCGTGGTACGGCGGGAACAGCGACACGCCGGCCATCACGACCACCGTCGAGGGGCTCATCGGCTTCCACGTGAGCATCACCTCGCCGGCGCAGCTCTCGCGCGTCTTCCCGGGGGACACGCTGACCTTCGACGCCACCCAGACCGGCGGCAGCGCGCCCATCACGTGGAGCTGGAGCTCGGACATCGACGGCGCCCTCGGGACCGGCGTCCCGCTCTCGGCCTCGCTCACGACCCCGGGGGTCCACGTCATCACGCTCTCGGCGTCCGACAGCGCCGGGCGCGCCGACGTCAGCACGCTGCAGATCCACGTCCTCGAGCCCGACGCCGACGGCGACGGCGTCGTGGGCGCGGCCGACAACTGCCCGCTCATCGTCAACCCCGACCAGACCGACACCGACGGCGACGGCCTCGGCGACGCCTGCGACTTCGACGACGACGGCGACCTCATCTGCGACCCGGTGGACCCGACGCCGCTCGGGCCGTAGCGCCGGCGCGGCCCGGCCCGGCGTGGGCCGCGCGAGCTTCCCGCGCGGCTCAGGCCGGCGTGAGCCGGGCCACCACCTCGAGGTGCGGGGTGTGCGGGAACATCTCGAAGGGGACGAGGTCGCGCACGACGTAGCC
>SBGO01000107.1 GCA_006226565.1 Deltaproteobacteria bacterium | reverse complement strand
CCGCCCACGGCGGTCAGGCCGAAGGCGGTGCTGTCCTCGCCGTTTCCGCCGTTGCTGCCGGCGCCCCCGCGCGTGGTGCCGCCCGCGCCGACGACGATGGGGTAGGACTGCGCGGTCACCGCGAGCGTGCCCTCGAGCAGGCCGCCGGCGCCGCCGCCGCCGCAGTGGTTATAGTCGCTGCCGCCCGCGCCGCCGCCGGCGACCACGAGGTAGTCGATGTCGCCGCCGTGGGTGACGACGAAGGTGTCGCTCGCGGTGAAGCGGTGGACCTTGTAGGTGATCGCCCCGTCGACGTAGGTCGACTCGATGCCGCCGGTGGCGATGACGGGGATCGGCTCCTCGCAGGTCGGCCCCTGGAACTCGGTGCCGCTGCAGTCGCACGCGCCCGAGACGCAGGTCCCGCCGTTCTGACAGAGCGGGGAGCAGAAGCTGCCGGCGAGGCTGGCGGCGCTCGAGTAGTAGACGAAGCCCATGGCGTCGTCGGCGGTGGTGGTGTAGGCGGTCGCGACGCCGCTGCCGGGGGCGTTGACGGCCTCGGAGGCGCAGGCGCCGAGGTTCACGTCCCAGGTGATGTACGGGTAGACGGCGCCGGCGGCGATGAAGCCGTCGTCGACGAGGTCGCCGGTGTTGGCGAGGTCGTGGGCCGTCGCCCGGGTGCGGAGGCGGCAGCTCGCGATGGCGGGGTCGATGACCCCGAGGGCCACGTTCCAGTAGACCTTGTTGGCGTCGGGCGAGGCGCCGCTGGGGAGGGCCTCGGAGCCGCGGAAGGCCGCGACCTGGAAGAGGTAGGTGTCGGCGTCGGTGCCGTTGAGCTCGGTGACCGGGGCGCAGCTGCTGAGGTCCCCGGCGGTGCAGAGGTTCCCGGGGCCGCCGGTCGGGTCGATCTGGAGGTCCGCGACGAAGTCGACGCCGCTGTTGGGCGCGGTGCAGTCGAGCGCGATGGGCTCGAGGTAGAGCTGGGTGTCGACGTCGGCGGCGGTGCCGGCGGTGCAGGCGAGCGCGAACACGTGGGTGCGGGCGCGCGCCCCGCCGGCGTCGAAGAGGAGCGTGATGTCCTCGCTGCCGTCGCCGGCGCAGCCGTTGGCGTCGGTGTCGTGGCAGCAGTCGTACTTGGCCGAGCAGAAGATGTTGTTGAACGAGACCGCGATGTCGAAGAAGCCCTGGTTGGCCGGGCGCAGGAGGGCGATGTCGAACTGGACGGCGACGTCCGCGTCGGCCTGGCACTGCACGCTCTGGCTCAGGGGCTGGGTCGTGCTCGGGTTCTGGAAGTCGAGGGGCGTGCCGGTCACCGCGCCGACCCCGTCGGTCGAGCCGGCGTTGAACGCGCCGGCGTCGCCGGCCGCGACGTCGGCCGCGTACACGCCGACGACCCAGAGGTTCACGGTGTTCTGGGCCACCGCGGGGTCCGCGTCGCAGGTGCCGACGTAGGACGCGGAGCCGGCGCTGTCGCCGTACGAGGACGACGTGAGCCGCCGCTGCCAGACGACCTCCGAGGCGCCGTTTCGGACCTCGAGATCGTAGATGACGTCGCCGACGCCGGCGAGGGTCAGGGGGGCGACCGCGACCGACAGCGACGGGCCGTCGCCGGCGCCGCGATCGTCGGCCGTCGAGCCCGCGCAGGCCGCGAGCGCGAAGATCGTGGCCGCGGCAAACGGGATTGCAGCGCGAGATATGCGGCTCAACGGCGTTCTCCGGCTGGGGAATGACGCCATTCTAAGCAGATTGGGGCGATTGAGCCAGACCCTAGTCGCGCAACCCGTAGGGTCATGTTGCGCTGCGTGAAACCGGCCGCGAGCGATGGTCCGAGGCTTTGCATTTGGGCTGAACTGATGTTTAGTGGTGGGCATGGAGCAGCGGCCACGGTGGGTGCTTCACGCGGACATGGACGCGTTCTACGCGGCGGTCGAGCAGCGTGACGATCCCTCGCTCGTGGGGCGGCCGGTGCTGGTCGGCGGGCGCGGGCGCGGGGTCGTCCTGACGGCGAGCTACGAGGCGCGTCCCTTCGGGGTCGGCAGCGGCATGGGGATGGAGGCGGCGCTGCGGCGCTGCCCGGGGGCGGTGGTCATCCCGCCGCGGTTCTCGCGCTACGTCGCGGTCAGCCGGCAGATCATGGCGATCTTCCGGGACTTCACCCCGGTGGTGGAGCCGCTGGGCCTCGACGAGGCCTTCATGGATCTCTCGGGCACCGAGCGGCTCTTCGGCTCGCCGGCCGACGTCGGGGTGCGCATCAAGCGCGCGGTGCGCGAGGCGACGGGCCTCGCCGTCTCGGTGGGCGCCTCGGGGACGAAGTACGTCGCCAAGGTCGCGAGCGACTACGGCAAGCCCGACGGGCTCCTGGTCGTGCCCCAGGCCGAGGCGCGGGCGTTCCTGGCGCCGCTGCCGGTGTCCCGCCTCTGGGGGGCCGGGGCGAAGACCGCCGCGCGGCTGACCGCCCTCGGGCTCTTGCGCATCGGCCAGGTCGCCGAGGCCGATCCCGCCTGGCTCGAGCGAGAGCTCGGCGGCGCCGGGCCGCACTTCCACGCCCTCGCCCGGGCCCTCGATCCGCGCCCGGTCCTGCGGGGGCGGAGCGCCGTGAGCATGGGGAGCCAGCGCACGCTCCCCGCCGACGTCCTCGACCTCGCGGACATCGCCGCCCACCTCCGGCGCGCCGCCGATCGCATCGGGCGGCGCCTGCGCAGGAAGGGCTTCCTCGCCGGCGGCGTGCGGGTCGTGCTCAAGACGCGCACCTTCAAGCTCCTGACGCGGCAGCAGATGCTGCCCGGACCGAGCGACGAGGCCGCCACCCTCTACGCCGCCGCGGTCGAGCTCCTCGATCGCTTCGAGCACAAAGAGCCCTATCGCCTCGTCGGCCTGGCCGCCTTCGAGCTGCGCCGCGAGCGCCCGCAGCAGCTCGACCTCTTCGTGCATCGCGACACGCGCCAGCTGCGGCTCGAGCGCGCCGCCGACGCCATCGCCGCCCGCTTCGGCCAGGGCGCCCTCGTCCGCGCCACCGACCTCGCCCGGACGCCCGGCGAGAGCCCGCCCAACCTCGACGACCTCTGGGATTGAATCGCAACCAGTGGATGAGAATCGGCTTTTCACCACGGAGAGCACGGAGGGCGCGGAGGGGGAATCAGGCTTGCCCCGCAGCGCTTGGCTCGAGCTGGCGACACAGCCTCCGTGGCCTCCGTGGCCTCCGCGGTGAAAGACGGTCTCGATCTCGACGGGTTGTCGTCAGGTGACCGGCATCGCCTTCAGCCGGGGAGCCGCCCGACGACGAGGAGGTAGCGGTCGGCGACGGCCTCGACCGCGAGGCCCCCGAGCCCGGCCGCGGCGAGCTGCGAGGCGACCTCGGCGGGCTCGAAGGCGGCGTGGAGCGAGGCCAGGTAGTCCTCCTGGAGGAGCGGCGGCGCGTCCCCGGCGTAGCGGGCGACGATGGCGCGCGCGGCCTCCGGGGTGGGCGGGCGGCGCAGGTCGCCGACGTAGACCGGCGCCCCCGGGCGTCCGATGTGCGCGACCGTCCGCCACAGCACGCTCGGGTCGTGGAGGTGGTGGAGGAGGCTGTTGCTGACGATGGCCCCGAAGTGGGCCGGCGGCAGCGCGTCCGAGGGCAGGGTGGCGCGGACGAAGTCGACGTTGTCGCGTCCCTCCGTGCGCGCTCGCTCGCGGCCGAGGGCGAGCATCGCCTCCGCGCCGTCGACCGCGACGATCCGGCGCTGGGGCAGGGCGTGGGCGAGGCGCAGCGCGATGTTCCCCGGCCCGCAGCCGAGGTCCGCGATCGGCGCGTCGCTCGCCGCGAGCGCCGCGCCGAAGCGGGCCTGGAAGGCCTCCACGAAGGCCGTGTCGGACGCGGAGAAGTCGGCGGAGGCGTAGGCGCGGGCCTGCTCCTCGTCGTCCATCAGCTCGGGCTCGACCGTTCGTCTCATTCCGCTCCTCCCAAGGCGCCGCGAAAGTGTGATATCTCGTTTCGCCCGACTCGCGTTGGAGAAGCTGCCATGAACCTCCTCGACTCGCTCAAGAAGTACACCACCGTCGTCGCCGACACCGGCGACATCGACGCGATCGGGGAGTTCGCGCCCCAGGACGCGACGACGAACCCTTCGCTGCTGCTCAAGGCGGCCCAGCAGCCGGAGTACCGGGCGCTGGTGGATCGCGCCCTGGCGCTCGCCTCCGACGGCCCGCTGAGCGCCGCCGAGCGCGCCGAGGCGTTCACCGACCACCTGTTCGTGGGCTTCGGGGTCAAGATCCTCGAGATCATCCCCGGCCGCGTCTCCACCGAGGTCGACGCCCGGCTGTCCTTCGACACCGAGGCCACCGTCGCCAAGGCGCGCAAGCTCATCTCGCTCTACGAGGCCGCCGGCGTCGACCGCGAGCGCATCCTCATCAAGATCGCGAGCACCTGGGAGGGCGTCCGCGCCGCCGAGCGGCTCGAGGCCGAGGGCATCCACTGCAACCTCACGCTGCTCTTCAGCTTCGCCCAGGCCGTCGCCTGCGCCGAGGCCGGCGTGACCCTCATCTCGCCGTTCGTGGGCCGCATCTACGACTGGCACAAGAAGGCGCAGGGCGTCGCCGACATCCCGATCGACGAGGACCCCGGCGTCGCCTCGGTCACCCGCATCTACAACTACTTCAAGAAGTACGACTACCCGACGCAGGTCATGGGCGCGAGCTTCCGCAAGTCGGGGCAGATCGTGCGCCTCGCCGGCTCCGACCTCCTCACCATCTCGCCGGACCTCCTCGAGGAGCTCCGCGCGACCCCGGGCGAGGTCACGCCGACGCTGACCGTCGAGGGCGCCAAGGCCCACGGCGAGGAGCGCATCCACCTCGACGAGAAGGCCTTCCGCTGGCTCCACAACGGCGACGCGATGGCCGTCGACAAGCTCGCCGACGGCATCCGCCGCTTCGACGCCGACGCCCGCAAGCTCGAGGGCTGGGCGCTCGCCCAGGTCTGATTCCCCCGACCCCGCGCGCGCCGCGGTCGCTCATCCCCCAGCTCCGAACCCGAGGTCATTCGTCCCCCATGCGTATTGCTCTGGCCCTGCTCGCTCTCGTCTTCATCGCGTTCCCCGGCTGCGACTCCGGAACCGGCGACAACACGCCCGCGACCGGCACCGTCACCCTCAAGAAGGACGACGGCGTGGACTTCCACACCGGCGCGCTGCAGGACCCGGGCAACTACAAGAACAGCGACCTCTTCACGGCGAGCAACGGCTCGGCGCTGCAGCTCCTCACCGGCGGCGACAGCCCCACCGACAACCGCCCGGTGAACTGGTTCCTCGGCAACGGCGGCGTCCACCGGACCTTCGCCAGCCTCGCCGAGATCCCCGACGAGCCGCCGACCGAGGACATGACGGCCTCGCTCATCAAGGCCAAGACCGGCAACGGCTTCATCCTGATGACCCACAAGGGGGCGCTCGTGCGCGGCCGGGTCACCCTCGCGGACGCTGACACGGTCACCCTCGAGTTCGAGCCTTACGTTCCCGCGAACTGATCGCGACAAGTTCGCGACGCCTGCGACCAGCTGTTTCGCACCTCAGCGCCGCGTGCTAGCGAGTCCGTGTCGAGTCCACTCCAAGGAGGGCCTCCATGTGTCGCTCGCTGCTCGTGTCGCTCTGCTGCTCGGTCGCGATCCTGTCGTCGGTCCCCCCGGCCCACGCCGACACCGGCTACAAGAAGGGCTTCTTCATCAAGGCCGAGGAGGGTGACAAGGCCTTCGCCTTGACCCTCAACGGCATCCTGCACCCGCGCTTCGTCTACACCTTCAGGGACGGCAAGGACGACGCGTTCGACTTCGAGATCACCCGGGCGCGCCTCGGCTTCAAGGGGTTCATCCTCACGAAGGACCTGAGCTACAAGTTCGTCGCGGACTTCGGCAAGGGGGACGCGCTGCTCGTCGACGGGCTCGTCAACTACGCCTTCTCCTCCGATGTCCAGCTCCGCGTCGGGCAGTGGAAGCGCCCCTACTCGCGCCAGTTCATGGCGTCGGCGACGGGCCTCCAGCAGGTCGACCGCGCGATCACCGACAAGGCCTTCGGCGCCGGCCGCGATATCGGCCTCGCGTTCCACAATGACTACGAGAGGTCCCCCGAGCTCGAGTGGGTCGTGGGCATCTTCGACGGCACCGGTGAGAAGCCGCACTACGACGTCGAGACCGACATCAACGGCCTCGTGATCGGCGTCTCGCGGACGAACGTCCCGACCCGCTTCCGCCCGGTGTTGGCCGCGCGCGTCGGCTACAACCACGGCGACATGGCCGGCGAGGGCTACAGCGAGTCCGACCTCCACCCGGAGAAGGGGCTCCGCTTCGGCGTCGCGGCCAGCGGCGTGGTCGACATCGGGATCGACGACGACCACGGCTCCATCTCGGCCGAGGTCGACTTCATCCTGAAGGCCTCGGGCTTCGCGGCCAGCGGCGCCTTCTTTCTGCGCGCGCTGACCGGGGACGAGAGCGGCCTCGACGCGACGGGCTTCATGGTCCAGGCCGGCTACGCGATCGGCGGCAAGGTCGAGCCCTCGCTGCGCTACGCCCGGGTCATGCCCGAGGACGACGCCGACAAGACCCTGCAGGAGATCGCCCTGGCCATCAGCGCGTACTTCGCCGGCCACACCTTCAAGTGGACCACCGACGTGGCGGGCCTCGGCTCCGAGGTCGGCGGCACCTCCACCACCGACTGGCGCCTCCGCACGCAGCTCCAGCTCAACTTCTGAGAAAAATGTGAAGTTGTGGGGTCAGACCCCGCGACTTCACATTTTCAGCGGAGCCCCGGCGGCTCAGGCGCCGCGCTTGAAGGGCTTGCGGATGACGCCGCGGTGGGTGCGCGAGTCGACGACGACCTCGAGCACGGTCGGGAGCTGCACGTGGCGGACGAACTCGGTGCGGGTGACCTCGGGCTGGGCGTCGAGCCAGGCGTAGTCGACCACCCCGGAGGCGCCGCCGAAGTTCACGGTGAAGTACGGGATCCCGAGCGAGGTGACGTTCTGGAAGAAGTGGCTCCCCTGGGACGGGGTCACCGGCACCTCGGGCAGGTCCGTCTCGACGATGCAGCGCACGCCGCTGATCTGCGACCACCCGACCGGGATCCCGAGCCAGCGGTCCTTCGACCCCCAGCGCCCCGGGCCGATGAGCAGGTAGGGACGCTGCTCCTTCTTGAGCGCCAGGTTGATCTGCCCCACCTGCGCGGCGATGTCCTGGGTGCGCGCGCGGTCGAAGGTCTCGGGCGGGATGTAGACGACGTCGGCGATCTCGGTGAAGCGCCCGTGGCCGAGGGCCTTGTCGGTGCGCACGACGAAGGTGTCGTCGGTGCCCTCGACGCTGCCGCCGCCGTGGCCGCTGCTCATCGCGATGGGCCGGATCTGCAGCATCGAGAACTCGTGCGGGTCCTGCTCGGTCCCGGCGTGGAGGTTCACCGCGAACTCGATCTCCGCCGGCCCGTTCAGGGCGGTGTGGGCGAAGTTCAGCGCGAAGGCGATGATCTCCGGTAGCGGCAGGATGCGCCCGCCGAGCACGCCCGCCATGGTCACGAGCTTCACGCCCGGGCGCCCGACGCCCGGGTAGATGCGGTCGTTGTCGTGGGAGTAGGTGGCGCCGACGGCCCGCAGGGTCCCGTGCTGGGCGGCCGCGTCGAGGTTGAGGCTGACGACGCCGACGCGCTCGTCGAGGGAGAGGGCGAAGAAGCTGCGCTGCGCCGTCTCGAGGACGTCCTTGGTCGAGCCGAACTGGTAGAGGCGGTTCGGCTGCGCCGGTGAGAAGCGGACGCAGCGGCCCCCCTCGGCCACGGTGCGCCCGAGCCCGAGCGCGATGGACGCCACGCCGTCCTCGGGGCGCGACCCCTCCATCGGGTAGAAGTCGACCGAGCGCGCCACGCCCGCGACGTCGGGGTAGACGAAGTCGCCATGGCGGCGGGCCACGACCTGCTGGATGAGGACCGCCATCTTCTCCTCCTCGACGCGCCAGCTCGTGCCCTCCATGTAGGCGCGCGCGTCCTGGCTGAACGTCGAGGCGTAGACCCGCTTGATGGCGGCGCAGAGGCGGTCGAGGCGCACGCGCGGGTCGGGGTGGTCGTTCGGCAGCATCTCGGTCGCGTAGACGCCGGCGAAGGGCTGGAAGTAGGCGTCCTCGAGCAGGCTCGAGGAGCGCACGGCCAGCGGGTAGGTGACCTTCGCGACGAAGCTCTCGAGGGCGCTGCGGAGGTCGTGGGGGAGGGGGAGGGCGAGGCAGGCGGCCTCGACCTCCGCGTCGCTGGCGCCGCCGATGGCGAGCTCGAGCAGGCCGTGGCCGGCGACGAAGGCGTCGAAGGCGTCGGTGGCGATGGCGACCGTGGGCGGGACCCCGATGCGGACCCCGGGGAAGTTCTCGCGCAGCCGCGGTGCGCCGAGCACCGAGTGCATGAAGGCGATGCCGCGCCCCTTGCCGCCGATGGAGCCGTTGCCGATGCGCACGAAGGACGAGCCGTCGTCGAAGCGGTCGTCGGCGTAGTCCGTCACGACGCCGATCTGCTTCTCGCGGCGGCACCCCTCGATCTCGTCGACGAGGTGCTGGCGCAGCGCGTCGACCGACGGGAAGTCGGTGACCTGCTTCGGACGGAGCGAGCGGGCGAGCTCGATCTCGGTGCGCGCCATCAGCCACGTCGAGAAGTGGTTGTGGGAGGCGTGGTAGACGAGCGAGTCGTCGGGGATCGTGCCGAGGGCGGCGATGAAGCCGCGAATGTCGACCACGTGGGTGACGTAGGAGGCGTCCTCGCGGCGGAAGATGAAGTCGCCGAAGCCGAGGTCGGCCAGCACGAAGTCGCGCACCCGCCGCATCAGGTCGGGGCGGGTCTTGTTGATGAAGTGGGCGCCGGTCGCGAGCGCCGGCTCGCGGTTCTCCTCGTTGGCCGACATCACGAGGACGGCGCGGTCGGGGGTCTCCTCCTTGACCAGGCGCGCCAGCTCGATGCCGGCGGTCTTCGAGTGGACGCCGTCCTTGGGGTAGCGGACGTCGGTGATGACGCCGAGGATGTTCTCCTCGTAGCGGCGGTAGAGGTCGACCGCCTCCTCGAAGGTGTTGGCGAGGAGCAGCTTCGGGCGCGCCCGGCGGCGCAGGTGCCGCTGGGTGGAGTTCATGCTGTCGGCGATGACGCGGTGGTTCTGCTGGACGAGCTCCTGGTAGAGCAGCGGCAGGAAGGCCGAGTAGAAGCGGACCGAGTCCTCGACGAGGAGGATCGACTGCACGTCGGCGAGCCAGGTGTCGTGGCGGACGTTCAGGCGGTCCTCGGTGTGCTTGATCATCGCCATGACCAGCGCGACGTCGCCCAGCCACAGGAACGGCTTGTCGACGTCGAGGCGATCGAAGCTCGGCGGCAGGCGCTCGAGATCGCGCTCGTTGTAGGCGAGGACGAGGACCGGGAGGCCGGGGCGGATCGCGTCGATGGCGGTGCGGAAGGCCGAGAGCGTCATGTCGCCGACGCGGAGCGTGGTGATGACGAGCTGGAAGGCGTCGGACTCGAGGCGCCGGAGGGCCTGCTCGGCGGTGGAGACGCGCACGATGCGCGGGGCGCTGCGCATGTCGAGGGTGAGAAAGCGCGCCATCAGCGACTCGGAGAGGTCGCCGTCCTCGCGCATGGCGAAGCTGTCGTAGAGGCTCGCGACGAGCAGGATGCTGTTCACGCGGTTGGGCATGAGCAGGTCGAACGGGACGCGCCGGGTCTTGCCTCGGCCGATCAGCGTCTCGAGCTCGCGGTCGTTCATGGGTGGCTCCCCCGCCCGTGTGCGCGTCGGGCGAACGCAGCGTCGCCCACGCCGCGGCGTCTTTCAACCGGCGGATCATCGGGTGCGCCAAGTTCGCCGCCAGACCTTTTCGAGCCGGGCGCATGGTGTTATGCGGAATGGCAGCGGGATGCTTCCTAGTGTGAGCACTTTTCGCGGGGTGTCCCGCCGGTGTGCATGTTCCACTGGAGGCATTGGTATGAAGTCCGTCGCCCAGTTCATGAGCTACGTGAGCGAGCGCAATCCTGGCGAGCCGGAGTTCCTTCAGGCGGTCAGTGAGGTCGCCGAGTCGCTGTGGCCCTTCCTGGAGGAGAACCCGCATTACCTCGACGCGAAGATCATGGAGCGCCTCGTCGAGCCCGAGCGCGTCATCATGTTCCGCGTGCCGTGGGTCGATGATCGCGGCGAGATCCAGGTCCAGAAGGGCTATCGGATCGAGTTCAACAGCGCCATCGGCCCGTACAAGGGGGGCCTGCGGTTCCACCCGACGGTGAACCTGAGCATCCTGAAGTTCCTGGGCTTCGAGCAGGTCCTGAAGAACAGCCTCACCACGCTCCCGATGGGCGGCGGCAAGGGCGGCTCGGACTTCGACCCGCACGGCAAGAGCGACGCCGAGGTCATGCGCTTCTGCCAGGCCTTCATGACCGAGCTCTCCCGCCACATCGGCGCGCAGACCGACGTGCCGGCCGGCGACATCGGCGTCGGCGGCCGCGAGATCGGCTACCTCTTCGGCCAGTACAAGAAGCTGCGCAACGAGTTCACCGGCGTCCTGACCGGCAAGGGCCTCGGCTGGGGCGGCAGCCTCATCCGCCCGGAGGCGACCGGCTACGGCGCGGTCTACTTCGCCGAGGAGATGCTCAAGACGCGCGGCCAGAACATGGAGGGCAAGGTCTGCGCCGTGTCCGGCTCGGGCAACGTCGCGCAGTACACGGTCGAGAAGGTCAACGCCCTCGGCGGCAAGGTCGTCACCCTGTCCGACTCGAACGGCTTCATCTACGACAAGCACGGCATCACCGGCGAGCGGCTCGCGTGGGCGATGGAGCTCAAGAACCACCGCCGCGGGCGCATCCGCGAGTACGCCGAGGAGTTCGGCTGCGAGTACTACGAGGGCCAGCGCCCGTGGAAGGTGCCGTGCGACGTGGCCTTCCCGTCGGCGACCCAGAACGAGGTCAGCGCCATCGAGGCGAAGCTCCTGCTCAAGAACGGCTGCACCTGCGTCTCCGAGGGCGCCAACATGCCGTCCGAGCCCGAGGCCATCGACGTGTACCTCGGCGGCCGCATCCTCTACGGCCCCGGCAAGGCCGCCAACGCCGGCGGCGTCGCCACCTCCGGCCTCGAGATGTCGCAGAACGCCATGCGCATCAACTGGTCGCGCGAGGAGGTCGACGAGAAGCTGCACACCATCATGCGGAACATCCACTCCGCGTGCGTGCAGCACGGCACCGAGGGCGACTACGTGAACTACGTCAAGGGCGCCAACGTCGCCGGCTTCATCAAGGTCGCCGACGCGATGATCGATCAGGGCGTCGTCTGACGGGTCGATGACCCGGCGGCGTCGGCACGCGGGGCTGGCGCCGCCCGGGCCGCGCCTCGCACGGGCGCGGCGCCGAGGAACGCTTGACGCTGGCCCCGAGAATGTCGGAGCAATCCCGACCGCAGATCGGTTCTGCCGCCGATTCCATTCCAGTCCGGGCCGAGCGCCGCGTGGGTCGCGGCGCCCGGCCCGTGCGGTCCTCGGAGTAGCCATGCGTATCCTCGTCCCTTCTCTCCTCGCGGCGGTGCTCGGCCTCGCGGCGTGCGGCTCCAAGCCCGCGCCGGCCGACGCCGACGTCGTCGCCCCGCCGCAGGCCACCGCGCCCGCGCCGACCGAGCCG
>SBGO01000371.1 GCA_006226565.1 Deltaproteobacteria bacterium | reverse complement strand
CCGTGTTCGCCCGCTCGCGGCGGGCCGCGAGCAGCGGCGCCCGATCGAGCGCCCGCACGTGCCCCCCGACCCGCTCGATGGCGCCGGTGAGGAGGCCCAGCGTCACGGCGGCGCGCACCTCGTCCGCGCTGAGCCGCGTCTTGGCCGCGAGCTCGTGGACGGAGGTGGGCGCCTCGAGCAGGAAGAAGAGCCGCCCGAAGCGCTTCGGCGGCAGCGCCTCCCGGAGGTTCGGCGGGAGCCCCGTCGGCGCCGTGATGCGCGCGTCCTCGGGCGCGAGCTCGGCCAGCGACCGCGACGCGCCCTCGAGGCTGACGTCGCGGAGCGCGGCGAAGAGGTCCACGCCGCGCCCATGGTGGCTCGCGCCGCACACCTCGAGCCGGTCCCACGCGAGGTCGAGCATCGCCCCGAGGGTCTCGACGAGGTAGTCGCGGTGGGCCGCGGAGTCGGCGAAGAGGTCGCCGTAGCGCGAGACGAGCGTGAGCTCCTCCTCGAGGCGCTTGCTCGGGCTCGCTCCCGCGCGGTCCGGCCAGTGACGCGTCACCAGGCGCAGGGACGGGTCGGCCGCGATCTGCCGATCGTCTCGCGGGAGCCGATTCGAGATCCCCGCCGCGCGGATGATCCCGCCGCTCAGGTGGATCCCGGCCGCGCGCTCACCGGCGTGCAGCATCAGCTCGAGGTTGGGCCGCAACGTCGCGGCCGCCCCGAGCAGGCGCGCGAGCGTGATCCCGCGCACGTCGACCTCGACCGACGGTCCGCCCTCCGTGGGGACGCGCCCGACCACGCTCCGCACCAGGTCGTCGAGGGACGGCTCGGCCGGCGCCGCGGCGAGCGGGGACACCGCCGTCGAGGGCGCGGACGCGGACCACGCCAGCACGCGGCGCGCGAGCGCCGGCGAATCACCGAGCGCGCCCGCCACCTTGCGCGCAAGGTCCGTGTCGAGCACCAGCGCGCGGTCGAGGTCCCCCGCGCGGAGCGAAGCGACGACACTCTCCCAAGCCGAGGCTCCGTGGGCGAATGCCTGCGCCCCCGCCGCGCCGAGGCCGCCCATCGCGAGCGCCACCCACGCGGCATCGGTGCCGAGCACGCTCACACGGAGCCGCGACGGCTCCGCGAGCGGCCGCTTGGTCACGGCGACCATCGCCCCGACTCGCTCCTTGTCCCGGTTGTGACGTTCGAATTCCACACCCGTAACGTCGCTCGCTTCATCCCCCAATGAATCGCCCCCGCGCTCGGCGCGCACGGAGACTGAGACAGGATACGCCGGAGGTTCGACAGGCGATAGCTTGCAGCGATTGTGCAGTGCGCTCGGGGCACCGCCCGGGGTCGTTGACCGGTCGATTATTACAGGGATAACCATTGTGCAACGCAGACTTCCGGCCGGCCGGATGAAATTTGGGACGGCGAGATTGACCGGACGATTTTTCCTGCGCCGCAGCGTCCGAATTCGACCGCCCAGGATCGCGACTCGCCTCGCGCATACACCCCGATGGTCAATTGACACCGATGGGAGCACGATCCTCTCGGTTTGGCCGGCGATGCGCATCGGCTCGTCGACGGCGGCGACCGGATCCGCTATCCATCGGTCTCCAATATCGGGGTCGCCGACGCCAGCGCCGCCGCCCCGTGTCCGCCCGGGAGAACGCCGTGGACACCCTCTCCGCCGTCTATCGCCAGTCGCTCGCGCTCCTCACCGACCTGTACCAGCTGACGATGGCCTACGGGTATTGGCGCAACGGGCTCGGCGAGCGCGAGTCCGTCTTCCACCTCTTCTTCCGGCGCAACCCCTTCCACGGGGGCTACGCCATCGCCGCCGGCCTCGACCAGGCCATCGACTACATCCGCGGCTTCTCCTTCAGTGACGAGGACCTCGCCTACCTCGCGGGGCTGACCGGGGCCGACGGCGCGCCGCTCTTCGCGCCCGCCTTCATCGACTACCTGCGCGAGATGGACCTCACCATCGACGTGGACGCGGTCCCCGAGGGCACGGCCGTCTTCCCGCACGAGCCGATCCTGCGCGTCCGCGGGCCGCTCATCCAGGCGCAGCTCCTCGAGACGCCGCTGCTCAACATCATCAACTTCCAGACCCTGGTCGCGACCAAGGCCGCCCGCGTCTGCTCGGCCGCCCAGGGTGACCCCGTGCTCGAGTTCGGCCTCCGCCGGGCCCAGGGCATCGACGGCGCCCTCGCCGCCAGCCGCGCGGCCTACATCGGCGGCGTCGCGGCGACCTCCAACGTCCTCGCCGGCAAGCTCTACGGCATCCCGGTCAAGGGCACCCACGCCCACAGCTGGGTGATGGTGCACGAGACCGAGCTCGAGGCCTTCACCGCCTACGCCGAGGCGATGCCCAACAACTGCGTCTTCCTCGTCGACACCTACGACACCCTCGACGGCGTCCGCCACGCCGTCGAGATCGGTCGGCAGCTCCGCGCCCGGGGCCACGAGCTCCTCGGGGTGCGCCTCGACTCCGGCGACCTCGCCTGGCTCAGCCAGCGCGCCCGCGAGATCCTCGACGATGGCGGCTTCCCCGACGCCGCCATCGTCGCCTCGAACGACCTCGACGAGCACCTCATCGAGAGCCTCAAGCACCAGGGCGCCACCATCGGCATCTGGGGCGTGGGCACCAAGCTCGCCACCGCCTACGACCAGCCCGCCCTCGGCGGGGTCTACAAGCTCGCCGCCATCCGCGAGGACGGCCACGACTGGGAGTACAAGATCAAGCTGAGCGAGCAGAGCATCAAGGTCTCGACCCCGGGGATGCTCAACATCCGCCGCTTCGAGGAGGCCCACGGCTTCGTCGGCGACGTCATCTTCGACGAGCTCGCGGGCCTGCCGCAGCCGTGCATCATCGTCGACCCGGCCGACTCGACCCGCCGCAAGGCCATCACCCCGGCGACGCCGTCGACCGAGCTCCTGACGGCCATCTTCCGCAAGGGCAACCTCGTCTACCCGCGCCCGTCGCTCGCGCACATCCGCGAGCGCGTCCAGGCGCAGCTCGCCCGCCTCCACGTCGGCATCAAGCGCTTCCAGAACCCGCACTCCTACCCGGTCGGGCTCGAGGCCGGGCTCTTCGAGCTGAAGCAGCACCTCGTGCTCGAGGCGCGCGGCTTCATCTCCCACTCGGACACCCCGCCGGAGGTCGTGCGATGAAGCTCATCAAGGTCGGCGCGGCGGTCCTCAACCAGACCCCGCTGGCGTGGGAGCACAACAAGACCAACATCCTCGACGCGCTCGGCCGCGCGCGCGCCGAGGGGACGACGCTGGTGTGCCTGCCGGAGATGGCCATCACCGGCTACGGCTGCCAGGACGCCTTCCACTCGCCGAGCGTCCAGGCGATGGCGCTCGACGTGCTCTTCGACGAGATCCTCCCGGCGACGACGGGCCTCGTCGTGTCCATCGGGCTGCCGCTCCTCTACCGCAACAGCCTCTTCAACGCGGCCGCGCTGGTCGTCGACGGCGAGGTCGCCGGCTTCGTCTGCAAGCGCTACCTCGCCGGCGACGGCGTCCACTACGAGCCGCGCTGGTTCAAGCCCTGGGAGCTCGGCGCCCGCGGCCACGTCGACATCCGCGGCCGCCGCTACCCGGTGGGCGACCTCTACTTCGAGGTGGGCGGGGTCAAGATCGGCTTCGAGATCTGCGAGGACGCCTGGGTCGCCACCCGCCCCGGGAGCTCCATGGCCGGGCGCGGCGTCGACATCATCCTCAACCCGTCGGCCTCGCACTTCGCCTTCGACAAGATCGACGTGCGCAAGCGCTTCGTGATCGAGGGCTCGCGCGCCTTCGGCGTGACGTACGTCTACGCCAACCTGCTCGGCAACGACTCCGGCCGCATCGTCTACGACGGCGGCGCCCTCATCGCGACCACCGGGCGCATGGTCGTCGAGGGCCGGCGCTTCGGCTACGACCTCGTCGACCTGACGAGCGCGGTCGTCGACGTCGAGCAGTCGCGCATGATCCAGACCTGGACCAACAGCTTCCGCCCGCGCTTCGACGAGCCGGCCGACGAGTGCGCCATCGTCCCCTTCACCTGGCCGGCCCGCCCGCTCGAGCTCCCGACGAGCGCCGGCACCGAGCCGTGGGAGCGCTCGCCCCATAAGAAGGAAGAGGAGTTCACGCGCGCCGTCTCGCTGTCGCTCTTCGACTACCTGCGCCGCAGCTGGTCGCGCGGCTTCGTCATCTCGCTCTCGGGCGGCGCCGACTCGACCGCCTGCGCCTGCCTCGTCGCCCAGATGTGCGAGCTCGCCGTCGGCGACCTCGGGCTCGACGGGGTCAAGGAGCGCCTGCGCTACATCCCGCAGCTCGCCGGCGCCGAGAGCGCCCGGGACCTCGTCTCCGGGCTCCTCCTCTGCGTCTACCAGGCGACGCGCAACAGCTCCGACGTCACCCGGAACGCCGCGCGCGACGTGGCCGACGCCCTCGGCGCCGAGTTCATGTCCCTCGACGTGGACGCGCTGGTCGCCGGCTACACCCAGATGGTCGAGCAGGCCATCGGCCGCGAGCTGACCTGGGCCACCGACGACCTGGCGCTCCAGAACATCCAGGCGCGGGTGCGCGCGCCCGGGGTCTGGATGCTGGCGAACCTCCGCGGGGCCCTGCTGGTGTCGACCTCGAACCGCTCCGAGGCGGCCGTCGGCTACGCGACCATGGACGGCGACACCGCCGGCGGCATCTCGCCCATCGCCGGCATCGACAAGGCCTTCCTCCGCCGCTGGCTCCGCTGGGTCGAGGCCGAGGGCCCGGCCGGCCTCGGGCCCATCCCGGCGGTGCGGGCGGTGAACGTCCAGCAGCCCACGGCGGAGCTGCGCCCCCTCGAGCGCGCGCAGACCGACGAAGCGGACCTGATGCCCTACCCGCTCCTCGACGCCATCGAGGGCGCCGCCATCCGCGACAAGCAGGACCCGCTCGAGACCTTCCTCCTGATGCGCGTCCACTTCCCCGACATCCCGCCGCGCCAGCTCGCGCTGTGGGTCGAGCGCTTCTTCACGCTCTGGTGCCGGAACCAGTGGAAGCGCGAGCGCTACGCCCCCTCCTTCCACGTCGACGACAAGAACCTCGACCCGAAGACGTGGTGCCGCTTCCCGATCCTCTCGGGCGGCTTCACGCGCGAGCTCGCGGTGCTGCGGGCGTACGTCGCCGACCACTTCCCCGGCGCCTGACGCGCATTGATCAATGATTGATCAACCCACCTCACTCGGGTCGCTCTACGAGCAGCCGCGGCTCTACGACCTCCTCGCGCCGATGCTGACCGAGGGCGACGCCGAGCTGGGCTTCTGGCGGCGCGCATGCGGCGGCGCGCGGAGCCTGCTGGAGCTCGGCTGCGGCACCGGGCGGCTGGCGATCCCGCTCGCGGCGGGCGGGCTCGAGGTCACCGGGCTCGACGCCGCGCCCGCGATGCTCGCGGCGGGCCGTGACCGCGCGGCGCGCGTGGGCGCCCCGGTCCGCTTCGTCCTCGGCGACATGGCGGGCTTCGACCTCGGCGAGCGCTTCGACGCGGTGGTGGTGGCGCTCAACTCGCTGCTCCACCTCCACACCCGCGCGGCCCTCGAGGGCTGCCTGGCCTCGGTCCGCGCGCACCTCGCGCCGGGTGGCGTCTTCGTGCTCTCGGTCCTCAGCCCCGACCCGCGCACCCTCGCGCGGCACGCGCACCACCGGCTGCCGCTCATGCCGGAGCCGGTCCACGATCCGGAGGCCGACCGCCCGCTCATGGTCGAGGAGACCATCGCCTACGACCACGCGACCCAGCGGACGCGCGGCAAGCTCCACTTCAGCTACCCGGACGCGCGCGACTTCTTCGTCGGCGGCGCCGACCTCCGCGTCCTCTGGCCGCTGGAGCTCGAGGCGCTCCTCCACTACAACGGCTTCGAGATCGTCTCGCGGACCGGCGACTTCGACGGCGCCCCCTTCGACTCGCGCTCGCACCTCCAGAACGTCGTCTGCAGGCCATGACCGACACCCTGAACATCACGGAGATCTTCTGCTCCATCCAGGGTGAGGGCGCGCTCACCGGCGTGCCCTCGGTCTTCGTCCGGACGAGCGGCTGCAACCTCCGCTGCCGCTGGTGCGACACCCCCTACAGCTCGTGGGAGCCCGAGGGCGAGCCGTGGACGGTCGACGCCATCGTCGCCGAGGTCGCCCGCCACGCCCCCGTCCGGCACGTCGTCCTGACCGGCGGCGAGCCGCTCGTCGCCAAGCACCTCGGCGCCCTCGCCGAGCGCCTCCACGACGCCGGCTACCACCTGACCGTCGAGACGGCCGGGACCGTCTTCCAGCCGCTGCCGGTCGACCTCTGGAGCATCTCGCCGAAGCTCGCCGACTCGACGCCGCGCCCCGAGGACGGCGCCGGCGCCTGGCGCGAGCGCCACGAGGCCACGCGCTACCGCCCCGACGTCATCCGCCGCATGATGGCGGCCGGCGACTACCAGCTGAAGGTGGTCGTCACGGCGCCCGAGGACCTCGACGAGGTCCTGGCGCTGGTCGCGGACGTGGGCGCGACCCCCGAGCGGGTCCTCCTCATGCCCCAGGGGCGCACGGTCGAGGAGCTGGACGCCCGCGCGCGCTGGCTCGCCCCCCTCTGCATCGCGCACGGCTGGCGTCTCTGCGACCGCCTCCACGTCCGCCTCTTCGGGGACACGCGCGGCACCTGACGGCCGCCGCGACGGCGCGTGCTGCGCGCTAGTCCAGGGTCGGCCCGCCCGGGAGGAAGCCTTCGGTCAGCAGGCGGCCGCCGTCGGCGAGGAGGCGCTCGAACTGGTTCTGGTTGTGGAAGTCGCCCGCGACCGCGGCGCGCACGCCGTCCATCAGCGTGACGAGGAGGCGCGCGGCGGTGTCGGTGTCGAGATCGGTGCGGAGCTGCTTCTTGGCGACGCCCTCGATCAGGATCGCGCGCACCTCGCCGACGAACGCCTCGTGCATCTCCTGGAGGCGCGCCCGGACGTCGTCGTGGGCCAGCGCCATCTCCCCCATCACGACGAAGAAGCGTGGGCGGATCGGGTTGGCGATCGAGCTCCGGAAGCCGGCCTGGGCAAAGGAGATGAGGCGGTCGGTGACGCTGCCGGTCAGCCCGCGCATCGCGCGCAGGGCGACGAGCACCTGCTCGAAGTCCTCGTCGATCAGGGCGTCGAAGATCTCGCGCTTGCTCTTGAAGTGGAAATACACCCCGCCCTTCGACAGCCCCGCGTCCTGCGCGATGTCGTTGAGGCGCGCCCGGGAGTACCCGTCGCTGACGAACCGTCCTCGAGCCGCCTCGAGGATGTCGCGTCGGCGTTCGTCCTGGGACTTGTGGAGGGTCATCGGCGATCTCCCGCACAGTGTATCTCGAAGCGCAGCACTATTCCGACTCGCGAGCCGTAATATCGACCCCCTGGAGATGACGCAAGGCGCTTTCGGGTGGTTCCGGACCACCGGCCTTTACGGCATAGCGTGCCTCGACGCTTTCGTCGAGGCGACCGGAGCACGCGATCGCGAAAGCGGCGCATAGTTTGTCTGACCAGGCTCGCGCGTCTTTGTCTCGCCGCAACATTTCGCGACGCACATGCGATAGGGGCCGCACCAGCGTGGTGAGCACGTCTCAAGGTTCACGCGAGCGCACGCGGCGGCCGGACTGCCCGGAGCCGATTGCGGATCGCGCATACGCGCCGGCTGGCACCGACCCCTGTCCGAGGCGTACTCTCTGCGCAAACGACAGGAGGTGAGCGATGTGCCGGCGCGGTGTCGTGATCGCTTGGGCCGCGACGATCGTCCTCGGCGGCTGCCTCGAGAGCCGTCCAGGGACGGCGGCGGGCGACGTGACGGCCGACGTCGGGACCGACGGCGACGTCGGCGCAGGCGCGGTGCCGGCCTGCGCGAACCCCACGGCGACGGTGGCGTCGCGGGGGGACTCCGAGCGCACCCCGTGGCAGATCGTGACCCTCTCCTCCCACGAGATCCTGTTCAGCGGCGACTCCTGGATGTACGGCGAGGATCCGGGCATCTGGCGGCTCGACGTCGGCGCGGGCGCGGTGGAGCGCGTCGCGGAGACCGGCGACGAAGACGTCCTGGTCGACGCCCGTGACGGCGCCCTCCTCGTCCTCCGCCCCCAGGCGACGCCGGCCGATCGCCGGCTCTTCTACGTGGACGACGCCGGCGCGGTCGAGCTGGTCGGCGCCCCCGACCGGTTCTGGGGCTACCCGGAGTACGGCGAGCGCGGCCACTACGTCGCGCCGCGGCTGGCGGCGTGGCGGAGCTGCGAGTACGACGACCAGGGCCGCTGCGTGCGATCGCAGCTCCGCGCGTGGCGGGACGGGGAGGTCGTGACCCTGTGGGCGCACACGTCGGACCCGGCGATCACGACGCCGCCGCTCCCCGAGGTGACGGGCGCGGAGGTGCTCTGGACCGAGGCGGTCGTCGCCGACGACGGCACCACGACCTCCTACGTGCGCACGTGGAGTGGCGGGGAGGTGACGCTCCTCCGGTCGATCGAAGGCCACCTCCGGCGGGTGATGCGGGTCGGGGACGCGCTCCTGTGGCTGACGGACGACGGCGTCTGGCGCGCCACGGGCGATGGGCCCGCGACCCAGCTCAGCGCCCGCTGGTGCGGGAGCGCCTACACCGACGGCGAGCGCGCCGTCATGCTGTGCCAGGATCCGGAGCGCACGAACACCGACAACGACGGGCTCATCGACGCGAGCTGGTCGCCCTTCCCCGGCGGGACCGGGGATCTGTGGCTCTACGCCGGCGGCCCGGCGCTGGTCCGCGTCCCCAGCGAGGGCGCGGTCCGCGCGGTGCCGGTCGTCGACGGCGGCGTCTTCGCGTGGGTCACCTACGACGACGTCGACGCCGGCTGCTATCCGCCGAGCGCCGGGACCGTCTGGGCGGCGCCGGTCGCGGCCCCGGACCGCGCGGTCGCGGTCGGCGACATCGGGGCGGGCTGCTACTGCTGTGACAGCATCTGGCCGGATCTGCGGCTCTCGCTGCGCGACGGGCTCCTGGCCTGGAACTACGGCCAGGTCCCGGCGGAGGAGCCCCCGTACGATCCACGCGGAGGCTACCTGTCCTGGGCCCGCGTGCGGGTGACCTGCGACTGATCGAGGAGAACGCGCGTTGGGTGACTCGAGCGTGACGAGAGCAGCGCTGGCGCTTGCCCTGGCCGGCCTCCTGGGAGGCTGCCTGCAGGCGGGCACGCCCGGGACCGTCGGGACCGTGGCCGACACCGCGGACGCGAGCGAGCCGGTCGACACGCGCCCCGCCGTGGACACGAGCGTCGGCGCCGGGGACACGACGAGCCGACCGTGCCCGCCCGGCGGCCTGACGATCACGACCGGGGCGCTGGAGTCGCCGCTGACCCCGTGGGCGGCGCGCGTGACGCGGCCGAGCACGATCGCCTTCGGCCTCGCGCCGTGGCCCGAGGACCGGGAGGAGACGGTCCTCACCTGGCGCCCGCTCAACGACGGGGCGGCCGAGCCGGTCGATCTCCCGGCCGGCGCGGCGCTCATCGACGGCCGCGACGGCGCGCTGCTCGTCGACTACCCCATCGCCGGCGACCGGCGGCGGCGGCTCCGCTACGTCGACGACACCACGAACGCCGAGCTGACCGAGCAGGACGAGCGCGTCTGGACGCCGAGCCGTCACGACCCGCCCCATCACCTCGTCACCCAGGGCCGCGCGGCCTTCCGGAGCTGCGTCTACGACGGCCAGGGCGCGTGCCTGAAGTGGCGGCTCCGCGCCTGGATCTTCGGCGGAGACCAGGTCCAGACGCTCTTCGCGTCGCCGGATCCGAGCACCGTCGCCACCGCGCCCTTCGTGACCGAGGACGCGATCCTGTGGGCCGAGCCGGTCCAGGCGAACGACGGCCCGTGGCGGATCCGCGAGCTGCGGGACGGCGCGATGACGACCCTGCACGAGGTCGACGGGCCGGTGCAGGAGGTGGTCGCGCACACCCGCGGGGTGCTGTGGACCACCCCCGAGGCCGTCTGGTACGCGAAAGCCGACGAGGCGCCGCGGCAGATCCACGCCGGCCCCTGCATCGAGGTCGACAGCGACGGGACCCGCGCGGTCATGCTCTGCCCCGAAGGCGACCTCCCGGGACCGGTCGCCTGGTACCCCCAGGCGTTGGTCCAGCCGGGCGATCTGTGGGTCTTCGCCGGCGGCCAGCAGATGAGCCGGATCGCGACCGAGGGGGCCGTCGGCTACCCGCGCGTCGACCGCGGTATCGTCGCCTGGCTCGCCTTCCCGGCGGTGGTGAACGACTGCTTCGACCGCGGCCGCGCGAAGGTGATGGTGGCGTCGACCACCATGTCCCCGATCACCCCGGTCGAGGTGGCCGAGATCGACACGACGTGCTTCTGCTGCGCCGCGATCTGGCCGCCCCACGCGCTGTCCCTCGGCCGCGGGCTGCTCGCGTGGACCTACGCGCCCTCGGACGCCGAGAACGCCGATCCCCCGTGGGACACGACCCGCCTCGGCTGGGCCCAGGTCGCGACGTGCCAGTGACGAGACGCGAGCGCGCTCGCGAAGGAGGCTGACGATGATTCGTGCTGCGCTGTCTGCGCTGTGTGTGACGCTGCTCTTCCCCGCGACCGCGAACGCGACCGCGCCGCCGCCGCGCCTCGCGGTCGAGGCGCTGCCCGGGGTCACGGTGGAGTCGGTCAAGAAGGCTCAGGAGCCCGTCCGGGTCGCGCGCTTCACGGTCCCGGCCCGCAAGACCCACCAGCAGCTCGATCTGTGGTGCAGAGGCGGGAAGGCGCCGACCTGCGCCCTCACGCCCAAGAACTCGTTCGGGCACCTGATCGGTCCGAACCGCTGGAGCGACGCCGTCGCGGAGAGCGTCAAGGTCGGCTTCGGCGGCTTCGGCATCGAGGTGACCTGGGGCTCGGTGACCGTCGAGACGCCCATCATCACCGTGACCGTCGGCTCGGACGGCGGCGGCGGCGGCGACACGGACGACGGCGGCGACAAGCACGACGGCGACGGCGGCGGCGAGGACGAGAGCAGCGACCAGTAGCGGGCTGACGGCGGGCGGGGGCCGCCGCGATCCGCGGGCGACGAAAGGGCGGGTGTAAGGTCGGGGGGCCGCGCGCGTTCCCCCGGCGATGACACGCCACACGCCGCTCGCTGCCGCGCTCCTCGTCACCGCCGCCCTCGCCGGCTGCGGCGTCGCCCTCCCCGCCTCCAAGGCCGAGGAGGAGCCGGCCGTGCGCCTCTCGGGGGTGCCGCTCCTCGGCGACGGGCCGAGCCGGCACCGCTCGCGCCACTACGGCGTGAACCCGACGGTCGACACCGACGAGGAGACCGTCTCCACCTTCGGCCTCGACGTCGACGGGAGCTCGTGGGCGATCGTGCGCGAGGCGCTCGTCGCCGGCGTCCTCCCCCCGCCCGAGGCCGTCCGCGTCGAGTCCCTCGTCAACGCGCCCGGCCTCGCGCCGGCGCCTCCGGGGCCCGCGGATCCCGGCGCCCTCCGCGTCGACACCGAGGTCTTCCCCTCCCCGTTCCGCCCCGGCTACCACGCCGTCCGTATCACCGTCGTCGCCGGGCCGGCGTGGCGCGCTCCCCGCCCGCGCATGATCGTCGCCGTCTCGCCGCCGGCCGCCACGCTCCCGATCGCCGCGGCGCTCTCCCGAGCGGTCGCCAACCCGCAAGACGTCTCGCTCGTGGCCGACGGCTCCCCGGAG
>SBGO01000615.1 GCA_006226565.1 Deltaproteobacteria bacterium | reverse complement strand
CGCGCGGACGAGAGCGCGCGGGCACCGCACCGGACCCCGACCGCGGCGCCCGTCGACACCGCCGCCGACACCGGCTCGACCCCGCGCCAGCAGACGCCGCGCGTGCCGCGCTGGGCCTGGATCCTGAGCGGCGTGGGGCTGGTCGCGATCGGCTTCGTCGCGGTCTTCATCGCCACGACCCTGGCCCAGGACACCCCGCCGGAGGGCGACCGGGTCGCGCATCGCGACACGCCGGGCGCCTCGACGGCGCACGCCGATCCCGTTCCCACAGCGGCCCCCGACACTGCACCCGTGGCCACCTCCGCCCCCCAGAACGGTGGCGACGCAGTCCCGACGGCCGTCACGACGCCCAACGTCCCCGAGGAGGAGCCCGACGTGCGCGTCGCCGAGGCCGACACGTCGCCGGCGCCGCCCAGCGACGCGCAGGTCGCGGTGGGCGAGCCCCCCGACGGCCAGGCCCCCCCGCCCGAGGCTGCCGTCGCGCAAGACGACAGCGCAGCCGTCGCACTAGCCGCCCAGCCGGTGAAGACCACCCGCCGCGCCGTGGGGGAGGGGACGGTCGCGATCTCCGCGCGCCCCTACGCCAACGTGCTGATCGACGGCAAGCCCGCCGGCACCACCCCGCTCGCCAGCCAGCCGCTCCGCGCCGGGCGGCACAAGCTGACGCTCGTCCACCCGACCTACGGGACGAAGACCCGGGTCGTCACGATCAAGGCCCACGAGCTCACCCACGTGCTCGTGAACATGGAGGAGTGACCGCATGGCCATCGCCCTGCCCGGCTTCGCGAACGTCCACTCCCACGCCTTCCAGCGGCTCCTCCGCGGCAGCGTCCAGCGACGCGACCCGCAGCGCGAGGACAGCTTCTGGACCTGGCGCGAGCGCATGTACGCCCTCGCCACCTCCCTCGACCTCGACGGCATCGAGGCCGCCGCGCGCCTCTGCTACGCGGAGTGCCTCGAGGCCGGCTACACCGCCGTCGGCGAGTTCCACTACCTCCACAACCGCGAGGACGGCTCGCCCTACCCCGAGTGGCTCGCGACGACCTACGCCCACGCACGCGCGGCGCGGCAGGTCGGGATCCGCCTGTCGCTCCTCTGGACCGTGTACGCCCGCGGCGGCTTCGACGCCCCGCTCCAGCCCGAGCAGCGGCGCTTCGGCGTGCCCGACCTCGACACCGCCAAGCTCGCCCTCGACGCGCTGATGCCCCTCGCCGACACCGGCGCCGTCCGCGTCGGCCTCGCCCTCCACAGCGTCCGCGCCGTCCCGCGCGATTGGCTCGGCCCCCTCGCCGAGGAGGCGCGCCGCCGCGGCCTCCCCATCCACGCCCACGTCAGCGAGCAGCCGCGCGAGGTCGCCGAGTGCCGCCGCCACTACGGCCTCTCCCCGGTCCAGCTCCTGCGCGCCGAGGGCGTCCTCGGCCCGGACTTCACCGCCGTCCACGCCACCTGGCTCGACGACGACGACATCGAGGCCCTCGCCCGCTCCCGGGCCACGGTCTGCCTCTGCCCCACCACCGAGGGCGACCTCGGCGACGGCATCCCGCCGACGGCCGAGCTCCACGCCGCGGGCATCCCGCTCGCCATCGGCTCCGACTCCCACGCCGTCATCGACCCCTTCGCCGAGCTCCGCACCGCCGAGTACGACGCCCGCGCGCGCACCGGCTGCCGCTGCGTCCTGACCGACGGCTCGGGCGACGTCGGCCCCGCCCTCGCGCGCATCGCCCACGCCAACGGCTACGACGCCCTCGGGCTCCCCGACGGCGGCGATCGCGTCTTCCTCCGCGACGACGCCCGCGTCTTCGAGCGCGTCCGCGATCTCCTGCCGGTCGCGCTGCTCGCCGGCCACCCGGGCCTCGTCGAGCGCGTCGACGTCGCCGGCCAGACCGTGGTCGAGGGCGGCCGCCACGTCCTCCGCTGACGCCGCCGAGATCCCCCGCATCCGCCGCGAGCCCCCGCAGAGAATAACGGTCCCGCCGGGCACGTCGTCCCCTCGATGTGCCCCGCCGCCACCGCCACCGCCCGCCAGACCGCCGAGTTGTGGTCTTCCGCCGTGCGCGCCCCTATACTCCGCCGGATGGCTTCGGGGCTCAGGAACGACAGCGGTGGGACGGGAGCGCGGCCGCGGCGGCGCGGTCGCTTCTGGCCGATCCCGGTCCTCACGCTGCTCGTCGCGCTGCCGCTGGCCGCCTGGATGGGCGCCTACTTCTGGGTCAACTCCACCCCGGGCCGCGCCCTCGTGGGCGACTGGCTCCTCGGCCGCGCCCCCGCCGGCCGCCTCGTCATCGGCGCCGTCCACTGGGGCCCGCTCCCCGACGAGCTGCACCTCGGCGACGTGCTCATCCGCGACGAGGCCGGACGCCCGCTCATCCACGCCACCGAGGTGACCGCCGACGTCGTCGTCTCGCACCTCCTCGAAGGCGACCTGGTCGTCGATCGCGCCCGGGCGTCCGGCTACTTCCTCGAGCTCGCCTGGGACGAAGAAGGCAAGCTCAACGTGGCGCGCGCGCTGGCCCGCCCGAAGAAGCCCGGCTCGGGCGGCGGCCCGCCCAAGCCGCGCCGCCTGGTGGAGCTCCGACGGATCGAGCTCGTCGACGGCGACCTCACCCTCGCCTGGCCGAGCTGGGGGATGCAGTTCAGCGACGTCGACGCGCACGGCGCCCTGACCCTCGACCGCGCGGGCCAGCTCGCCATCCACGCCGACCTCCACGGCGGCCGCGCCCACGCGCTGTGGGGCAAGCACGACGACAAGGCGGTCCACGTCAACGACGTCGACATCGTCGGCTTCCACTGGGCGGACCAGGGCTTCGACGTCGACCGCCTCGGCCTCACCGCCGACGACGGCTCGCTGATCGACGTCGCCGGCACCCTCGAGCTGGCCGGCGATCTCGAGCTCGACGTGCAGGGTGACGTCGCCCTCGGCGCGACCATCGCCCCCGTGGTGCTGGGCCGCACCCTCCCGACCGGCGGCCGCGTGGACGACCTCGAGCTCACCCTCGCCGGCACGACCCTCACCGGCCGCGCCCACCGCGTCACGGCGCCGAGCGTCGAGGTCGGCCCGGTCAGCGTCACCGACGTCGCGACGGCGGTCGACGACTTCACCTTCGTGCCCGGCCTCATCAAGCCGAGCGGCGCCGTCGCCCTCCACGACACCCGCGTCAGCCACCTCACCGCCCCCGGGCTCGACGTCCGGGACACCCGCATCGGGAAGGTCGCCGTCGCCGTCCGCTCACGCTCGACCGCGACCCTCGACGACGTCGTCGCGCGCGCGCTGACCCTCGAGGACCGCGTCACCCTCGGCGCCAAGGCCCACATCGAGGCCAGCTTCGGCCTGACCAGCGGCGAGGTCGACGCCAACATCGTCACCGACATGGGGCGCATCGGCGCGAGCGGCAGCCTCCGCGTCAGCCCGTTCTCGAAGAAGCTGACCGTGTCCCTGCGCGTCGCCCTCGAGCAGGTCGGCGGCAGCCTCGCGACCTACCTCGTCGACTACCTGCCGCCCGCCCCCGGCGCCACCCTCGGGGCCCCGCTCGAGGGCTTCGCCGTCTTCCGGACGGTCCTCGGCAAGGACAAGGTGGAAGGCAAGAAGGGCAAGCACTGGGTGGCCGAGACCCGCCTCGAGGAGGCGCAGCTCGAGGGCGGCGGCCACCGCGTGGTCTACGACGGCGAGGCGTGGGCGGCGACGGCCGTCCCTGCACCGCCGGCCACCCCATGAAGCGCCACCCGAACGCGAGCTTCACCCGCGTCGTCCTGCGCACGCTCGAGAAGGTCCTGCTCGGCGGCGTGCTCGGGACCTACCTGATCATCTCGCGGACCATCGCGGTGGTCGGCGCGCTCTACCTCGTCCTCTACTTCTTCGTCGGCACCTCGAGCTTCATGAACGCGGTCCGCGAGGTCATCGCCGAGCACATGCCCGGCGTGGTGAGCGCCGCCAGCGTCCAGTGGGGGCCGGCGCCGTGGGAGCTCCGCGTCGCCGACGGGCGCATCTTCGGGGAGAACGGCCAGCAGGTCGTCCAGGTCGACGCGGCCATCGGCGACATCGACATCCTGCCGACCCTGGCCGGGCTCTTCCGGCTCGTCACCGAGCCGGAGGCCCCCGTCTCCATCCACTTCAACCGCGTCCGCCTGGGGCACCCCAAGGCCTTCGTCCACATGGACGAGCTCGGCCGCGTCGACCTGCACCGCGCCTTCACCCGTCCCGAGGATCCCCTCGAGGAGGGGCCACCGCTCACCTTCGACATCACCTCGCGCACCGTGGACGTCATCAACGGCAGCGGCACGGTCGACGGCCCCGGCTATCACCTCGACGTCACCGGCCTCGACGCGACGAGCAACTTCGCGCTCACGGGCGAGGACCACGCCGCCTTCTTCATCCCCCGCGCCCACGTCGCGCGCGCCGACAACTGGCTCACCTCCGAGGCCCACGCCGGCCTCGCCCTCGAAGGCGTGCGCATCCCCCTCACCGACCTCCGGGTCGAGAGCTTCCTCTGGGACGGCTATACGTTCTCCTGGCAGCGGGCGCGCGCGCACCTCCCCAACGGACACCTCGACGCGGCCGGCGGCTGGGACATCGAGCCGGACCTCTCCACCTGGTACGGCACGGTCCGGGTCCAGCTCGACCGGGGCGCCCCGGCGCTCGCCGACTTCGGCGGCGACGCCCTCGACGGCGACCTCGACGCGACCCTCAGCGGCCGCGGCAACACCGAGCAGATCGACGCCCGCCTCATCGTCCGCGCGGCGGCCATGGAGGTCGCCGGGCTGCCGCTGCGCGATCTCCGCCTCGGGGCGCGCTTCCTCCCGCGCGCCGTGCCCTCCGACCCCGAAGCCCACACGGTCGAGCTCGACTGGCTCGCGTTCGACGCCTGGGGCGGCCACGTCGCCCTCCACGACGGGCTGTACGGCCCGCGCCCCGGGATCGACGATCCGCGCCGCGACGACGACTTCGCCGCCTCGATTCGCCTCGACGGGGTCCGCACCGACGCCTTCCTCGCCGATCTGTGGCCGCTCCTGCCGCCCGACGCGACCTCCGGCGCCTCCCTCACCCCCGTCGCCCGCCTCGCGGAGCTGGCCGACCTGCGCGCGACCCTCCACGGCGGGCTCGTCGTGTCCGGCACGCGGTCGAGCCGCGAGGACACCACCGACGCTCGCCTCCTGCTCGACGACGTGCAGATCGCCTGGGACGGCGTGGCGCCCCCCCTCCCGGGCGACTACGTCGTCGGCGGGACCGTCCGCCTGCGCTCGGCCCCGATCGGCGGCGGCGGCGACCCCGACAGCCTCACGCCCGTGCGCCGCATCGACCTCGAGCGCGTCGCCGTCGACGGCCGCAACGACCGCCTGCGGCTCGAAGGCTCCCTCGACCTGGCCAGCGGCGACCTCGATCTCACCCCCTACGTCCGCCTCGGCGAGATCCGCGACGACGCGCGCCGGCTCGGCCTCGGCGACCTCGAGGGGCGCTTCGTGCTGAAGCAGGCGCACATCGGGGGCACGCTCGCGGCCCCACGGATCCGCGCCGTGGCGAGCTGGTCCAACGCCCGCGCCGCCGGCCACGCGCTCGGGCACGTGACCGCCCAGCTCGGCCTGAACGGCGACCACCTCGACGTCACCGCCGCCCACACCGCCTCGAGCCTCGGCGAGGTCGACCTCGACGGCCAGCTCACCCTCTTCGACGGAGCGTTCGGCGTCCCCAACCGCGCCCTGCCCTTCCGCATCACGCGCCTCGACGCGCGGCGCATCGCGCTCGGCCTGATCGCGCCGGAGCTGGGCATCGACGCCCCCATCGACGTCACCCGCACCCGCGTCTCGGGCCAGCTCACCAACCTCCTCGGGACCCTCACCGGCCAGGGCGCGCTCGCCGCCTCGGGGCTCGAGCTGGGCGGCGAGCCGCTGCGCGAGCTCAGCCTCCGCTTCGACGCCGACGCGAAGCGCATCGACTTCGACGACCTCGTCATCGTCGGCCGCGGCGGCGAGCGCATCACCGGCAAGCTCGGCCTGACCCGCAAGGGCCAGCGCCTGCACGGCACGCTCCGGGCGCGCGATCTGCCGCTCGACGCCGTGCGCGCGATCCGCCGCGCCGCGCCCGAGGTCCGCGGCGCGATCGGCGCCAACCTCACCGTCGGCGGGACCCTCGACCGCCCGAGCCTCATCGGGCGCGTCGCCCTCGCCGGCATCCGCTGGGGCGCGGTGGACCTCGGCGACGCCGAGCTGGACATCCAGACCCTCCCCTCGGGCCGCGTCGACGTGTCCTCGGCCAGCTTCTTCCCCGGCTTCGAGCTCGTGGACGGGAGCGGCGCAGACATGGACGGCCTCGTCCCGACCCACGTGCACCTGGCCGTGCGCGGCGCCGGCGCGAACCTCGGAGACCTGCTGCCGGCCACGAGGAAGAGCGGCGTCCTGCTCTCCACCCGCGCGAGCGCCTCCCTCGACCTGTGGCCTGGGCGCGTCGGCAAGGCGTGGGACCTGCGCATCGACGCCGGGCCGGGCGAGATCGAGCTCGGCATGCGCGACCAGAACCTGCGCTGGACCAACGCGACGCCGCTCGCCCTCGTCGTCGAGCAGGAGCGGACCCGCCTCTCGCCCGTCGCCTTCACCACCATCCCCCACGGGCGCGGGCCGCGCGGGCTGGTCGGCGCCGACCCCACGCGCGACGAGACGCTCAGCATCTGCGGCACCCTCGAGCAGCGCGGCGCCCTCGATCTCGAGCTGGCCGGCGTCGCCGACCTCGGCATCCTCCGCGCCCTCAAGGACGCGTTCAGCGTGTTCGAGGGGAAGGTCGCCATCGCGGCCGCCCCCGCGGTCGCGGCCGCCCTCGGGGACGCCCGCTGCCTCCCGGGGGACGACGACGCCGTCCTCCACGTCACCGGCGACCTCGCGGCGCCCATCCTGGCGGGCCGCCTCGAGCCGATCGGCGTGTCCCTCGTGCCCCGCGACTTCGGGCGCGAGCTGCGCCTCGCCGACGGCCGCGGCGTCGATCTCGTGCCCGGTGAGGCGCCGGGCGTGCAGCACGTCCGGTCGAGCGCCGACCACGGCCTCGTCGTCGAGGTGGACGACGGCACCCTCGGCGTCTCCGGCGACCTCGTCCTCGACGCCCTCACCCTCGACCACGCGGCCGTCGACATCGTCGGGACCGACGTCTTCTACTCTCGCCCGGGCGAGTTCACGGCGACCTTCAACCCCTCGCTCCAGCTGACCGCCCGCGCGCTCGAGGCCGAGGTGCCGAGCCTCGCCCTCACCGGCCAGGTGCTCGTGACCGACGGCCACTTCACGCGCAGCTTCGACACCTTCGCCCAGGCGATCGGCACCGCCATCGGCGGCGACAGCGCCGCGTACTCGCGCCCGCTCGGCGAGGCCGCGCCGTGGCTCGCGAACATGGCCCTCGACATCGACATGAAGTCGAGCGACTTCCAGATCGACAGCGCCTTCCCGCTCGGACAGGCCAACATGGAGGCCCGGCTCGACCTCACCATCGGGGGCACCGTCGAGGCGCCGCGCGTCTATCGCCGCATCGATCTCGTCCCCGGGGGCAACCTCACCTATCGCGTGTTCCGCCGCGACTTCGAGATCCGCAGCGGCTTCGTGGACTTCGACGGCGACGCCGAGCACCCGACCATCGACGTCACGGCCCAGACCGAGGTCACCTACCTCGCGCGCGCGTCCTCGGACACCCAGGACGAGGACGAGAAGGAGGTCCTCATCGCGCTCCGCATCCACGGCCGCGTGCCCGACCTGAAGATCGACATGTCGAGCGACGACAGCACCTTCGATCAGGACGACCTCCAGTCCCTCGTCCTGACCGGCCGCCCCCGCCGCGAGCTCGACCGGTCGACCGGCACCGCCGTCTTCACCACCGACCTCGCCGCGGTCCTCAACGACGTGCTCAAGGCCCCGTTCATCCGCACCGCGGCGGTGGGCCTCTCCCCCGGCGGCGACCTCCGCGCCGACGTCGGCACCTGCTTCGGCCGCGACCTCTGCTTCACGACGACCGCGGTGCAAGAGACGACCGAGACAACCCTTCGCGCTCGTTTTAGGCTGCACCTCGGAGACGACCTGACCTGCGATGGCACCCTCCGCCGCAGCGACACGGCCGTCACCACGACGGCCACCCAGGAGAAGTACGAAGCGCGTTGTCGGTATCGCATCCCGCTGGACTGAGCGCCCTCGCCGCCGCGCTGCTGGTCGCGCTGCTCTCGCTCGTCCCGAACGCGCACGCCGCGGCGCCCCCCCCGACGGGAGGCCCGTGTGACGGCGTGGTGGTGGCGAAGGCCACGCTGACCGGCTGCGAGCGGACGGCCTGCCCGACCGCCGGCGATCGGGCCCGGTTCCTGCGCCTCGCCGAGCTCGTCCCCGGGGCCACGTTGACCGACGCGAGCGTCGCGCGCGCCAAGGCGCGGCTGCTCGAGACCAGCTTCTTCCGCGCGGTCGCCATCGGCTGCCACGCCGGCGCGGACGGCGGCGAGGTCGAGGTCATCGCGGCGCCGCACACCGTGGTGCGCCGCGTCCGGATCACCGGCAACCAGTTCTTCAAGCGCCGCGACCTCCTCAAGCGCGTGTTCCTGCGCTCGGGCACGGTCCTCGACCTCGACCCCGCGGCCCCGGGGGACAACCCCCAGATCCAGCGGCAGATCACCTCGCTCCTGCGCCTCTACGCCGGCGCCGGCCTCGACGACGTCACCATCACGCCGAACGTCGAGGAGGTCTCCGAGGCCACGATCGACCTCGAGCTGACCATCCGCGAGGGCACGCGCGCGCACATCGAGACGATCCAGATCGCGCACCACCACACCGGCGCCCCGGACCCGGAGGGCCTCGCCTGCCCGACCATCAGCCAGCGCCGACTCGAGCGCCTCGCCGGGGTCGAGTACGGGGACGTCCACACCTCGAACCTCCAGCGCCAGGTGCGCGACCGCCTGCGCCGGGCCTTCCAGGCCGTCGGCTTCGTGCGCCCGCGCTTCGACTCGCGCCAGCACGACGACGGCGACACCCCCGCCGCGGAAGTGGACGCCGACAGCGCCCTCCGGGAGACGGTGACGACCGATCGGTGCTGGGTGATCCGCATCTGGCAGCGCGAGTCCCCCTACGGCGACAACGCCTCGCTGCCGTCGTTCCGGATGAGCGATCCGACCGACCCCATCGCCGCGCACCCGCTCGAGAACGCCCCCTTCCAGCGCGTGCCGCTGTCGGAGTGGACCGAGGTCCTGCCCTTCGGCGAGTCCGGGGTCTTCGACCGCGAGGAGGCGGCGCGCGGCGTCGAGGCGATCGCCGGGGTCCTGCGGAGCCGCGGCTACCCGTTCGCCGAGGTGGCGATGGAGCACCGCGACCTCGCGCTGCGCCCGGAGCGGCGCGGCGTCGACTCCGAGGTGCGCGGCGTCATCGACTACACGATCACCCTCAACCACCAGCGCCGCATCCAGGGGATCCGCCTCGTCGGCGGGTCGTCCTTCCCCGACGAGGACCTGCTCGCGCTCTTCGAGACCAAGGTCTACGACTTCTTCGGCGCCAGCGGGCTCCTCGACGTCGACCGCTTCTTCGCCGATCTCTCGCTCCTGTCGCGCCACTACCAGGACCGCGGCTTCTACGGGTTCCGCTTCGGCCTCACCGGCACGCCCGCCGACGAGGCGCCGACGCGCACGCTCGAGGTCGCCGGTGCGGAGTGGATCGTCTGGCGCTACGCCTTCCGCGACCGCGGCTTCCTGCTGAAGAAGCGCCGCGGCGAGCTCGGCATCTACCTCGAGGTGCCCTTCGAGGAGGGGCCGCGCACCGAGATCGTCCACTTCGTCGCGACCGGCAACGACCACCTCGCCACCGACGCGATCGCCGCGCTCACGAAGCTCGGCCCCGGGGACCCCTTCGGCAAGCTCTACCTCGAGCAGGGGGTGGCGCGCCTGCAGGAGTGGTACCGCGCCCGCGGCTACCATCAGGTGCGCATCGCGCCCTTCTGCGAAGCCTACGCCTCGGAGAGCGGGGACGAGTCCTTCTGCGACCCGCGCTCGCTCGTCCGCGCGGATCGTGTCGACCTCGGCCTCCGGGTGACGGAGGGCCCCCAGGTCGACGTGGGCGAGATCTTCGTCCGCGGGAACTTCAAGACCGACACCCACGCGCTCACCCGGGACCTCCCGCAGTCGGGCGAGCCCCTCGACCAGGCCCGCCTCGACGAGGCCATGCGCAAGATGCGCGCGCTCGGGCTCTTCAACTCGGTCCGCATCGACAGCATCGGCCTCGACGAGGATCCACCCAGCGACGACGTCGGCCTCGTCGTCAGCGTCGAGGAGACCGGCTACCGCTTCCTCGACTTCGCCCTCGGCGTGCGCTCCATCCAGCGCCAGAACCTCGACCGCGTGCCGTCGTGGGCGGCCTCGGGCGCGGGCAACCTCGTCTCGAACATCGATCGCGCCACGACCGGCTTCGGGCGCGCCTTCCCCCTCGACATCCCCGACGTGCTCTTCCAGCTCGAGGCCGAGTACCTCGACCTCAACCTGCGCGGGCTCGGGCACCGCCTCCAGATCCCGCTCCGCTTCGGCGTCAGCTTCAGCGACCCGCTCCGCCTCCTCTCGCTGACCCCGACCTACACCTGGCCCCGCCTCGCGGACACCTCGCTCCAGCTCGAGACGCGCCTCATCGCCGAGCTCGACCGCGTGACCGACCCCCTCGACCGCATCGAGTTCGGCCTCGAGAACGACCTCAGCGTGCCCATCACCAAGCGCATGGTGAGCGGCCTGACGCTCAAGGGCGGCGTGCTGAAGATCGACCAGCCGAGCGACCTCGACACCCTCGTGGACCTGAGCGAGGGGCTCCAGCCGCAGTTCCAGGTGCGCCTGCGGTGGCGCTGGGACGAGCGCGACAACCCGCTCCACCCGACGCGCGGCTTCGAGCTGACGGCGTCGACGTCGCTCATCTGGGACCGCGACCGCCGGACGGGCGAGTTCAACCAGTTCCTGAAGTGGGAGGCGAGCGCGCAGGTCGTGGTCGACCTGAACGGGCCCGTGGCGGCGCTCTTCGCGCGCTACGGCGGCAGCCGCACCTTCGGCGAGCCCTTCCTGCCGGCCAACGAGCGCTACACCCTGGGGGGCTCCAACGGGCTCCGCGGCTTCGGCGACAACGCCGTCTGCCGCTACGACGAGGACGGCAAGCTCGACCCGAGCTGCCCCGAGGAGTTCGGCGGCAACGTCGTCGTCAACGGGAGCCTCGAGCTGCGCCTGCCCCTGCTGCGGCGCCTCGGCTTCTGGGTCGCGACCTTCCTCGACGTCGGCGCCCTGGCCGACGCCCACGACACCCTCTACACGTCGAGCTTCCGGTTCTCGTGGGGCGTCGGCGCGCGCTGGCTCATCGGCGGGCAGCTCCCCGTCCGCCTCGACGTCGGCTTCCCGCTCGGCGCCGCGCGGTGCATCGCCTACGACAGCGAAGGCGGGCCGTGTACGCGCGAGGACCCGAGCTCGGTCCACTTCGACTTCTTGTATCCGTTTTGATGCGCTTGCTCGGCGGCGCCTTGGTGCAATGGCTCCCGCATCCCACCGCGGACCTCGCAGGCTCGGCCCGCGGCGGGAACCCTCAGCGGGAGCCATTGCAGGCGCCACCTCGCTCGCTTTCCCCCGCCGCGGCTTCGCCGCGCCCCCGCTGACGCGGGGGAGGCGTGTCGCCTTCGGCGACGGTCTCGCGCAGCCGGAGCTCTTTCACCCGACGAAATCGCCGCGCCCC
>SBGO01000021.1 GCA_006226565.1 Deltaproteobacteria bacterium | reverse complement strand
CTTCGCGCAGGACGTCAGCGCCTCCGACAGCCACAGCGTCAACCTCTTCCAGCCCTCCGTGGCGCTCGAGAAGACCGGTGACACGCTGGCCCAGATCGGGAACGTCGTGACCTACTTCTTCACGGTCACCCACGACGGCTCCGCGGACAGCCCGGACCTGATCCTCGACAGCTTCACCGACTCGCTCCTCGGCGACCTCACCGCCGAGGCCATCGCGGCCGGCTGCGAGCGCCTGCCCATCGGCGCGAGCTGCAGCTTCGCGGCGGAGCGCGAGATCGTCCCCGGCGACCCGGACCCGCTGCCGAACGTGGCCGTGGTCCACTTCCACCCCGAGGGCTTCCCGAACGACATCACCGCGCGCGACGACCACGCCGTGAACCTGTTCCAGCCCGGCCTGACCCTCGAGAAGTCCGGCTCGCGCCTCTCCAAGATCGGCGACCCGGTCACCTACGACTTCACGGTGACCAACACCAGCTCCGACGACGCGCCGCCGCTGGCCCTCGTCGCCTTCGACGACAGCGTCATCGGCGACCTCGCCGGCGACGCCATCGACGCCGGCTGCGACCTCCTCGAGACCGGCCAGAGCTGCTCCTTCAGCGTCACCCGCGTCGTCGGCCCCGACGATCCCGACCCGCTCGTCAACGTCGCCACCGCGACCTACGCGCCCGAGGTCGTCAAGCTCGGCCTGACGCCCATCGCCATCAGCGCGAGCGACAGCCACAGCGTCAACCTGTTCCAGCCGAGCGTCCTGCTCGACAAGGACGGCGACGCCTTCGGCGAGATCGGCATGCCGGTCGGCTACGTGTTCACCGTCGTGAACATGAGCTCCGACGACAGCCCCGATCTGCTGCTCGACAGCTTCGCGGACTCGCTCCTCGGCGACCTCGCCCCGGCGGCCCTCGCGGCCGGCTGCGAGCGGCTCGCCCCGGGCGCCAGCTGCACCTTCGGCGCCGAGCGCGTCGTGGCCGCGGACGACCCGGATCCGCTGCCCAACCTCGCGGTCGTCCACTTCCACCCCGAGGGCTTCCCGAACGACATCACCGACAGCGACGACCACGTCGTGAACCTGTTCCAGCCCGGCGTCACGCTGAGCAAGACGGGCGACGCGCTCTCCAAGGTCGGGGACCCGGTCACCTACCACTTCGAGGTGGTCAACACGGGCTCCGCCGACGCGCCGCCGCTCGTCATCCAGGCCTTCACCGACAGCGTCCTCGGCGATCTGCTGCCCTACGCCGTCGCCGCGGGCTGCGAGATCCTCGACGTCGGACAGGGCTGCGGCTTCGACGTGATCGGCGTCGTCCCGGCTGGCGCGCCGGATCCCTACGTCGACACCGCGACCGTGATCTTCTGGCCGATCGGCTTCGCGCAGGACGTCAGCGCCTCCGACAGCCACAGCGTCAACCTCTTCCAGCCCTCCATCTGGGTGGACAAGACCGGTGACGCCCTGGCCCAGGTCGGCAACGTCGTGACCTACTTCTTCACGGTCGGCAACGACGGCTCCGCGGACAGCCCCGACCTGCTCCTCGACAGCTACAGCGACTCGCTCCTCGGCGACCTGACGGCCGAGGCCACGGCCGCCGGCTGCGACCGCCTGCCGGTCGGCGTGGCCTGCGCCTTCACGGCCCAGCGCGAGGTGCTCGCGAGCGACCCGGATCCGCTGCCCAACGTCATGGTGGTCCACTACCACCCCGAGGGCTTCCCGAACGACATCACCGGGCGCGCCGAGCACGCCGTGAACCTGTTCCAGCCCAGCCTGACGCTCGACAAGTCCGGCTCGCGCCTCTCCAAGATCGGCGACCCGGTCACCTACGACTTCACGGTGACCAACACCAGCTCCGCCGACTCGCCGCCGCTGCTGCTCGTCGCCTTCGACGACAGCGTCATCGGCGACCTCGCGGGCGACGCCGTCGACGCCGGCTGCGACGTGCTCCAGACCGGCCAGAGCTGCACCTTCAGCGTCACCCGCGTCGTCGGCCCCGACGATCCCGACCCGCTCGTCAACGTCGCCACCGCGACCTACGCGCCCGAGATCATCAGGCCTGGCCTGACGCCCATCGCCGTCAGCGCGAGCGACAGCCACAGCGTCAACCTGTTCCAGCCGAGCGTCCTGCTCGACAAGGACGGCGACGCCTTCGGCGAGATCGGCCTGCCGGTCGGCTACGTGTTCACCATCGTGAACACGAGCTCCGACGACAGCCCCGACCTCCTGCTCGACAGCTTCGACGACTCGCTCATCGCCGGCGTCGTCGTGCCGGCCGCCTGCGAGCGGCTCGCTCCGGGCGCCAGCTGCACCTTCGGCGCCGAGCGCGTCGTGGCCGCGGACGACCCGGATCCGCTGCCCAACCTCGCGGTCGTCCACTACCACCCCGAGGGCTTCCCGAACGACATCGCCGACAGCGACGATCACGTCGTGAACCTGTTCCAGCCCGGCGTCACGCTGAGCAAGACGGGCACGGCGCTGTCCAAGATCGGTGATCCGGTGACGTACAACTTCGCCGTGATGAACACGAGCTCCGGCGACACGCCGCCGCTCGTCATCCAGGCCTTCACCGACAGCGTCCTCGGCGATCTGCTGCCCTACGCCGTCGCCGCGGGCTGCGAGATCCTCGACGCCGGCCAGACCTGCGAGTTCGAGGTCACGCACCTCGTGCCGCCGGATGCGCCCGACCCCTTCGTCGACACCGCGACCGTCATCTTCTGGCCGCTCGGCTTCGCGCAGGACGTCAGCGCCTCCGACAGCCACAGCGTCAACCTCTTCCAGCCCTCCGTGGCGCTCGAGAAGACCGGTGACACGCTGGCCCAGGTCGGAAACGTCGTGACCTACTTCTTCACCGTCACCCACGACGGCTCCGCGGACAGCCCCGATCTGCTCCTCGACAGCTTCACCGACTCGCTCCTCGGCGACCTCACCGCCTCCGCCGTCGCGGCCGGCTGTGAGCGCCTGCCCGTCGGCGCGAGCTGCAGCTTCGCGGCCGAGCGCGAGATCGTCCCCGGCGACCCGGATCCGCTGCCGAACGTGGCCGTGGTCCACTTCCACCCCGAGGGCTTCCCGAACGACATCACCGCGCGCGACGAGCACGCCGTGAACCTGTTCCAGCCCGGCCTGACGCTCGACAAGCGCGGCACGACGCTCTCCAAGATCGGCGACCCGGTCACCTGGGACTTCACGGTGACCAACACGAGCTCCGCCGACGCCCCGGCGCTAGCCCTCGTCGCCTTCGACGACAGCGTCCTCGGGGACCTCGCCGGCTACGCCATCGACGCCGGCTGCGACATCCTCGAGACGGGCCAGAGCTGCTCCTTCAGCGTCACCCGCCTCGTCGGCCCCGACGATCCCGACCCGCTCGTCAACGTCGCCACCGCGACCTACGAGCCCGAGATCCTCAAGCTCGGCCTGACGCCGATCGCCGTCAGCGCGACCGACAGCCACAGCACCAACCTGTTCCAGCCGAGCGTCGCGCTCGACAAGGACGGGGACGCCATCGGTGAGGTCGGCATGCCGGTCGGCTACGTGTTCACCGTCGTGAACACCAGCTCCGCCGACAGCCCCGATCTGCTGCTCGACAGCTTCAGCGACACGCTCCTCGGCGACCTCGCCCCGGCGGCCCTCGCGGCCGGCTGTGAGCGGCTCGCCCCGGGCGCCAGCTGCAGCTTCGCCGCCGAGCGCGTCGTGGCCGCGGACGACCCGGATCCGCTGCCCAACTTCGCGGTCGTCCACTACCACCCCGAGGGCTTCCCGAACGACATCGCCGCCGCCGACGACCACATCGTCAACCTGTTCCAGCCCAGCATCACGCTGAGCAAGACGGGGACGACGCTGTCGAAGATCGGCGACCCGGTGACGTACGACTTCGCCCTGGTGAACACGAGCTCCGACGACACGCCGCCGCTCGTCATCCAGGCCTTCACCGACAGCGTGCTCGGCGATCTGCTGCCCTACGCCATCGCCGCGGGCTGCGAGATCCTCGCGTCCGGCCAGACCTGCGAGTTCGAGGTCACGCACCTCGTGCCGCCCGACGCGCCGGATCCCTTCGTCGACACCGCGACCGCGACGTTCTGGCCGCTCGGCTTCGCGCTCGACGTGAGCGCCAGCGACAGCCACAGCGTCAACCTCTTCCAGCCCTCGGTGGCGCTCGACAAGGACGGGGACACCCTCGCCCAGGTCGGCAACGTCGCGACCTACTGGTTCAACGTCACCAACGACGGTTCGGCGGACAGCCCCGACCTGATCCTCGACAGCTTCACCGACTCGCTCCTCGGCGACCTCACGGCCGAGGCCATCGCCGCCGGCTGTGAGCAGCTGCCGGTCGGCGCGAGCTGCGGCTTCGAGGTGCTGCGCGAGGTCCTCCCGGGCGACCCGGATCCGCTGCCGAACACGGCCGTGGTCCACTACCACCCCGGCGGCTTCCCGAACGACATCACCGCCAGCGACGACCACGCCCTGAACCTGTTCCAGCCGAGCATCGCGCTGGACAAGTCCGGCACGCGGCTGTCCAAGGTCGGTGACCCCGCGACCTACGTCTTCGAGGTGACCAACACCAGCTCCGCCGACTCGCCGCCGCTGCTCCTCGTCTCCTTCGACGACAGCGTCATCGGCGACCTCGCCCCGGTCGCGATCGGCGCCGGCTGCGAGCGCCTCGAGCCGGGCCAGAGCTGCGTCTTCAGCGTCACCCGCGTCATCGGGCCCGACGACCTCGACCCGCTCGTCAACGTCGCCACCGCGACCTACGCGCCCGAGGCGATCAAGCCCAGCCTGACGCCCATCGCGGTCAGCGCCAGCGACTCCCACAGCACCAACCTCTTCCAGCCGAGCGTCACGCTCGACAAGAGCGGCGACAGCCTCGCCGAGGTGGGTGCCGAGGTCGTCTACGTGCTGACCGTGACCAACACCAGCTCGGCCGACAGCCCCGACCTGCTGCTCGACAGCTTCGCCGACACGCTGCTCGGGGACATCGCCCCGATCGCCGCGGCGGCCGGCTGCGCGCGGCTCCCGGCGGGCGCGAGCTGCACCTTCACCACCGCACGCACCGTGCTGCCGGGCGATCCGGACCCGCTGCCGAACACCGCGGTGGTCCACTTCCACCCCGAGGGCTTCCCGAACGACATCACCGCCACCGACAGCCACGTGGTCGAGCTCTTCCAGCCGTCCGTGGTGCTGGTCAAGGCCGGTGACCTGCTCTCGAAGCGCGGGGACGACGTGACCTGGACCTTCGTGATCCAGAACACCAGCAGCGCCGACAGCCCCGACCTGACCCTGGCGAGCATGTCCGACACGCTCCTCGGCGACATCACCGGGTGGGCCGAGGCGGCCGGCTGCGGCGCCCTCGCGGTCGGCGAGAGCTGCGCCTTCGAGATCACCGGCCTCGTGCAGCCCGACGATCCCGATCCGCTCGTCAACGTCGCGACCGTCGTCTACCACCCGGTCGGCTTCGCCAGCGACGTCAGCTCCACCGACGACCACAGCGTCAACCTCTTCCAGCCGGCCATCGCGCTCGGCCTGACGGGGGACGTCTACTCGAAGGACGGCGACACCGCCCACTACACGCTGACCATCTCCAACGAGAGCTCGGCGGACAGCCCGAACCTCACCTGCACGCTCACCGATCCGGTCCTCGGCCTGCTCGGTGACCAGCCGTTCAACATCGGCCCCGGTGAGGTCCAGGTGGTCACCGCGGAGCACGTCGTCGTCGAGCCGCCGGACACCGATCCGCTGGTCAACGAGACGTTCCTCGAGTGCCACGTGGACGGGTTCCCCAACGTGCTCACGACGACGGCGAGCTGGAGCGTGGACCTCGTCCATCCGGAGCTCTCGCTCGACAAGAGCTGCGTCGAGAGCCCGGTCCCGGCCGGCGCCTCCGCGAACTTCCTCATCACCGTGGAGAACGTCGGTGACGTGCCGCTCATCGTGCACATCGTCGACGCGCTCCTCGGCATCGACGAGGTCGTGACCCTCGGCGTCATCCCGGCGGGCGGCTGCGTGGCCGACACCTACCCGGAGGACGGCTGCTACATCATCGAGGCGGGCATCATCGCGACCGGCCTCGAGGTCCGCAACGAGGTCACGGCGACCGCGACGCTGCCGTCCATGTACGGGCTCGACAACGTCCTCACCGAGACGGCGGACGCCGTGTGCGAGGTGCGCTCCGGCGCGACCCGCACCCAGGGCTTCTGGCAGACCCACACCCGCTACACCTGCCACGTCTTCGAGGAGCACCTCGACCGCTTCATCGACCTCGGCTGGACCACCCTCGCGAGCTGCGAGGAGGTCTTCGGCATCTTCTGGTCGAACGTGGCGAAGGACTCCAACGGCAAGAAGCGGAGCAAGGTCTGCCAGGCGAGCATCCAGGCGTCCAGCCAGCTCATCGCGGCGCTCCTCAACAGCGCGCTCGACAACGGCGAGCCGCTGCCGGTCGACCCGGAGACCGGGCTCGACATCGCGACCGCGGCCCAGCACGCCATGGCCGACGGCGACGTGCGCGAGATCCGGCGCCTCGCCGCGCTCCTCGACGCGTACAACAACTTCGGGGACGCCGTGGCGATCATCGACCTGGACGGCACGCTCATCGGCAAGGCCACCCCGCGCGACTCGCGGGCGATCGCCGATCTGACCGCCGGCGACTGCAAGTGAGGTGACGGCGGGGGAGCGCTCGCGCAGCGCCCTCCGCCCCGCCCCATGACGACGAGAGGGCGGCGCCTCCCCCATCGGGAGGTCGCCGCCCTCGCCTTTTCAGTGCCCGGTCGCGCCGCGGACACAAAGCATCGATCAACCCATCTACAGATTGATCAATCTAAAAATCAACTACCACGCGGTGCCGTCGGCCCGGAGCCCCGGAGACGTCGAGAGCGTCGACAGCGCCGTGTGGAGGACGACCTCCCCGTCCGCCGCGCCGTCGGGCGAGCGGTTGTACGACACGCCCTCGGTGCTGCCGCTCCAGCTGACCGTCGACACCGTCACCCCGCCGGGGGCCGTCAGCGTGAGGCTGTCGTCGGTGTTGTTCAGGCTCAGCGTCCCGGTCGAGGCCAGGACCGCCCCGGGGACGCCGGCGTGGTCGCCGCCGTCGAAGATCACCACGACCCCGCCGGCGGGGATGAAGGCCTCGGTCGGGAAGGTGTGACGCACCTCGATCGCGTCGCCGATCGTCCAGCCCCCGAGCCCGACGGCGTAGGGGTTGGGGTTGACCAGCTCGACGTACTCCTGGTCGGCGTCCGAGCCCGTCGGGTTCGGCAGCCACTCGTTCACGACCACCGCCGCCGGCGGGCCGGTCGGCGTCCAGAACTGCCCGGTCGCGGTGAAGCCGGGCGAGCTCGTGCCGCCGTGGTGGACGTGGGGGACGAGCTCGGCCGAGGGGCCGCCGTCGACGACGCGGTTGAGGGCCATGCCGCTCTCGCTCGCGGTCCACGCCACCGCGTCCACGACCGTCCCGTCCGCCTTGGCGAGGACCAGGGTGTCGCCGGTGTTGTTGAGCCCGAGGGCGCCGGTGGAGGCGATGACCACGTTGGGCACGTCGGCGTGGACGCCGCCGCTGTAGATGACGACCGCCTGGTGCGGCAGCAGCGTCGCGCCCTCGGGGAAGACGTGGCGGACGCTGACGGCGTCGGAGAGGGTCCAGCCGGCGAGATCGAGGGCGACCTCGCTGATCGCGACCAGCTCGACGTACTCCTCGTCGGTGTCGGGGCCCTCGGGGTTGGGCATCACCTCGTTGATGGCGACGAGGGGGATCGGGACGCCGGTCGCCCAGGGCTCCCCGCCGGCGGTCAGCCCCGGCGAGCTGCTCAGCGTGTCGGAGAGCGTCTCGTGGAGGACGAAGGCGCCGTCGGTGCCGCCGTCGGTCGCGCGGTTGAAGCTCACGCCGGAGGGGGCGTCGCGCCACGCGGCGGCGTCCACGACCGAGCCGTCGGCGCCGAAGAGCGCGATCTCCTCGGCGTTGTTGTTCAGCGACAGGGCGCCGCTCGACGCCACGAGACGCTCGCCCCCGTCGGGATCGGGGCCCGACCAGACCACCACCGCGGCGCCCGGGGGCAGCCACAGCGCCTCGAAGACGTGGCGGCTCGAGTCGAGCTGGTCGCCGATCCGCCACCCGTCGAGGTTCACGCCGGCGGTCCCGGCGTTGACGATCTCCACGAACTCGTTGGGGCCGTCGGCGCCGTCGGGGTTCGGCAGCATCTCGTTGATGCGGATCGGCGTGACGAGGTTGGCGCACGGGTCGACGGCCTCGCCCTTGAAGTCCGGGTGCGGCGTCGCCACCGCGAGGACGCGGCAGAACTCCTCGACGTAGGGCGCGGCGAGGTCGGCGCCGCGCATGAGCACCACGTTCTCGTCGTTGTACTCCGAGGCCGCGTTCGACCAGTTGTAGGAGCCGGTGACGGTGATGGGCTCCGAGTCGGTCGCGGGGTCGATCATCATCACCTTGTGGTGGAGCTTGCCGCCCGCGAACCCGCTCGTGTGCTCGTTGCCGTCGATGTAGACCGGGATCCCGGCGGCGGCGAGGGCCTCGTCGACCGAGTAGCGGCCGCGCCCCTGGGACTCGTCGAAGACGCCGACGACCTCGACCCCGGCGTTGTGGAGGTCGATGAGCTTCTGGCTGATGTCGGGGTGGGTGAAGCTGAAGATCATGAAGAAGACGCGCTTGTCGGCCGTGTCGAGGGCGTCGAGCATGGTGCCGACCATGTCGTCCTTGGGGCTGAAGCGCGCCTCGATCTTCTGGTCGGCGAGCTCGACGATGGGCTTGTCGGGCACGACCGCCTTCTGCCGGCCGAAGACCTTGTCGACGTACATCTGCTCGAACTCGCGGACGTAGGTCTCGGCGAGGGTCGCGCTGTGGAGCATGACGACGTTGTTGTTGTTCTTGAGGACGCCGTTCTCGGAGAAGTTCATCGAGCCGCTGACGACCCACTGGTCGTCCACGACGGCGAACTTGTTGTGCATGATGCGGTCGGCGGGCTTCCGGACCGACAGCTCGAGCCCGGCGTCGACGAGCTCGGCGTAGCCAAGGTCCTCCATCTCGTCGCCGTCGCCGGCGAAGCGCACCGTGACCCCGCGCCCCAGGGCGTCGAGGGTCGCGTCCACGAGGACCGGGCGGTTGAACTCGAAGAGGCAGAGGTCGATGCGCTCGGTCGCGGTGGCGAAGAGCGCCGCGACGTCGTCGTCCACCTCGGGATCCTCGCCGGTCTCGTCGGAGACGCCGGGGCGGGTGAAGTAGACCGCGATGCTGCCGTCGCCGATGAGGTACGGCGCGCGCGTGGTCTGCCAGGCGCCCGGGTCGAAGGGCGTCTCGACGACCGGCTCGGCGGGGCCGTCGAAGTCGACGCGGGGGATCTCGCAGGCGGCCAGCACCGCGAAGCACAGCGGCGCGCAGGCCGCGAGCGCGAGGGAGCGGAAGGTCGTCATGGGGTGATCTCCAGCGTGAGGTCGAGGGTGGCGGCGAGGGAGTCGTCGAAGGCTTCGACCACGAGGTAGACGGTGCTGGGCGTGTCGGGCCCGGTCCAGGTGACGTACTCGGGCCAGTCGTCGAGGCCGTCGTCGGCGCAGCGCGCGGCGACCGTCGGGTCGTCGCAGGAAAGGAGCAGCTGCACGCGCGCGTCGAGGCCGGGGCCGCTCACGGTGGCGTGGAGCGTCTCACCCGGGCCGAGGGCGACCGGCACGATGGCGCCGATCGCCTCGAAGTCGCCGCACGGGCTCTGGTCGACCATGCCGGTCTCCAGGGCGAGGACCTCGAAGTGGCCCGCCGGGATGGGCGCCATCGCGTCGGCCGCGGCGCAGTCGAGGGCGCCGACGACGTAGGGCTGCAGGGTGAGCACGCCGGGGGAGCTGTAGGTCTGCCCGTCGGCGGTCACGACGAGGTCGACGACCGCGGGCGCGCTGACGTTCGGGGTCGAGAGCTCGAGCTCGACCCAGCCTTCCTCGATGACCTCGACGGAGACGGTCTCGACGCCGCCCGAGAAGGCGTAGGCGGTCGGATCGGCCGGCGCGACGAAGCCGCCGGTGGCGTAGAGCTCGACGAGGACCGCACTCGCGCCGCCGGTGACCCCGGTCGGAACCACGACCGCCGGGAGCGGCGCCGTGCGGCGGAGGTCGAGGCGCATGTCCTGCGCGGGGCCGTCGAGGGCCTGGTGGCTGTCGGCGACGAGGAGCAGCTCCATGTCCTCGTCGGCGACGAGCTCGAGCTCCGCGGCGCGGCCCTTGGCGGAGGCGATCTTGCACCCCCACGCCGTCCCGCCGCAGCCGTCGGCGAGGTAGAGCGCGGCGCGGCTGTCTTGGGCCCAGAGGCGCGCCGTCAGCCGCTCGCCGGCCACGAGCGACACCGGGATGACCTGCTCGCGGCCGCCGGGCGCGAAGGACGGGCAGTCGCCGGGGGAGAACTCGCTCGCCGCCAGGCCGTCGTCGGTGAAGGCCCAGGTCCCGTTGGGGAGCGCGCCCTCGTCGAGGGTGCTGGCGCAGTCGCCGGCGCTCTCGAAGGGGCGCGTGACCCAGAAGGCGGCGGGCGCGGCCAGGAGCGTCACGTCGCCGTCCCGGACGGTGAGCGTCCGCGGGCCGCTCGCGGCGCCGACCGCGACCTCGGCGGTGAAGCGGACGACGTGGCCGACGCTGTCCTCGAGGGTGACGTCGCTCACGGTGACGCCGTCGCCCAGGTCGAGGGTCACGGCGGCGCTGGCGCTGACGTCGAAGAGCCGGAGCCGCCCGGAGACGGTGCGCCCGACGCCGGCGGCGGTCGGCGCGAGGTCCCACGCGCCCACGGCCTGGGGGTAGAACCACTGCTTGCGCGCGGTGGTGATGCGCACCGGGCCGGCCGCGGTGTCGACCGTCACGTCGCGGAGGCGCTCGAAGGCGACCGAGGTCAGGCCGCCCTGGGTGTGGAGCCCGGGGAAGATCGCGTCGAGGCTCAGCGCGCCGTCGTCCTCGACCCGCGCGACGCGCAGCGACGCGTCCGACTCGGCCAGGACGAGCAGGGCGTCGCCGGCGCCGACGTCGCTCGGCGCCGTCCAGGTGAAGTCGAGGGGCTGGCCGTAGCGGACCGGCAGGACGCTCGCCACGTCGTGGCTCGTGAAGCCGAAGGGCGCGGGCAGCGCCGTGACGCCCTCGAGCGTCAGCGCCGGGACGTCCGCGCCGCCGTCGACGCGGAGGTCGAGGGGCCCGTCGATCTCGCCCTGGGCGAGCAGGAAGCCGTCCTCGAGGGCCGAGGCGTAGACGCGGGGGCCGCCGCCCTCGACCAGCGCGGCGTCGAGGCCCGCCGCTGCGTCGCCGAGCACGAAGAACGCGCCGGCGTCGAGGGTGTCGTCGTCGAAGTCGCCGCCGCCGTCGTCGCTGACCGCGACCGGCGTGTCGAGCTCCTTCGGGATCGGCCAGTAGTCGTCCGCGACGTAGGACGGCGCGCCGTGCCAGGCCGCGAGCCAGCCGGCGGGGTCGATCACGTCGAGGGCGCCGAGGAGCTCGCTGAAGACGCCGTGGACGTAGAGATCCGCGTAGTCGTAGAGGGCGTCCGGCTCCCAGACGACGGCGTTGAGCCGCGCGATGACCGGCTCCACCGTGTCGGGGGCGGTGGTGTCCGAGTCGCCCGTGTCGGCGACCGACGTGTCCGTCGGGCCCGTGTCGGCGACCGTGGTGTCGTCGCCGAGCGTGTCGTCCGCGATCGTGTCGTCCGCGGCCGTGTCGTCGAGGACGTCCTGCCCGTCGAGCGTGTCCGCCGCGGCGGTGTCGTCCACCGCGTCCGCGGCGGTGTCGTGGTCGACGACGTCGGCGTCGTCGCCCCCGCTGGGCGCGTCGGACGGGCAGCCCGCCAGCGCCAGCGCGGTCAACACGCTCGATATCCAAGTGATTTGATGACGTGGGAACATCGGTCCCGTCTATTCGCCCTGACCGGCGAGTTCAACCTTTTCGCACCTCGGCGTCAGCGGCGTGAGGGCGGCGGGCGGCGGGTTGAGCCTCGTGTCACGCCGGTCGGAGCG
>SBGO01000049.1 GCA_006226565.1 Deltaproteobacteria bacterium | reverse complement strand
GCGGGACCTGCATGGGCGACGGCTTCTGCGACCCGGCGTGCGGCCCGGCCGACCCCGACTGCGGCGGGACCTGCATGGGCGACGGCTTCTGCGACCCGGCGTGCGGCCCGGCCGACCCCGACTGCGGCGGGACCTGCATGGGCGACGGGTTCTGCGACCCGGCGTGCGGCCCGGGCGACCCGGACTGCGGGACCTGCGTCGGTGGCGATACGCTCTGCCCTCCGGGCTGTGAGGAGGTCGACCCCGACTGCGCCCCGCTCCAGTGCCAGCCCGACGGCTTCTGCGACCCGGCCTGCGGCTCGCTCGACCCCGACTGCGGGACCTGCAACCCCGATGGGTTCTGTGACCCCGACTGCGGTGCGCTCGACCCCGACTGCGGCGCGTGCGCGTTCGGCGACGGGGTGTGCGAGCCCGGCTGCGAGGGCCTCGACCCCGACTGCGAGCTGTGCGCTCCGGGGGATGGCGCCTGCTTCCCCGGGTGCGAGAGGGTCGATCCGGATTGTCCGTAGGGGGCGCCCCGGGGCGGGCGGCCGTGTCGCCGCCCGCCCCGCCGATGTCGCGGCCATGCCCCTCCGTGGCCGCGCCCGGCGCCGGGTGCCTTTGACAACTCGGGGGCGGCGGTCGAACGTGCGGCGGAATCTCCACGCGCCCCCGAGGCCCCCATGATCGACCACCTGACCCTCCACGTCGCCGACGTCGAGAAGAGCAAGGCGTTCTACAGCGCGGCCCTCGCGCCCCTCGGCTACACCATCGCCATGGCGTTCCCGCCGCACGGCTACGGCTTCGGGGTCCGGGGCAAGCCGGACTTCTGGATCGCCGGCGGGGGCCCGGCCACGCCTCAGGCGCACATCGCCTTCCACGCCGCCGACCGCGCCACCGTCGACGCCTTCTACGCCGCCGCCGTGGCCGCGGGGGCGGTCGACAACGGCCCGCCGGGGCTCCGTCCCCACTATCACGCGAACTACTACGGCGCCTTCGTGCTCGATCCGGACGGCCAGAACATCGAGGCCGTCTGCCACACGCCCGCCTGACGCCGTAGCGCCGTCATCGACCCGGCCCGCGGGCGCCCGCGGCGCCTGCGGCGGGATGTCGCGGGCGCGGGTGGGCCGCCCCCGACCTTTTTTGGTACGCTCGGCCCGTTCCAGGCGTCGCCGTCGCCGGCGCCACCGTGGAGGAAGGCGTCATGAACCGCATGAGACAGCTCATCGACGAGCGTGTCGAGCCCGCGCGGAAGCGGGTGCGGGCGCTCATCAAGGAGCACGGGGCGCGGCCGATCGCCGAGATCAACGTCGCCCAGCTCTACGGCGGCGTCCGCGGCGTCATCTCGCTCGTCAACGAGACGTCGGCCCTCGACCCGATGCAGGGCATCCGCTACCGCGGGCGGACCATCCCCGAGCTGATCCAGCGCCTGCCGCGCGCTCCGGGCGGCGGTCAGCCGCTCGCCGAGGGGCTCCTCTTCCTGCTGATGACCGGCGAGGAGCCGACCGACGAGGACGTGGCGGCGGTCGCCGAGGACCTCCGCGCCCGCGCCCGCCGCTTCGACCAGGCCGTCCCGCCGGCGCTCGCCGCGCTCCCCCCCGACACCGAGCCGATGGCGCAGCTCGCCGTCGCGGTCCTCTCGCTCCAGCACACGAGCGAGGCGCACCGCATCTACAAGGCCGGCGCCCACGCCAAGGACCTCTGGGAGGGCACCTACGAGGACGCGCTGAATCTCCTCGCGCGCCTCCCGGCCCTCGCCGCGACCATCTACCGCCGCACCCACGGGCTCGCCGCGCCCCAGCTCCCCGACGACCTCGACTGGGCCGGCGGCCTCGCCTGGATGCTCGCCGGCGAGGCGCCGCTCTTCGCCGAGGCGATGCGCCTCTTCACCTTCCTCCACGGCGACCACGAGGGCGGCAACATCGGCGCCCACGCGACCCACCTCGTCGGCTCGGCGCTCGCCGATCCGTACTACGCCTTCTCCGCCGGCGTCGCCGGGCTCGCCGGGCCGCTCCACGGGCGCTCGACCCAGGACTTCATGCGCTGGGTCGCGCCGCTCGTCGCCGACGGCACGCCGAGCCGCGAGGCGGTCGAGCGGCACTGCGTCGCCACCCTCGAGCAGGGGCAGGTGATCCCCGGCTTCGGGCACGCCGTGCTGCGGCGTGTCGACCCGCGCTACGTCGCGCTCTACCGCTTCTGCCGCGAGCGCTTCCCCGAGAGCGAGCTGGTGCAGACCGTCGGGCTCCTCTACGAGGTCGTCCCGGAGGTGCTCAAGAGCCACGGCCAGGACCGCAACGTCTGGCCGACCGTCGACGCCTACGCGGGCGTGCTGCTGCGGCAGCTCGGCCTCGTCGACGAGCCCTTCTACGGTGTCCTCATCGCCGTCTCCCGTGCTATCGGCGTCCTCAGCGCGCAGGTCTGGGACCGGATCCTCGCCCTGCCCCCCGAACGCCCCAAGAGCGTCACCACCGACTGGCTCGAGCGCTACCTCGCGCGCCACTGAAGCGCGCTGCCGCCACGACTCCCCCAACCCCGTCCCCTTCGAGGTCGAGCGTCCATGGACAAGCAGGTTGCCGAGATCAAGTTCTTCATCCACGACCTGCGCGTGGAGAAGTTCTTCCACCGGCTCATCGCCATCCACAAGCGGCTCATCGCGGCCTACGAGGAGGAGGGGCTCGGCGACGTGCGCGATCGGCATCAGGCGTACCTCGACCGCCTGACGACGGCGCAGGAGAAGGGGCGCGCGGCGCGCGAGACCTACGAGGTCGCCGTCAAGGGCTTCGCCGGTGACGACCTGGTGGTCGAGTACGGGCGCGCGTACATCGAGGCCACCCTCGACACCTGCCGCATCGCGCTGCTGCCGCACTGGCGCGACTTCAAGGACTTCGTCTCCCACCTGCCCCAGGGGGCGCAGGCGCGCGCGCTCGAGAACTCCTTCAACGAGTCGAAGACGTGGATTGGCGCCATCGACCGCCGCATCGTGGACTTCGTGCGCTACACCGACGGTGAGGGCCCGATGATGCCGATGGCGGTCCACACCCGCGTCGAGAGCTTCGTCGAGGAGCACCTCCGCTACTACGTGCGCGGCGCCAGCGACAAGCGCCTCGACGTGCGCCTCGGCGACCTCGACCGGTGCCAGATCTACGCCGACCGCGCGGCCTTCAACCGCGTGCTCTTCAACCTCACGATGAACGCCGTCGACGCGATGCGCCACAAGCGCAGCGGCGTCATCTCCTTCGACGTCATCGCCGCGCCGACCGTCGTCCGCGTCGTGGTCACCGACGAGGGCCAGGGGATGTCGGCCGAGAAGGTCGACCAGATCCTGCACTCCGACCGCGACCTCACCGGCGAGCTGCACTCCCTCGGCTTCGTCTTCGTGCGCAAGGTCGTGGCGCAGCTCAACGGCAAGATCGACGTCCACTCCGAGGAGGGCGTCGGGACGCGCATCACGCTCTCCTTCCCGCGCTACCTCGCCGAGAAGGAGCTCCCGTCGACCGCCCCTGTCGACCTCGAGCTCGCGGAGGAGGCCCCCGAGGAGGTCGTCGCCGGCGTCGCCGAGGCCGACCGCGCCGGCGAGATCATCGTCGACGAGTTCTGCAAGTGCCTCGCCCCGACGCCGGGCTGCCTCTTCTCCATCGCCATCGAGCCGAGCGGGCGCGTCGACCACTTCATGCACAAGGCCTACGACCCCGACTGGATGATGGGGCACGACGACCTCGCGCCGATGATCTACGAGGCCGTCGTCCGCGGCCGCTACGAGGCCGACGACGTCGACGGGGTCTCGCTCATCCTCAAGACCCCGCTCAAGCACGACGAGTACTGGGAGCTCCGCGAGATGCCGCGCGAAGAGCGCAAGCCGGAGCCCACCCGGCGCCGCATCCACGACGAGCTCGTGCGCATCGGGCGCCACCTGATCACGACCGGGATGGATCCGGACACGCCGGTCCATCTGACCCAGAAGGACTACCTCTTCGGCCACTTCGAGCAGTCCTTCTCCGCCGACCCCTTCCCGTTGCAGGAGTTGGCCGATCATCCCCTCGTTGGCGGCGTTTCCGGCGCTGGCGGGGGCTGATCCGAAGCGGCCTTTTCGATAGACTTGAGGTATCGCTGTGATAAAGGTGCAGCGTGGTTGACACACCATACCGCGGCTCCTATGACGACGGCACGCGGAGCACCCGCGCGCGTGGCCGTTCACCGCGGCGACGGGGATGCCGAACCTCGTCGGTGACCAAGCGCGGCACGCAACGTTCCCTGAAATCGACTGTGGCGGTCATCGTGACCAGCGAGCCGTAGTGCGCTCGCCGTCGGGTCTCCCGACCACACGTGACGGTTCGACTGGAGGAGGTTAAGACCATGAAGCTCAAGCAGACTCTCGCGGCCAAGATCGAGGCGGCGCGTCCCCGGACGACGCGGCTCCTCAAGGAGTTCGGCGGGCACAAGGTCGGCGAGGTCACGGTCGCCCAGGCGATCGGTGGCGCCCGCGGCGTCAAGTGCCTGGTCACGGACATCTCCTACCTCGACCCCTTCGAGGGCATCCGCTTCCGCGGCCACACCATCCCCGAGACCCTCAAGAACCTCCCGAAGGCCGACGGCGCCGAGTTCCCGTTCGTCGAGGGGCACCTGCACCTGCTCCTGACCGGTGACTTCCCGACCATGGAGGAGGCCCAGGAGCTCGTCGCCGAGCTCAAGAAGCGCCGCCAGGTCCCGGCCTACGTCTTCGACGTGCTCCGCGCCATGCCGCGCGACTCGCACCCGATGACGATGTTCTCGACGGCCATCCTCGCGATGCAGCGCGACAGCGTCTTCAAGGCCGCCTACGAGAAGGGCCTCGACAAGATGACGTCGTGGGAGCCGATGCTCGAGGACGTCCTCGACATCGTCGCGCGCGTGCCGGTCATCGCCGCGTACATCTACCGGATGAAGTACAAGGCCGACACCCACATCCCGGCCAGCGAGCTCGACCTCGGCGCGAACTTCGCCCACATGATGGGCGTGGCGCACCCCTACGACGAGCTGATGCGCCTCTACTTCATCCTCCACTCGGACCACGAGTCGGGCAACGCCAGCGCGCACACGACGCACCTCGTCGGCTCGACGCTGTCGGACGCCTACTACTCGCTGTCCGCCGGCATGAACGCCCTCGCCGGCCCGCTCCACGGGCTCGCGAACCAGGAGGTCCTGCGCTGGATCCAGGGCGTCTACGACAAGCTCGGCGGCAAGGTCCCCTCGAAGGAGGACCTCAAGGCGTTCGTGTGGGAGACGCTGAACTCCGGCCAGGTCATCCCGGGCTACGGCCACGCCGTGCTCCGCAAGACCGACCCGCGCTACGAGGAGCAGCGGAACTTCTGCCTCACCCACCTCCCGAACGACGAGATCTTCCAGGTCGTCAGCATGCTGTACGACGTGGTCCCGCCGATCCTCGAGGAGCAGGGCAAGGCCAAGAACCCGTGGCCGAACGTCGACGCCCAGTCCGGCGTCATCCAGTGGCACTACGGCGTGACCGAGTACGACTTCTACACGGTCATGTTCGGCGTCGGCCGTGCCCTGGGCGTGCTGTCGAACCTCGTCTGGGACCGCGCCCTCGGCTACCCGATCGAGCGCCCGAAGTCGCTCACGACCAAGATGATCGAGGACATCGTCGCGAAGGGTTGACCTGAAGTGATGGGGTGAGATGCCCGCCCGCTCTCGCTCCTGTGTCCGAACGAAACGGCCGCGACGGTAAGCCCGTCGCGGCCGTTGTCGTCTCCGCGACCCGGGGTCGGGCTACTCGCCGAAGTCGCGCATGAAGTGGCAGGTGTAGCCGTTGGGATGCCGGACCAGGTAGTCCTGGTGGTAGGCCTCGGCCTTGGTCCATTCCCCGGCGGGGACGACCTCGGTGACGACCGGGCGCTTCCACCAGCCGGCGGCCTCGACCTTGGCCTTGACCTGCTCGGCGACCTCGCGCTGCGCCTCGGAGGTGTAGAAGATGGCCGAGCGGTACTGGCTGCCGATGTCGTTGCCCTGGCGGTTCATCGTCGTCGGGTCGTGCATCTTGAAGAAGTGCCGCTCGAGGAGCTCCGCGAAGCTCACGACCTGCGGGTCGAAGACCACGCGCACCGCCTCGGCGTGGCCGGTGCGGCCGGTGTGGACGGTCTCGTAGGAGGGGGCGTCCGTGCCGCCGCCGGTGTAGCCGACCTCGGTCTCGAGCACGCCCGGGATCTTGCGGAGGAGGTCCTCCATGCCCCAGAAGCAGCCGCCTGCCAGGACCGCCGTCTCGAGGGTCGTCTCGCAGCTCGGGGCGGCGCCCTCGGCCGGCGTGGCGCAGGCGTTGTCGGTGTGGACCCCGGCCGACTTCGGGCCGTCCGCCTCGAAGAGCGCGACGTACTCGCCGTAGCCTTCGGCGGCGAGCTGCGCGACCGGGATGAAGCGCAGCGACGCCGAGTTGATGCAGTAGCGCGAGCCGCGCGGGCCGTCGGGGAACCAGTGGCCGAGGTGGGCGTCGCCGGCCTTCGACCGCACCTCGGTGCGGATCATGCCGTGGCTCACGTCGCGATGCTCGGTGACGCGGCTCTTGTCGACCGGGCGCACGAAGCTCGGCCAGCCGGTGCCGCTGTCGAACTTGTCGCGCGAGCTGAAGAGCGGCTCGCCGGTGGTCACGTCGACGTAGAGTCCGTCGGCGTGGTTGTCCCAGTAGGCGTTGCGGAAGGGCGGCTCGGTCGCGTCGCGCTGGGTGACCTGGTATTGGAGCGGGGTCAGGCGCTCGCGCAGGACCGCTTCGCTGGGCTTGGCGTACGTCTTGTTCATGGTGGCGGGGGCGCTCCTGCTCGGCGCCGTCTGGGGCGGCGCGCTGTGGGCCTCCTCCGCGCCGCAGCCGACGACCCCGAGGGTCGCCAGGGCGAGGAGGGCGAAGGAGGCTGCGGACGAACGGGTGAGGCTCATGGGTGTCTCCAGGGCTCGTCGCCGCAGGCTGGTGCGGCGTCACCCGGGCTTATTCGGTAGACACCCTGGCGATTACAGGAAAGGGGGCGCGCGCCCCGAACCCGTCGTGCGTGGGCTACGCCTTGGCCTCGGCCTCGGCCGTCGCCTCGCCCTCGGCCTTCGGGAAGATCGTCAGCCCGCTGTGCTTCTCCATCTCCTGCGCCATCGCCACCGAGTTCTCGATGGCGTGGGCCGGCATCTCGCGGAACATGCGCTTGCCCTTGAGCTTGTAGCCGAGCGGCCCCTTGAGCCCCTCGGTGCGCGCGCTGACCGCCGCGCTCGCCGCGACCCCGACCAGCGCCCCGACGAGCCCGCCGCCGTGGACGTGGAAGTTGAGGGCCACCGGGCGGAAGGCCTCGAGCTCGTCCCAGCGGAAGGCGGAGGTGCCGAACCAGCTGATGGCGAAGCCCTTGTCGGTGATGCCGACGCGCGCGTTCTTCGCCACGAAGAACATCCAGATGCCGAGCGGGAGGGTGATGACGAGCAGGCAGGTGAGCACGCCCGCGAAGATCATCATGCCCTTCCAGCCGGACTTGATGCGGTAGAGCTGGCCGTTCTGCTCGGCCTCCGCCAGCCACTGCTTGCCTTCGGCCTTCGTCGCCATCGTCGCCTCCGCCGTGTGATCCGGTTGTCGTGAACGGTGCCGCTCGGATATCAGATCGACCCGGCGATGTCGACGCACCGCCATCCAGCCCAGCGGAGGAGCCCGTGGAAGTCGAGACGCAGTGCCCCTATTGCGGCGAGCCCATCACGGTGTGGGTCGACGTCGGCGGCGGTCGCAGCCAGCGCTACGTCGAGGACTGCTCGGTGTGCTGTCGGCCCATCGAGATCGGGGCCTACGCCGACGACGAAGGCGAGTACTTCGTCGACGCGGGTCGCGACGACGGCTGAACCGACCCGCGACTTGCTGGCCGCGCCGCCTTCGGTTACCCAGCGGGCCCATCTCTTCAGCTCGGATACGCCATGAAGGCCCGCTTCGCCCTCCCGCTGCTCCTCGCCTCGTCCCTCGCGCTCCTCGCGTGCGGAGACGCGGCCGCGACCGCCGACGAAGACACCGCCTCCGCCGCGGACACCGCCTCCGCCGTGGACACGGCCGAGGCCACCGACGCGACCGACGGCGAAGACACCGCCGCCGACAGCGTCGACGCGGGGCCGTCGGCCTACCGCCTGACGATTCGGGGCTCGGGCTACGCGGGGGTCTCCTACAACGCCCCGGTCCTGAAGGTCGCCGTCGCGGTCTGGGACGACGCGTCGAATCAGCGCGTCCACTGGCAGCGCCTCGACTTCACCTACGCCGACGACAGCTTCGAGATCGTGGTCGACGAGCTGCTCGAGCCGGGGCACCGCTACCGCGTGGCGACCCACGGGCTGAGCTACCCGAACAACTCCATCGACGAGGTCCCCGCGGTCGAGGGCGACGTCGAGGTGGTGATCGACTGGCGCAGCTCCGAGGGCGACTACGACGGCTTCTTCCTCACGAGCACCCCGGTCTCCGTTCCCCCCGGTCGCTACGACTGGAACCCCTCCCACGACGGCCGCCTCATCGTCGGCGTGACGGACGACGGCTTCCTCTACCAGCTCGCGGCCAGCTACGGCTGCCAGGTGGCCGGCGGCGGCTGCGGCAGCTTCCTGATGGACACCCAGGTCCGCTGCAACGTCTCGCGCCGCCTCTTCAAGTGGGCCGACACCGAGAGCATCGCGATGAACGCCAAGTACGAGGAGAAGTACCAGGAGGCCACCCTGACCGTGGAGGGCAGCGCCCTGCGCTTCGCCGGGGTGATGGGCTCCGACTGCTGCGAGCACAGCTTCTCCGAGGTGCTGGTGCGCACCGGGGACCTCGGCATCGACTGCCCCTGAGGCCCGGGGGCCCGCGGCGGGCGCGGGCCCTGGCGCCGCTCACGGGACGCAGGCGTCGCGCAGCTCGCCGCAGATCGGGTCGCCGGCGCGCGCTTCGTCGCAGCGCACGAACAGCTCCTCGCACACGCAGACCGGCTCGCCGCCGCACAGCGGCTCCGGCTCGAGGCCGCGGCACCGTCGCCACACCAGCTCGCACTCCGGCGCCGGCGCCTGGTGCATGCACTCGGGCAGCCAGGCGTCGCAGGTCATCGGCTCGTCGCCCTCGGGGAGGAAGCCGGCGCAGAGCCCGCAGAGCTCGGGGTCGGCCTCGACCATCGTCGGGTCGCCGCACACCTCGAGGACGAGCGGCAGGTCGGGACAGAAGGCCAGCCACTCGGTCGGGTCGCCGTCGCAGTTGAGGTCGAGCGCCGCCTCGAAGGGGAAGGCCATGTCGACGGTCAGGTCCGCCTCCGGCGTCGCCAGCGGGATGAGCCGCGCCTGCCCGCTCGCGGTGCAGACCGCCGGGTCCGCCTCCACGGCGGCGAGGGTGTAGCCGGCCGGGAAGCGCGAGGCCGTCCCCGGGCCCTCGGCCCCCGCCGGCGAGTACACGAGCGCCGTGTCCAGCACCGCGCCGACCAGCTGCTCGCCGGTCTCCAGCGACCAGCGCCCGTCGTCGTCGGCGTCGATGAAGGCGACCAGCACCCCCACCGCGTAGGCGCCGTCCCCGCCGGCCGGCTGCATCACCCGCGGGGCCGGCGGCGTGAAGAGGGTCAGCTCGTAGCGCGCCGGGAAGAGCCCCGAGGCGTCCACCCGCTCCGCCACCGACGTGAAGAGGTCGAAGCGGGAGCTGCCGGCACCGTCGGAGGCCGCCCACAGCACCGCCATGCGGAGCCGCCCGCGCTGGACCGCCTCGCCGGCGATGTCGCTCGCCAGGGTCTCGACCCGCACCCAGCCCGACACGGTCACGAGCGGCTCGCCCCGATAGCCGCCGTCGACCGCCGCGTCGCCGCAGCCGGCCAGGGCGACGAGGGCCGCCAGGGTCGCACGTCGGAGGCCGCCCATCAGCGCACCTCCAGCGCGAGCCCGAGGGAGCAGAAGGGCACGACCGGCGTCGCCAGCCCGCTCCCGTCCTCGTCCTGGAGCTCGACCACCGCGATGTCCGCGCCGCAGTCGAGGGCGAGCCCGACGGCCGGGGTCGGGGCGGCCTCGAGGCGGACCACGGGGGCCAGCCGCCCGAGGGCGACCCCGCGCGACGGCGCGCGGCCGCGGGTGTCGAAGCGCTGGGAGACGAAGTCCCCGCCGACCCGCACGCCGATCCCGGCGGCGAGCCCGCGCGAGAGGTCGAAGAGCTTGAAGACGCCGAGGTCCAGCCCGAAGAGGTCCTGGGTGAGCGTCAGGGTCTCGTTGGCGCTGCTGCTCCGCCCGTAGCGCAGCCTCAGCGCCAGGGTGACGTCGGCGAGGTCGAGCTGGGCGGTGAGGGCGCCGTAGAGGCCGAGGCCGGTGTCGGGCAGCGGCGGCCCGCTGATCTCGAAGGCGCCGCCCAGGCTCCACGCGCTCCCGGCCTCGGGGGCGTAGCCCTTGCGGACCGTCTCGCGGAAGGGGACGCGGGAGAGCTCCGCCACGCGCACCTCGGCGCGGGCGTCGGCGGCCACGGCGACCTGGCCCTCCCAGACGCCGCCGGCGGCGCGGCGGCGGACGAGGTAACGCCCCGGGGCGACGAGCAGCTCGGTCGCGGCCTCGGCCTCCAGCTCGGCGGCGACGTCCCCGGCGCCGAAGCGCTCGAGGACGAGGTAGTGGCCCGGCGCGCCGAAGGCCAGCCGCCCGAGCCCGCGGTCGTCGGTGAGCCGCGTCAGCACGAGCTCGCGGCGCCCCTTCATGGCGAAGGCGTAGGTCGGGTGCTGGACGGTCGGGGTCTCGCTGGTCGCGCGCAGCGTCTGCGCGTAGGCGTAGCGGTAGGCCTCGCTGAGCGTGATGCGGCGGTCGCCCGAGGTGTCCGCTGCGCCGACCAGCCCGCCGACGAGGTGGTGGGTGAAGATGCCGCCCTTGAGCCGCTCGGACTCCTGCGCGTCCTCGCCCTCGGCCGAGCTCGTGATGATGGCGAGCCCCTCGCTGTCGATGTGGTCGTCGGCCCGGATCTCGAAGGGCGGCGCCGGGCTCGCGCCCTTCACCCGCGTGAGGCCGCCCGAGCGGCAGGCGTCGACGACGAAGACGCTGACCTCGGCGCCGACCTCGCGGGCGAGGGCCTTGAGGCGCGCGAACGGCAGGCGCGTGCCGCGCATCCGCAGCGCCTGCGCGTCGGCGTGGCCGCTGTAGTAGATGAAGAGGAGCGGGCGCTCGCCGCTCGGCTCGGCGCGGATGCGGTCGCGCAGGACCCGGAAGAGGTGCTCGACGGCGTCGGCGTCGGCGCCGCGCAGCAGCAGCAGGTTCTCGGCGGGGACGTCGCCGAGGCGGGTCAGGACGTCGGCGATGCGGGCCGCGTCGCGCTCGGCGTAGAGCAGGCGCGCGTCGTCCACGTCGCCCTCGTTGACCCCGACCACGGCCGCGTAGCGGGACTGCGCGCGGGCGTCGCCGGCGGCGGCGGTGAGCGCGAGGGCCAGGAGCAGCGCGAGCAGGAGGCGGTGCGTCACGGCGCACCTCCCGAGGGGAGCGGGGACTTCTGGAGGATCACCTCCTCCTGGGCGCAGTCGTCGCGGAGCCGCGGCAGCGCGTCGCTCATCGTGAGCGCCCCGGCCCCGCCCCGCAACGTCGCGGCCACCTCGTCGAGGGCGATCGGCGCGTCGCAGAGCAGCGCCACCAGGCGCTCCCGCCCGGGGACGGCGTCGAAGCGCATCGCCTCGGGGAGCTCGAGCGGCTCGGGCGTGGCGGCGATCGGCGTCGAGCGCCCCGCCTCCTGGGGGTAGCAGACGTAGACGTGGCCTTGCTCGTCGACCCCGAGCACGAGCAGCTCGCCGGTGCGGCGCGCCTTGACGCGGAAGCCGATGCGGTCGCCGGGGTGGACCGTGTCCCCGGTCGCGACGGGGCGGGCCCGGACCCCGTCGTGGACCCACACCTCGAGGTCGAGGGCGCTCCCGCGCAGGCGGTACTCCTCCGGCTGGCGCCACGGGGCGACGACGAGCAGCGCGAGGGCGGCGACGGCGAGCGGGGCGAGCCACAGCGCGGCGGTGCGGAGGCGGCGCGGGCGGAGCGGGATC
>SBGO01000446.1 GCA_006226565.1 Deltaproteobacteria bacterium | reverse complement strand
ACCAGCGCGCGACCGTCGTCGTCGATGCCGCCCCGCCGGCCGCCGAGGTGGCCGCCGCCATCGCCGCGCTGCTGCCCCCGGAGCTCCCATGGCCGTGATCCTCGACCACCTCGACGTCGCCCTCGGCGCGCGCGCCTACCCGATCGTCCTGGTGGACGGCCTTCCGGGCGAGATCGCCGCCCAGCTCGTCCGCGAGCGGATCCCCGGCGCGACCCGGGCGCTCCTCGTCACCGACTCCAACGTCGGCCCGCTCTACGCGGAGGGCGTCCGGGACGCGCTCGCCGCGGCGGGGCTCGCCGTCGCCGTCGTCGAGCTCCCGGCCGGCGAGGCCACGAAAGACCTCCAGACGATCGCCACCGTCCTCGACGCCGCGCTCGCCCACGGGCTCCTGCGCGGCGACGTGCTCGTGGCCCTCGGCGGCGGCGTGGTCGGCGACATCACGGGCTTCGCCGCCGCGGTCCTCCACCGCGGCGTCGACTTCGTGCAGATCCCGACGAGCCTCCTCGCCCAGGTCGACAGCGCCGTGGGCGGCAAGACCGGCGTCAACCACGCCCGCGGCAAGAACCTCATCGGCGCCTTCTGGCAGCCGCGCGCCGTCGTCAGCAGCGCCACGGTGCTGCGGACCCTCGATCCCCGCGAGGTCCGCTGCGGCCTCGCCGAGGCCCTCAAGCACGCGCTCATCGCCGACGCGGCGCTCCTCGACACCGTGCTCGCCGAGGCGGCGGCGCTCCGCGCCCTCGACCCCGACGCGACCGCGCGCCTCGTCCGCGCCTGCTGCGGCATCAAGGCGGCGGTGGTCGCGGCCGACGAGCGCGACCACGGCCAGCGCGCGCTCCTCAACTTCGGCCACACCTTCGGCCACGCCTTCGAGCTCCTCCTCGGCTACGGCGCCCTGACCCACGGCGAGGCGGTCGGCCTCGGCATGGTGCTCGCCGCCCGCCTGTCGGAGCGCCTGGGCGTCGCGCCCGCCGGCCTCGAGGAGCGTGTCCGCGCCGCCCTCGACGCCCTCGGCCTGGCCTCCGATCCCGACGCCGACGGCCTCCCCGACCTCGCGGCCCTCGTCGACGCGGCCCGCGGCGACAAGAAGGCGGACGCGTCCGGCGTCCGCTTCGTCGTCCTCGAAGACGTTGGCGTGGCGGCGCTCCGGCGGCTATCGTGGGACGAGGTCGCGCAGCGACTGGCCTCTCCCGCTCCCGAGCGCCCATGATCACGCGAACGCTGGCCGAGATCTACGCCCGCCAGGGGCACGTCGCCGAGGCGGTCGAGATGTACCAGCAGCTCGTCGCCGCGCAGCCCGACGACGCCGGCCTCCGCCAGCGCCTGGCCGCGCTCGAGCGCGAGCTCGCCGCGTCGCGCGGGGACGTCGCGCGGGACGCCCGCGTCGAGCAGCTCAGGACGCTGCTTCGCCGAGTCACCTCGCGCCGCCGGGCGCGCTGACGCCTAGCCCTCCCCCGGAGCCCCCATGCCGCCGACCGCCAAGCTCAAGATCGCCGTCATCCACGGCCCCAACCTCAACATGCTCGGGCAGCGCGAGCCCGGGATCTACGGCAGCGCGAGCCTCGGCCACATCGATCAGCGCCTCGGCATGCTGGCGGGCGAGCTCGGCTGCGACCTGGTGAGCTGCCAGCACAACGGCGAGGGCGAGCTGGTGGACGCGATCCAGCGCACCTCCATCGACGGCATCCACGGCATCATCATCAACCCGGCCGCCTACACGCACACCTCGGTCGCCATCCGCGACGCGCTCGTGGCCGTGGGCCTGCCGACGGTCGAGGTCCACCTCTCGAACGTGTACGCGCGCGAGAGCTTCCGCCACACCTCGCTCATCGCCGACGTCGTGCTCGGACGCATCATGGGCTTTCAAAAAGACAGCTATCTGCTGGGCCTCCGCGCGCTCGTGGGGCATCTTCGCGGGGCGAGCTGAGCGGCGCCGGAGTGGCTCGCTCGCGCCCCTCCGGAGCTCGGAGGGGCAGGAGAGCAGGGCGGGTAGCGCACGCCAGACGCTCCTGCTACTGTTACGCGGATCCACAGCCCGGGTGACCGGGCCCCTAGCCCGGCCGGAGACATGCCGATCACCGCGGTGGACAAAGAAAAGCTCGTCGCTTCGGCTCAGCGCTACCTCAAGCGCGGGCAGGTCAAGAAGGCCATCGCCGAGGTGGAGCGTCTGGTCGTGGACGACAAGGAAGACATGCGCGCCCGACTCGAGCTCGCCGACCTCTACGAGCGGGGCGGAGAGCCCAAGCGCGCGGTCGAGGTGTACACCAGCGCGGCCACGGACTACGAGGCCAACAACTTCGGCCTCAAGGCGCTCGCGGTCTATCTGCGCGTGGTCCAGCTCGACCCGAAGAACCGGCACGCCCACGCCGCGCTCGGGCGCCTCTACGCCGAGCAGGGCCTCTACCAGGAGGCCGCGGGGCGCTTCCAGACCGCGCTCGACTGCGCGACCGGGGTCGACGCCGCGCGCGCGCGCCTCGAGGTCACCCAGGAGATCCTGAAGCTCGACCAGGAGAACCTCGGCGACCGGCTCCGGCTGGCCGAGGGCTATAGCGCCATCGGGCTGCGGGAAGAGGCTGTCGCCGAGCTGCGCGCGGTGGCGGTGGCGCTCGACGAGCGCGCCGCGGAGACCGACTTCCAGGTGGTCGCCGAGCGGCTCCTCTACCACAAGCCCGACGAGCTGGAGATCGCGCGCACCCTGGCCGCCTCCTACATCGCCCAGGAGGAGCCGCAGCGCGCCCTCGCCAAGCTCAAGACGGCCTTCGAGGCGAAGCCGCGCGACCTCGAGATCCTGGGGCTGCTCGCCGAGGCCTTCAACCAGCTCGGGCAGGTGCACAAGTCCGTCACCGTCCTCAAGGAGATGGCCCGCCACTACGACGAGAGCGGCCTCATCCACGAGCGGGACGAGTGCTACGCGCGCATCCTCATGCTCGACCCGAACGACATGAGCGCGCGGGACGCCCTCGGCCAGACCGGCACCGAGGCCGCCGGGCAGACCCTGGAGTTCGTGCCCGAGTCGAGCCGCGCCCGGCCGGCGACCTCCCGCAAGCGTCGGCCCTCGCCGGCCCAGGCGGAGGAGTTCGACGACTTCGACTTCGACTTCGACGACGAGGACGAGATCGGCTTCGGGGGCGGCGCCGAGAACACCATCGTGGACGACGCCTTCATCCCGGAAGACGTGCGCGAGCACCTCGAGGAGTCGGCGCTGTCCCTCGCGATGCCGGGGGCCGCGGTGGGCCCGCCGCCGAGCGCGCTGCAGGAGGATCTGCGCGAGCTCGACTTCTACATCAACAACGGCCTCGTGGGCGAGGCGGCGGGGCTCCTGAACGAGCTCTTCAACCGCCACGGTCGCCACCCGCTCCTCGAGCGCCGAGAGCAGCAGCTGGCGGGGATGCGCTGAGCGGTAGGGCGGCGGCCAGCGCGTCGCCCGAGCGCAGGACCCGTTGGAACAACGTCGACCCGGGGGGGCGAGACCATGGCGGACAAGGATGCGTTGCTGATCGAGGAACAGGCCCTGTTCGAGCGTGAGCGCGGGCTCGCCGAGTGGGAGGCGACCCTCATGGAGCAGGAGCAGGGCGTCGTCCAGTCCGAGCGCGCCTTCAAGAAGCGCAACAAGACGCTCTTGAACCTCGTGAGCTACGTGGCCGAGCAGGAGGCGAACCTGCGGCGCCGCGCCGAGGCGATCGGACCCGAGGCCAGCCTGCTCGTGGGTGAGCGCCTGAGCGACGACGGCGGCGCCGGGGGCCTCCCCCAGGGCGGCGTCGGGCTCGCCGACCAGCGGAGCGTGATGATCGAGCGGCGGCGCGAGCTGCTCGAGATCCGGACCGCGCTCGTCGAGGAGCGCGAGGCCCTCGTCGCCCAGCGCTACGAGGCGATCGATCAGGCCGAGGGCGCGACGGCGGAGGTCGAGAAGCGGCTCCTCGAGCGGGAGCGCGAGATCTCCGAGGCGCTGCGCGAGCTCATCACCTCGTCGGCCTCGCTCCAGAGCGACGATGACGATGACGGCGAGGAGGACGAGGACGAGGAGCCCGCCTCTGCGCGCCAGGCCCACGGACCGCCTGGGGGCTCGGCCCCGGTGTCGTCGTCGGTGCGTCATACCCAGCACAAGAGCGCGTCGAACGACATCGGCCGCGAGCCCCTCGAGGTCGTCGGCGGCGACGTCTCGAGCGACTCCCCGAAGCGCTCCGAGGCCCCCGGCTCGCGCGGCGAGGACGAGGTCACGCGGCGCCGCAAGGGGCGGGCGCGGGCGCGCACGAACCAGTTCCGCATCACCCTCGAGGCCCTGATCGACGGGGTCGAGGACAACCACTTCTTCGCCTACCGCGACGACGGGCCCGAGGACGTGCCCGGCGTCTTCATCTCCACCCCGAACCTGCTGAAGGTCGGGCGCGAGGTGCGGGTGCGCGTCGGGCTCGGCTCGGGGCTGCTCGAGGCGACCGGCATCGTCGGCTGGCGGCGTCAGCGCGGCGAGGCTGGGGGCCCGCCCGGGATGGGCGTGGAGCTCCTGAACCTCTCCGACTCGGATCGCGCGCTGATCCAGGGCTGGACCGAGGAGCATCCCCCGGTCCGTATCTGAGACCACGACCGGCACGGGGCGCCATAGGCGGCGTCGCCGGCCTTCCTTTGCAACAACGGCCACCCACCGCGAGGGGAACCCATGGAGATCATCCCGCCCGTCGAGATCGGACTGCTCGTCGACCACGCGACCCTTCCGACCCGCGAGGGGATCTTGTCGATCTTCGCCGAGCACTACCTCGACTCGCTGGAGCGCGCGGCCGCCGAGGCCGAGGCCGCAGCGGCGGCCGATGAGCTGGGGGCCGACGTGCTCGACGTGTCCGAGCCGATCGCCGACCTGGCGGAGCTCGCGGCGGCCGAGGTGACCCTCGAGAGCCCGAGCGACCACGGCCTCGGAGAGTTCGAGCCGTCGAGCTACGCCCTCGAGAGCGCGACCTTCGACCTCGGCGACGACCCCTTCGCGGCCCTCGACGACACGGGCTCGGAGGGCGACGTCTTCGGCGACGCCGACGCCTTCGCGGCCGCGGACGAGCCCCAGGACGAGGAGCCGGTGAGCGCGCTGCTCGACGACGAGGCGGCGCTCGCCGAGGCGCCGGAGGAGGCGCTCGACGAGGACGCGCTCCTCGACGAGGCGCTCCTCGACGAGCTCGACGCCGCGGAGCTCGTCGACGAGGAGGAGGCGCGCGAGCTCGGTGTCGAGCTCTCGAGCCGCCCGTCGATCATCGTGGCGGACGAGGACCTCGACGAGGAGCCGTCGATCATCGTGGCGGACGAGGACCTCGACGAGGAGCCGTCGATCGTCGTGGCCGACGAGGAGCTCGAGGCGGAGCCGTCGATCGTCGTGGCCGACGAGGAGCTCGAGGCGGAGCCGTCGATCATCGTGGCCGACGAGGAGCCGTCGATCGTCGTGGCCGACGAGGAGCCGTCGATCATCGTGGCCGACGAGGAGCCGTCGATCATCATCGCCGACGAGGAGCCGTCGATCATCATCGCCGACGAGGCGCCGTCGATCATCATCGCCGCGGACGAGGCGGAGCCCGAGGACGCGACGACGATGATCCAGGCGATGCCTGACGAGGCGGAGCCCGAGGACGCGACGACGATGTTCCAGGCGATGCCCGACGAGGCGGAGCCCGAGGACGCGACGACGATGATCCAGGCGATGCCCGACGACGACGAGCCGGCGGCGGCCGTCGAGGTCGCGGTCGAGGCCGAGCCCGAGGCGGAGGGCGAGGACGCGAACCGCCCGACGCGGCGCTCGCGGCGCTCGAGCCGGAAGTCGAAGAAGAAGTGACGCGGCGCCGCTGACCGCGGCCGCGGCCGCGCAGCCTCGCTGCGCCGAGCCCGGCCGTGGTGGCGGGACCCGCCGCTCGTGCGAGGCGCGCGCGACGTCGCGCGGCCCGGATACCGCCGATCATGCCCATCCGACCTCGCCTCGTCGCGGTCGGTGCCTACGATGTGCGCCGCGGCGGGAGGGCTCACCGCGACGCGCACGGCACGCGCAGAGGGTTCATGAGCAGTCACGAGGGCTCAGGCGATGTGACGCCGATCTCCGAGATCGGGCAGCTCGTCGCGCACCACGGGCGCGGCGAGCGTGCGCCGTCGGACTTCCACGTCGGCACCGAGCACGAGAAGTTCGCGTACCTCGAGCCGGAGCTGCGGCCGCTCGTGTACCGGCCGCAGGACGGCACGCCCGGGATCCGGGCGCTCCTCGGCGCGCTCGAGGAGAGCGGCGGCTGGACGCCGCTCGTCGACCACGGCGAGGTGATCGCGCTCGCCGGCGAGGACGGCTCGATCGCCCTCGAGCCGGGCGGCCAGGTCGAGATGAGTGGGGCGCCGCGCAAGACCCTGCACGAGGCGAAGGCCGAGCTGGATCGGCACCTGGCCGATCTGGCCCACGTCTCCGAGGTCTTGCCGGTCCGCTGGCTGTGGATGGGCCTGCAGCCGGTCCACGAGCTCGACGCGATCGGCTGGATGCCGAAGCGCCGCTACGGGATCATGCGGGAGTACCTGCCGACGCGCGGCCACCTCGCGCGCTACATGATGCAGGCGACCTGCACCGTCCAGGCGAACCTGGACTACGCCGACGAGGCGGACATGGGGCGGAAGCTCCGGATGGCCCTCGGGGTGAGCTCGATCGTCACCGCGATGTTCGCCAACTCGCCGCTCAAGGGGGGCGTCGCCTCGGGCTACAAGAGCTTCCGCGCCCGGGTCTGGCACGACACCGATCCGGACCGCACCGGGCTCCTGCGCTTCGCCTTCGAGGGCGAGCCGCCGAGCTACGAGGAGTACGCCCGCTGGGCGCTCGACGTGCCGCTCTTCTTCATCGTGCGCGACGGCCAGTACCTCAACTGCGCGGGGCTCCCGTTCCGCGAGTTCTGGAAGAACGGCTTCCGCGGCCACACGGCGACGATGGAGGACTGGGAGCTCCACCTCTCGACGCTCTTCCCCGACGTGCGCCTCAAGACCTACCTCGAGGTGCGCACGGCCGACTGCGTGCCGCCGGACCTGGTGCTGGCCATCCCGGCGCTCTGGAAGGGCCTCTTCTACGACGAGACGGCGCTGGACGCGGCCTGGGACCTGGTGAAGCGCTGGACCTTCGACGAGCGCCTGCAGCATCGCTGCGACGTGGCCCGAGACGCGCTCGACGCGCGCGTCCCGGGGGGCCACACCACCGCGGATCTGGCGCGGGAGCTCCTCGCCATCGGGCGCTACGGGCTCACGGCGCAGGCGGCGCGCGACGGTCACGAGACCGAGGTCGGCTACCTCGAGCCCATCGCCCGCTACACCGAGCGCGGCCTCGCCCCGGCCGACGAGCTGATGGCGTGGGTGACGGCGAACCACCCGTCGCCGCGCCAGATCCTCGACCACCTGCTCTCCTGAGCGTCCCCCGCCAAAAAAAGAAAACGCGCGACCGGTGACGGCCGCGCGTTTGTCTTTGGACCGTGTTCGCGAGCGCTACGGCACGAAGGGCTCGAGGCTCTCGATGACGCAGGTCTTCTGGGTCTGGAGCGTGCCCGGGGAGCCGCCGACGTCCTGCGGGCACTGGGTGCCGGAGCCGCCGGAGATCCAGTCGAAGTCGAAGGTGCCGCAGTGGGTGTACTGGGCCGAGAGCGCCGTGCAGTCGGCCAGGCTCTCGCACTTGTGCTGGTAGAGCGGCGGGCGGGTGGACTGCGGGGTGCCGCCGTAGCACGCCGACGGGAAGAGCAGCGAGACGTGCCCGTCGAGGTCGCTCAGGCTGCCGTCGGACTTCTTGGTGCAGAAGTAGAAGCCGGGCAGGTAGTAGTCGAAGGTCTGGCACTTGAGCCCGATGTCCTGCCGGCACTGGCAGGTCTTGGAGCAGCCCGCGCCGACGTCACGGACCCCGGCCTCCTCGGTCGTGCACTCCGTGTTGACGACGGTGTCGGTCGCGACGGCGGTGTCGGTGGCGACCGCCGTGTCGGTCGCGGTCAGCGTGTCCGTCGGCGCCGTGGAGTCGGCCTGCTGGAAGGTGTCCTGGCCGGTCGACGTGTCGGCGGTGTTGTCGGCGACGCACACCCCGTTCTCCAGGTGGGTCCCCGCGCCACAGGTCGTGGTCGAGGTGTCGGAGCCGCACGCCATCACGGCGAGGGTGAGGCCGAGGCCGGTCATCAGGGGCAGTGCGAGCCGTCGCATGTCGAATCCTCTCGTCTAGCTCGGGGGAGCGGGGTCGAAGCCGGGCCTCAGTATCACCGTCGTCCCAGGTCGGAGCAAGACCCGCGGCGCGACAAAGCGCCGAGAACGCGAAGAGCGCTCACGAGGCGGCCGCGGGCCGTCTCGGAGCGCTCTTCGGGGGCGGAGCCGTGTTGCGCCGCAGCGGGCGCGACCTCGTCCTACAGGAGATCCTGCACCGCCTCGCGCTCGGAGAGGAGCTCGTTGGCGGACTTCTGCATCCGCTCGAGGGTCTCGGCGCTGACCTCGAGGTCCTTCACGATCTCGTACTGCCACGGGCCGGTGATGCGGCACGGGAACGAGTAGATGATGCCCTCGGGGATCCCGTAGCTGCCGTCCGACGGGACCGCCATCGACACGAAGTCGTTGTGGCCGGTGCCGAGGAACCAGTCGTGGATGTGGTTGATGGCGGAGAAGGCCGCGCTCGCCGCCGAGGACTTGCCGCGGGCGTTGATGATGGCCTTGCCACGGGTCCGGACGGTGGTGTCGAACTCCCCACCCAGCCACTCCTCACCGACGAGGTCGGTGACGCTCCGGCCCTCGCCGACGCCGCCGACGGTGGCGAGGCTGAAGTCGGGGACCATCGAGTCGGAGTGGTTGCCCCACACGAAGACGTTCTTCACGTCGCTCGGCGCGGCGCCGAGCTTGGCGGCGATCTGGCCGATGGCGCGGTTCTGGTCGAGGCGCGTCATCGCCGTGTAGTTCTTGAGCGGGATGCGCTTGGCCCGCGACGAGGCGATGAGGGCGTTGGTGTTGCAGGGGTTGCCGACGACGATGATCTTGGCGTCGTCCGCGGCGACCGCGTCGATGGCCTCGCCGGTGCCGGTGAAGATGGGACCGTTGGCCTTGATGAGGTCGGCGCGGTCCTGGCCGGCGGTGCGCGGGCGGGCGCCCACGAGCATGATGACGTCGGCGTCCTTGAACGCGACCATCGGGTCGTCCGAGGTCTCGATGCCGTGCAGCAGCGGGAACGCGCAGTCGGTGAGCTCCATCGCGACGCCCTCGAGGGCGTTCATGGCGACCGGCAGCTCGAGGAGCTGCAGGATCACGGGCTGGTCGGGGCCCAGCATGTCGCCGGCGGCGATCGGGAAGAGGAGGCTGTAGCCGATCTGGCCGGCGGCCCCAGTGACAGCAACGCGGATGGGCTTGGTCATGATTCGTCTCCTTGGGGAGCGGCGCGACCGTGCAGCGTCACGAGCGCGCGAGTCGCTTCGCGGCTTAGCAAATAGCGGTCGCGCCGTCCACAGCGGCGGGATCGCCGTCCGGCGCCGCGCGAGGGCAGCGGGCAGCCGGCCCGCGACGCGCGGGAATTCGGCCCGACGCGGCCCGCGAGTCGGATCGCCATGAAAAAACAGCCGGAAAGAACCCTCTCTCTTGCCGAGCATCTTGAGAATGGTTATCAGTTGTCCGTTCGCCGGAGTCGACCTCGGAGCGTGAAATGATCGTATGCGTTTGCGAAGGTGTTTCGGACCGTGAGATCAGGGGCGCGATCCAGCACGGCGCGGACTCGGTCGAGGCGATCGGGCGCGCGTGCCGCGCGGGGACGGACTGCGGGGCATGCCGCAGGCACCTCGCGGGGATGCTGCGCGAGCGACGCGCGGCGCGGACCGACGCGGGGCCGACGGCGCCCGTGGACGGTGGGCTCCGCGGCGCCTGATCCGGCCACGCTCGCGCGCGCGGCCGAGTCGGTGTAGGTTCCTGCTCGCCACGCGGCCTCCAGCCGGGGTCGCGGGAGAACACCAGGACACAGAGACGCGCGCGCCGCCGCGGGGGAGCGCGCGCCTGCCGGAGAGACGATGATGCCCAAGACGCCGCCCGACAAGACCATCGTGACGCTGCTCAACGACGTGCTGACCGCCGAGCTCACGGCGATCAACCAGTACTTCTGCCACGCCAAGATGTGCGCGAACTGGGGCTACGAGCGGCTCGCCCACAAGATTCGGCACGAGAGCATCGACGAGATGAAGCACGCCGACACGCTCATCGATCGGATCCTCTACCTCGGCGGCGTCCCGAACATGCAGCGCCTCGCCAAGATCAACATCGGCGAGACCGTGCCCGAGCAGCTCGCCATCGATCTCGCGCTGGAGCGCGAGGCGATCCCGCGCCTCAACGCCGCCATCGCCGCCTGCCGCGAGGCCGGCGACAACGGCACCCGGGCCCTCTTCGAGGACATCCTCGTCTCCGAGGAGGAGCACGCCGACTGGCTCGAGGCCCAGCTCGAGCTCATCGAGCAGGTCGGCGTGCAGAACTACCTCGCGCAGCAGATCAAGGAGAGCTGATGGACACCGGGACGCTGCTCCGCGCGGTGTTCCAGCTCGAGGCCGAGCGGACGCTGGGGTTGTGCCGGCTCGGCCGCGATCCCGGCGCCGAGGCCGCCCTCGAGGACGTCGACGGGCGGCTCGCGCCGGTCCTCGCCGCGCTCGAGGAGCGGGGCGTCGCCTATCCGGCCCACGCCATCGCCCAGCGCTACCGCTTCTCCGAGGCCGACTACCTGGTGCTGCAGCTCGCGCTCCTGCGCTGGCACGGCGCGGCCGCGGTGCGCCAGGCGACGGCGCTCCTCGGCGAGGAGGGGCCGGAGGTCCGCGCGTCCCACGCGATCGCGCTGGTGCTGCCCGGTCGCGACGACTGGGACGCCGCCGCGGAGGCGCTGGCCGGGCTGACCGTCGTCGCCGAGGGCGTCGTCGTCCTCGAGGCGCGCCCGGACGGCGACGCGGGGCTCATCCTCGGCCTGGCGGCGCGGGAGCTGCTCGGCCTCGGCGACTGAGGGCGCTCAGGCCGCGCCGGTCGCCGGGCGCCGGCCCGACACGAGGTTCTTCACGTCCCAGACCGGCCCGGCGATGAAGCTCAGCGGATCGTCGAGGAAGGCGGGGTCGTTCTTCTCGTAGCGTGCGTGGCCGAGGATGTTGAGCGCCCAGCCGGCCCCGAAGAGCGCGACCGACGCGGCCCACGGTGGGGTGAAGCGCGGCGAGGCGACGAGCCCCACGGCGCCGCCCACGATCATCGGGATGCCGATCATGTGGAGCGCACGGTTGGTCGGGTCGCGGTGCTGGGCGTCGTAGAACGCGACGGCGCGCTCCCAGCGCTCGGCGAGGCCGCCGGTGAAGCCGTGGTCGGCCCGCCAGCGCGCCTCGAGCTCGCGGGCGCCGCGCGCGAACATCGCCAGCCCCGGGCCCTTGAGGCCGGCGGCGAGCGCCGCCATGCCGCCGATCGTCAGGGCGCCGGCGCGCTGCTTCTCGTCGCCGAAGCGCTGGGTGAGGTCGGCGACACGGGTCATCAGGGCTCGCTTCAACATGGGGGCTCCGCTGGATGGAGGGCGGCGTGGCGTCGCCGCGGCCGCGACTCTAGCAGCATCGCGCTCAGGGGCTCACCGACGGGGCCCAGATCGCGTTGCCCATGTACTCCGCGATGATGTCGTAGTCGCCGGGCGGCTGCTTGTCGGGCACCCGGACCTCGGCCCGGTAGCGGCCCTCGGCGTCGACGAGCGCCGTCCCGAGGAGCGCCACCGCGTGCCCCTCGCGACCGTAGAGGAGCAGGATCTGGACGCTCCCGGTGGTGACCGGGGCGCGGCGCGCGTCGACCACCGTGCCGGTGACGACCATCGCGTCGCCGCGGAAGACGAAGGCTTCGTCGAAGTCGATCGTCGTCGCCGTCGCCGCCCGCGCGGTGCCCGCGGGAGGCGCCGTGGCGCGCGGGATGTGCGCGCTCAGCATCTCCCGGATCGCCTCGGGCAGGGCGTCGGGGTCGACCGGGCCGCCGACGGCGCCGA
>SBGO01000336.1 GCA_006226565.1 Deltaproteobacteria bacterium | reverse complement strand
CGCGCCGCTGACCCGCGCGCGCCGAGTCCGCGCGCCGCGGCGCATGCCCCGGCCCCTCGATGCGTGACGGCGTCGCCACGCGCTGGCGCGCGGCCCGGAGTCGAATGCGGTCGCGCTGAGCGACGATCCTGCCCGCAACAACGGCGTGTGTTTGGGTGTCAACCTGCTCTACAGTTGTGGCGCGGTGATCATGGCGCGTGGGGCCGGGCGCGGGCGTCAGGGGCGCGCAGGAGCAGGCGACAGCGGGCTCGCCGGGTGGTATGCGGATCTGGCCCGGGGATTGCTATTCATGGCACCGAGACCGTTGCGGTGGCTGCCGACCACCGCGAGAAGGAGCCCCCGATGAACGCCCGACTCCCCCTCCGCCCCCTGCCGTACGCCCTCGCCGCGACCCTCTTCCTCGGTACGCTGGTGCCGTCGCTGAGCGGCTGCTTCTCGCCGATCGACACCCTCGGGGTCGAGACCCTCGTCTCGAATCAGGAGGAGAAGCAGAAGGACGACCAGCTCGAGGACGACCGCATCGAGGACAAGCACCCCGCCTACGACGCCGCGCTGACCGTCGTCGATCACTACGGCGAGTGCGAGGTGACCCTCAACAAGAGCGGCTCCGTCGCCAAGCTCGACATCCTCCCCTTCGAGGGGGACCTCGAGCCGCTCGATGGCAAGCTCTTCGCCACCCGCGCCGAGGCCCTCGACCAGCTCGGCGGCGTGTGGGACGTGACGTCGATCCCCTCGATGGAGGTGGTCAACGGCGCCGCCAAGCACGCCAACGACGCCGTCTACGCGCGGGTCGAGCTGACCCTCGAGGAGGGCCTCCCGGGCGCCCTCGTCGGCAAGCGCGAGGTCCTGACGCGGCTCGCGGCGGCCCTCCGCGCCGCGCGCGACGAGGCGACCGTGGCCCAGCGGGCGCACGTCGACCAGGCGCTCGTCTTCATCGCCGCCGCCCTCGGCTACGCCGACGTCGCGCTCTCCGAGACGCTCCCGAGCGAGCTCGTCGCCGCCGCCGAGACGGTCCAGGCCGACTTCGAGCGCGATCCGGGCAACGCGCGGCCGATGGGCTTCTACGCCGGCGACGCGGCCCTCGAGTCGATCTTCAAGCAGGACCGGCTGCTTCAGAACCAGGGCGGCGATGCCCTCGGCAGCCAGCTCGGCATGTTCGTCGCGATGGCGGTCGTCCTCGAGGCCGACGCCGAGCTCGCCGAGGCCTACGAGCGCGTCCTCGCCACCTACCGCGGGCTGACCAACCCCTACGTCGCCTACCCGCCGACCGCGCTCTTCGACGCCGTCGACGGCCTCGCCTCCCTCGACGCCCTCGACGCCGTCCGCGAGGCCTTCGTCGCCACGCACCCCGAGCGCTTCCCGTGCCCGGAGGCCTACCCCTACCTGGCCGTGCTGCCGGCCTCGGCGAGCAAGGACTCGCGCTTCTACAACGCCAACTTCTGCGACACGCCGCCGCCGTCCGACACGTCGTTCATCGACCTCCTCATCGCCGCCATCCGCGACGGCAGCCTCGACCTCAGCCCCGACCCCGACAGCGGCTGGTACGACTACCAGCTCCACGCCCTCGAGACGCTGCTCCTCCCCGACCGCGGCCCCGAGAGCGACCACCTGCTCCTGACGGCGAGCTACAAGAAGAAGCTCCTCGACACCTTCAAGAGCATCATCACCCAGACCCGCGAGACCCACGCCAAGCAGCTCCAGAAGGGCGGCGCCGCGACCGCCGCGCCCGCGCCGACCTTCGAGGTCTCCCCGCGCTTCCCGGTCGAGCCCTTCCCGACCTACTACCTGCGGACCGCGCGCGCCTACCGCTTCGTCGCGACCTGGCTCGACGGCGTGCTCGGCGGCGAGGCGACCGGCCAGCTGCTCTCCGACGCGCGCCACGAGACCATCGCCCAGGCGCTCGGTGGGCTCGAGCGGCGCTTCTACGGCCTCTACGCGCTGTCCGCGCAGAGCGTCGGCCTCGACCCGGCGACCTCGCTCCTCGAGGACGAGCTCGACGCCGAGGCGCTGACGACGGCCATGGACGAGGCGCGCAGCTGGCTCGACGGCTGGACCGCCGACGAGGACGTCGTCGCCGACAGCCGCGTCATCGTGCCGGTGGCCGCCGACCCCTTCGCCGCCGAGGTCATCTACTGGGCCGTCATCGGCGTCAAGGCGGTCCGCGCCAAGGCCGAGTACGTCGCCGGCTTCGAGCCCGAGGTCGTGGACGCCGGCTGGTGCGACTTCACCGGCTACGCCTCCGCCGACTACGCGCTGCTGGTCGAGGACCAGGTCGAGGTGCGGCTCCGCGCCAACGCGGCCCCGCCGACCCGCGACGAGCTGCGCGCCCTGTGCGACCAGCACGCCGGCGACCGCGACGCCATCGTCCAGGCGCTGGAGGCCCTGTGATGCAAAGTGTGAGCATGCGGGGTCTGACCCCATCACTTCACACATTCCTCGTCCTGCTGCCGCTCCTGACCGGCTGCGCGGCGGCCCAGCTGCACACCGCGCGCACCACGCCGGTCGGCGAGAACGACGTGACGATCGGCCTGGGCTACCTCGACAACCGCCTCGACGAGGAGCGCGGCGAGCGCTCCATCGAGAACTACCCGCTCCAGATCGCCTACCGGACCGGCGTCGACGAGCGGGTCGACGTGGGCGTCCGCACCCTCCTCGGCGACGGCCTCCTCGCCGATGGCCGCTACGGCTTCATGGAGCCGGCCTCGCCGCTCCAGGTCTCGCTCGGCCTCGGCGTCGGCTTCGGCGGCTGGTGGATGCAGGAGGGCGCGGTCTCGCTGACGGTGCCGGTGGTGGCGATGGCCAGCTACGACATCGGCGACCTCGTGACCCCGTACGTCGGCGTCGGCTGGGCGTTCTGGTGGCACCTCGGCCGCTCCCCCGAGGAGGGGGACCCCGACGCCGACTACGCCGCCCGCGCGGGGCACGGCGACGGCGTCGTCACCGCGCTGGTGGGCGTCGCCTTCCACGTCACGCCGACGCTCCACTTCCTGGTCGAGTACGACTTCTCGACCCAGGTCCTCGACGATCCCGGCGACTTCTTCAGCATGGTCGACACCCACGTCGTGTCGGGCGCCGTCACCTTCTGAGCGGCGCCCCTGCCGTAGATGGTTCCCGAGGTCCCGCCGCCGCCATAGCCACCGGCGACCGGGCCGCCCGCGGGCTGCTCCGGGAGGCCGCGCCCTCCGACCACGATCGTCAGGGTGCTCCCGGCGGTCACGGGTGCCGTCACGGGCGTGATCATCGGCGACGGGGGCGCTCGGATGCGAGGCGGACCCCGAGGTGTAAGGAGAGTTTGCGTTGAGGTGTAATCCTGTTTTGCTTCTTCTCGCCGCCGGATCGGGGTAGGTTCTGTTTTTATTGGGGTTTCTTGCTGGCACGGGGCTTGAAATGACCCCGGGCATGACCAAGCCTCTCTCCCTTCTCCTCCTCGTTCTCGTCGCCGCGTGCTCCGACCCCGCCGGGTCCCGCGTCGATGCCTCCGTAGACACCTCTGACGACGCCCTTCAGAGCGCGGCCGACACGGTGGACGGCGACGACGCGCTCGCCGACGCGGCGATCGACGCTGGCGACGACGCGGCCCCGAACGACACCGGGCTCGGGCCGGCCCCCGACCCGGAGGAGCGGCCCACGGCGCTGGCGTGGGCGATCCAATCCGACCAGTCCTCGGGGGCGTCCGTCGGGTGGCCTGCGGTCGCCGGGCTCCCCGACGGGGGCGTCGTGGTGGTCGCCACCTTCGACGGGACCGTGACCTTCGGCGGCCGCGAGATCGTCGCCTCGGACGAGCGCTACGCGCACGCGCTCCTCACCCGCGTCACGCCCGACGGCGACGTCGCCGCGCTGACCTGGCTGTGCGACCGCTGCATCGGCTACGGGACGGCGCCCGTCCTGCCCCTCGCCGACGGAAACCTGGCGCTGGCCTCGGTCGTCGACGGCGAGGTCGTGCTCGCGCCCGGGACCGCGGGCGAGCAGCGGCTGACGACCGACGGCCCGCAGCTCCTCGTCGCGGTGCTGACGCCCGACGGAGCCCCCGTGCGAGCGCGGCTCGTCGCGTCGACGCCCCACTCGGGGGAGGTGCGCGCCCTGGCCGAGACCGCCGACGGGGGCGTGGTCATCGCCGGCAACGCCCAGGCGCTCGCGGTGCCCGACGGGCCCGCCTTCCCCGAGGAGGAGGGCTGGGGCTACCCCGGTCGGGCCTTCGTCCTCGGCGTCGACGGCGCGCTCGACGTCCGCTTCGCCGAGCAGCTCGGGGGCGCGGCGGGGAGCACCATCAACCAGGTCCGCGTCGTGGGGGACGCTCTCTTCGCGGTCGGCGACTTCGGGGGCTATCCCCTCGGCGTGGCGTCGGTCTTCGGGGCCGGGACGGCGGAGGAGGCGGCGCTCGAGAGCGTGTCCTCGGACGATGACCCGGCGATGGACATCTTCGTCGCGCGCTGGGACGTCGGGGCCGTGGCGGAGGGGCGCCCGCGCTTCGCCTGGGCCCGGCGGATCGCCCACTACTCGAACGGACCGCGGCCGGCGACCTTCATCCGCGGCGACGGCGCCGACGGGATCGAGCTGCGCATCGACGGCGCCGACGGGGTCGAGCCCGACGACGCGGGCGAGCTGCGGACGGTCCCGGCCTACGGCTCCCACGGCTACCTGGTCGCGCGGGTGAGCCGCGACGGCGACGTGAGCGCGGCCCTCGACGTGCCGTCCCCCATCGTCCCGGCGCCGGGTGGGTTCATGAGCGTCGCGAGCTGGTGGTCGGGGAGCGTGGTGGAGCCGGCCGGGGACGCAGGCCCGTCCTTCCCGATCCCGGAGTCGACCTCCGGCGCCGACGGCGTCAACTGGTCCGGCGTCGTGCTCGGGAGCTGGCGCGCCGACGGCGCCCTGGTCGCCGCCGGGCTCCTGCTCCAGCGGCTCCCGGGCAGCTACTATCCCCTGTCGCTCCAAGCCGCCGTTCCGCAGGCCGACGGCGCCGCGATCCTGGTGCTCCACGGCTCGGCGCCGCTGACGCTGGTCCCGTCGGCGGGCGAGGCGGTCGAGCTCACGCGCGAGCCCGGCTACGAGCGGCTCGTGGTGGTGCGGGCCCGGCTCGAATGACCGCGCGGCGGGCGCTGCTGGAGTCCATGCCGATCAGACAGGCCACAAGGCGCTGAACCGGCACGTCATTTTTGCCACCGAGAGCACGGAGCTCACGGAGGGGGGACCAGGTCGCGCCGGGGGTTTCGGCTCGAGCGGCCAAACATCCTCCGTGCCCTCCGTGGCCTCCGTGGCGGAAAGATGGGCTCGATCTCAGAGGGCTATCCCTAAGTGACCGGTATTGCTGCTAGAGTCCGGGGATGAACCGACGTCTTCCCAGCGCGCTCCTCCTCGTGTCCCTCCTCGCCGTGGCGCCGGCCTGCGGCTCGACCACTGGGGCGACCGCTCCGCCCGCGGAGAGCGCCCCGCCCGCGGAGAGCGCCCCGCCCGCCGCGGACGAGGCCGGACCCGAGCTGGCGCCGCCGCCGTTCACAGCCGCGCAGATCCGGGCCGCCACCGAGCCCGGTCGCACCTACGTCTTCCGCGTCGGCCAGGGCGACGGGCCGCCCGCCGTCCGGACCCTGACCTTCACCCGCGCCGACGACGCGGGGGCGACGTTGCGCGCCGTGATGACCACCCTCGACGGCGCGCCGCTCGGGCCGCCGCAGGACGACGAGGTCACCTGGGACGAGCTCGTCGGGCACGCCCTCTGGCCGCAGGCGTCGACGACGATCGAGGACGCCCGGGTCGAGGTGCCGGCGGGGGTGTTCGACACCCGCCTCTACACCATCCGGGCGCCGGGCCAGGACGGCGGCGACAGCGTCCTCCGAGCCTGGTTCGCCACCTCGCTGCCGGGGGCGCCGGTGCGCTTCGAGCAGACGAGCGGCGGCAAGACGCAGTTCCTGATGGAGCTCCTCGAGCACCACCCGGGGACCGCGCCCTGACGGCAGGGGTGGGACGCCGTGGGCGGGACGCCCACAGGCCAAGGGTCGTCGTGGCCGGGGCGCCCACAGGCCAAGGGACGCCCACGGGCCCCGGGACGCCGGTCACTCGGGGGTGGCGGGGGGCTCCGGTAGCTCCAGGGTCGCGCCGCTCGCGAGGGCGTCGTGGGCGAGGAGGTGGCTCGGGTGGACGGCGCCGTCGAGGCGGACCTCGCCGTCGGGGTCGGGGCCGAGGGTGATGACGACGTCGCCCGCGGCGCGGTGGACGACCACGCGGTCGAAGAGCGGCGCCGATAGCGCGTAGTCGCCGGTGCAGGTGAGCGGGTAGAGCCCGAGGCCGGCGAAGACGTACCACGCCGACAGCGTGCCGCCGTCGTCGTTGCCGTCGAGCCCCCAGGACTCGAGGGCGTACATGTGGTCGGCCACCCAGGCCGTCCAGAAGCGCGTCAGCTCGGGGCGGCCGCCGAAGCCGAAGAGCCAGGGGGCGACGATGTCGGGCTCGTTGCCTTGGTAGTAGTAGGCGCTCGGGAGCTCCCACAGGAACCGGTCGCGGCCCTCCTCCATGAAGGTCGACAGGCGCGCGGTGAAGGTCGCCGCGTCGCCCATCAGCGCGACGAGCCCGGGCGCGTCGTGCGGTACCATGAAGAGGTACTGCCAGGCGGTGCCCTCGACGTAGGGCGCGATGACCTTGTCGTGGGCGTAGGCGGGGATGGTCCCGTCGGCCTGGCGCGGCGCGAGGAAGCCGGCGTCGGCGTCCCAGAGGTGCTTCCACCAGGTCGCGCGGTCGTCGAAGAGGGCGGCGTCGGCGTCCTCGCCGAGGGCCTCGGCGAGGCGGGCGAGGCAGTAGTCGTCGTGGGCGTACTCGAGGGTCTTGGAGACCGAGCCGCTCGCGAGGTCCGAGGGGACGTAGCCGTGGGCGTCCCAGGCCGTGAAGTCGTCGCGTCCGGGCTTGCCGGCGGGCGCCGGGGCGGTGGCGAGGGCGCGCATCGCGGCGTAGGCGGCCTCCCAGTCGACGCCGGCGATACCCTTGCCGTAGGCGTCGCCGAAGACGACGTCGGCGCTGGTGCCGATCATCGAGCCGGTCTCGCCGGTCGCGAGGGGCCAGACCGGCATCGCGCCGCCGTCGGCGGCCATGGCGGTGAGCGAGCGCAGGAAGTCCGCCTGGCGGTCGGGCCAGAGCAGCGACACGAGCGGGTGGAAGGTGCGGTAGGTGTCCCAGAGCGAGAAGTCGCTGTAGTAGAGGAAGCCGTCGGCGGTGTGGACGGCCTTGTCGAGGCCGCGGTAGCGCCCGTCGACGTCGGTGAGCAGCGTCGGCATGAGCTGCGCGTGGTAGAGCGCGGTGTAGAAGAGGCGGCGGCGGGTGTCGGTGCCGCCCTCGACGGTCACGACGCCGAGGGTCTCGACCCAGGCGGCGCGCGTCTCGGCGCGGACCTCGTCGAAGCCGCGGCCGGTCGCCTCGGCGGCGAGGTTCGCGCGCGCGCCGGCCTCGTCGACGAAGGAGATGCCGACCCGCAGGACGACGGCGCGCTCGCTGGCGGTGTCGAAGACGAGGGCCGCGCCCGAGGCGGTGCCGGTCGCCTCGGCGCGGTCGGCGACGTAGCCGGCCTCGTCCCAGGTGCCGGTCGCGACGGGGACGCGGTCGGGGACGGCGACGAAGAAGAGGTCGAAGCCGTCGAAGCGGCCGGAGAAGTCGCCGCGGTTGTGGACGAAGCCGCTCAGCTCGCCGGTCGCGGGGTCGACCGTGACGCGGCTGTCGGTGGCCTCGCCGGTCCCGATGGCGTGGGTGACGTCGAAGAAGAGGACGCCGTGGTCGATACCCGCGCCTTCCGCGCCGACTGCGAAGGTGTAGCGGTGGAGGCCGGTGCGGGCGGTCGCGGTGAGCTCGCTCGTCACGGCGTCGGTCTCGAGGCGGTAGTAGCCCGGCTCGGCGGTCTCGCGCGCGTGGTCGAGGGGGAGGGAAGGGAGGCGGCCGGCGGCGACGAGCGTGGCCGGGTCGCCGACGGCGGGCAGGACGAGGAGGTTGCCGTAGTCGCCGATGCCGGTCCCGGCGAGGTGGATGTGGGAGAAGCCGAGGACGTCGGTGTCCTGGTACAGGTAGCCGCCGGCGTGCGCGGCGGTCGCGCTGGCGCCGATGGTGCCGTCGGTGTCGGGCGAGAGGGCGACCATCCCGAAGGGGACCTGGGGGCCCGGGTAGACGGCGCCGAAGTTCATCAGCGTCGCCCCGGTGCCGACGAAGACGTCGACGAGGTCCACGGGCTCGGCGGGCGTCTCGACCGTGTCCGCATCGGCCTCGTCCGCGTCGCCACCGGCGTCGTCCACGTCCACGCCGGCGAGGGTGTCGCCGAAGCCGGTGTCGTCGGTGTCGCCGGTCTCGGCGGGGTCGTCGCCGCACCCGCCGAGGGCGAGGAGCAGGGCGAGGGCGAGGGCGAGGCGCGGAAGCGGCGACGGCATGGGACCTCCCGATGGACCCGGGAGTCTAGCGCAAATCATGGCGCGCTCGCGGTGTGGGTCGTCGAAACGCGCGCGCGGGAGGCCTCCCGAGGGGGACCTCCCGCGCGTGGAACGGGCGCCGGGGGGGCGCTACTCGGCGCGCTCGACGATCTGGCCGGCGCTGACGGCCGCGTAGGTGAGGGCGTCGACCTGGGTGCCGGCGGCGTCGAGGAGGGTGAGGGTGTCGCCGCCGTTGTTGAGCGACAGGGTGCCGGTCGAGGTGACGAGGGCGTCGCCGTGGTCGCCGCGGTCGAAGAGGACCAGCGAGGCGCCGGCGGCGAGCACGGTCCCGTCGGCGAAGGTGTGGCGGACCGAGGAGGCGTCGCTGAGGGTCCAGCCGGAGAGGTCGGCGTCGGCGTCGCCGCGGTTCTCGAGGACGACGTACTCGTGGCCGAGGTCGGTGCCGTTGGGGTCGGCGAGGAGCGAGGCGATGACGACGTCGGCGGCGCCGGTGGCGGCGGGCTGGGCGTCGGCGAGGCCGACGTAGCTGATGGTGATGGTGAAGTCGGCGGCGGCGTAGCCGTAGACCGCGACGTGGAAGGTGCCGGGGGCGGTCAGGGTGCAGGACTCGTCGGAGCCCCAGGCCCAGGGGCGGCAGTCCCAGGCGTCGAGGGTCGGGGCGGCGCCCTGGCGGACGTAGAGGTCGGCGTCGCCGGTGCCGGTCAGGGTGACCACGAAGCTGCCCTCGACCGCGTCGAAGCTGCCGAAGTCGAGCCACGCGCCCTGGGCGATGGCGCCGGACCAGGTGACGCTCATGGCGGTCGGGACCGGCGCCGGCGGCTCCTCGACGACCGGGGGCTCGACGACGGGGGCGTCGCCCCAGGTGCTGCCGTCGACGCGGAGGCCGGGGGAGGTGGTGCCGGTCGCGCCGGCGGCGAGGTCGTGGTCGACGAAGGCCGCCCCGGGGTCGCCGTCGGTGGCGCGGTTGAAGGCCACGCCCTCGCTCGCGCTGGTCCAGGTCACGGCGTCGACGATGACGCCGTCGGCGTCGTAGAGGGTGACGGTCTCGCCGCTGTTGTTGAGCGACAGGGTCTCGGTGGAGGCGTTGATGGCGTTGGCGATGGCGCTGTGGTCGCCGCGGTCGAAGACGACGAGGGCGTGGCCGGGCTCGAGGACGGTGCCGGCGGCGAAGACGTGGCGGCTGTCGGAGGCGGCGTCGCCGAGGCGCCAGCCGGAGAGGTCGGCGGCGACGACGCCCATGTTGACGAGCTCGACGTACTCTTGGCCGAGGTCGGTGCCGGTCGGGTTGGGGAGGAGCTCGTTGAGGACGACGAGGGCCTGGCCGGGGACGAGCCACGGGGTGCCGTCGGCGCGGAGGCCGGGGGACATCGCGGCGCCGGTCGGGGCGATGGCGGTGTGGAGGACGAGCTGGCCGCCGACGCCGTCCTCGACGCGGTTGAAGGCGACGCCCGAGGTGGCGCTGCCGGTCGTGACCGAGTCGACGAGGGCGCCGGCGGCGTCGAAGAGGTGGACCGTCTCGGAGGCGTTGTTGAGGCTGAGGTTGCCGGTCGAGGCGACGAGGCGCTCGGGCTCGGCGGCGTTGGCCCCGCCGTAGACGACCAGGGCGGCGCCCGGCTCGAGGGTGGTGCCGGCGGCGAAGACGTGGCGGGCGTCGTCGGCGGCGTCACCGAGGTGCCAGCCGGAGAGGTCGACGATGGCGTCGCTCACGTTGACGAGCTCGACGTACTCCTCGGGGGTGTCGGTGCCGTCGGGGTTGGGCAGGAGCTCGTTGATGAGGACCGTCGGGCCGACCGTGCCGTCGTCGATGCCGAGGTGGTCGGTGCCGCAGGGGTCGGGGAGGGCGACGGTGTTGGCCGGGTGGGGGAGGGCGGCGTCGAAGACGTCGCAGAACTCGGTCATGAAGGGGCCGATGGCCTCGGGGCCGCGCAGGATGACGAGGTTCTCATCGTTGTCGTGGCTGGCGTTGTCGGACCAGTTGAAGGAGCCGGTGACGACCATGGCGTTCTCGGTGCCGGGGTCGATGATCATGACCTTGTGGTGGAGTTTGCCGCCGCTGGCGCCGATCTGGTTCTCGTTGCCGTCGAGGAGGACCGGGACGCCGGCGGCGGCGAGGGTCTCGTCGGTGGAGTAGGCGTTGGTCGCGCCGAAGCTGTCGTAGATGCCGACGACGTCGACGCCGGCCTGCTTGGCGGCGATCAGCTGGGCGGCGAGCTCCTCGCGGGTGAAGGAGTAGATCATGAAGTAGACGGCGTGCTGCGCGGTGGCGAGCGTGTCCTCGAGGACGAGCTCCGGGTCGTCGGCCGGGCTGAAGGCGACGTCGATGCGGGTCTGGCCGAGGGTGACCGGGGTGCGCGCGAAGGCGACCTTCGAGCGACCGAAGGCGCCGCCGACGAACATCTGCTCGAACTCGGTGGTGTAGTCGGCGGCGAGCTGCGCGTCGTCGACGAGGAGCACGTTGTTGTTGTTCCGGAAGACGCCGGCGTCCGAGTAGTTCATGGAGCCCGTCGCCACGAAGCGCCCGTCCACGACCACGAACTTGTCGTGCATGATGGCGCCGCCCACGCGCAGGGTGGTCGGGATGCCCGCGGCGTCCATCGCGAGGTAGCCGCTCTGGTCGGCCTCGTCCGCGTCGCCGACGAAGCGGACGGCCACGCCGCGGTCGGCGGCGGCGGTGATGGCGTCGACGAGGCCCGCGTGGTTGAAGTCGTAGAGGCAGACGTCGAGCGTCGCCGCGGCGCCGTCGATGAGCGCGATGACCGCGTCGTCGGCGTCGGGGTCGAGGGCGGTCTCGGCGCTCACGCCCGGGGTCGTGAAGGTGAGCTGGATGCGGCCGTCGCCGAGGACGGTGAGGGCGTGGGCCGCCGTCGGCGTGATGAGCAGCGCGGTCAGGGCGGTGATGAGCGTGGTGCGCAGCATGGTGTCTCGGGCTCCGTGGCGTTCAGTCGCCGTGAAAGGACCCGGACTCGGGGGGAGGTAAACTGCGCTCTCGAGAAAAAACTGACGCGGCGCGTCAAAGCGTGCCCTGGAGGCGGGAGGTGGGTGTCGGTCGTCGCCCGCGGGCGGCCGGAGCCGGTGGGCCGCGGCCCCCGGATCAGGTCTCGGCGTGTGTCGCCGCGTCGCCGCGGAGGTGCCACGACGTCACGAAGACCGCGACGGCCACGGCGAGGCCGGTGACGCTGCCGGTCACCGCCGGCCAGGCGAAGGTCCGGAGGTCGTCGAGGAAGAGCCCGCTCCCGGGCGACCACTCGACCGCGACCGCGGTCACGCCACCGACGAGCGTCGCCGCGGCCATGGCGGCCCAGACCCGCGCCGAGACGGTGCGCGACGCCGGTAGGCGCGGTGGCGTCCTGCGCGCCCAGCGGGCCAGCATCCAGCCGATGAGCGCGAGCCCGGCGACCGTGCTGGCGTGCTGCGCGAGCCGGTAGCCCCAGACGGTGTAGCTCCCGACGCTGAAGACGGGCTCCGCGAGGGCCGGCACGAGGCGCACCCCGGCGCCCCAGCGGTGGGTGAAGGCGTCCCAGCCGAGGTGGGTCGCCGCCCCGAGCAGCACGCCGAGCGCCGCGAGGGGCAGCGCCCGCGCCACGAGCGGG
>SBGO01000098.1 GCA_006226565.1 Deltaproteobacteria bacterium | reverse complement strand
ACACGGAGGGGGCCATCTCCGTGTCCTCCGTGCCCTCTGTGGTTCGAGAATCGGCTGTCGGCTCCCAGAGACTCTGGCGACAGCCTGGCGCTGCCCGCAGGCGCGCTGGTGCTCCCGGATCGGTCGGGATTGTGGGTGGTGTGTGGATTCACACACCACCCGCAACCCCTCGAAATCAGTCGGGGAGGCCGAGGTTGATGATGGCGACGATGACGCCCATGATCGAGATGCCGGCGATGAGGCCCGCGGCGACCGGGACGAGGTAGGTCTCGGACTGCTGCTTGTTCCGCGTGTGCCAGGCCCAGCCGATGATGGCGCCGACGAGCATCGCGAAGGGGTACTGGAAGGGCAGGATGAGGCCGAGGCCGAGGCCCGTGGCCGACGGCAGCCACTGCTTCATCTTCGGCAGGTAGCGCTCGAGCAGGACGAGGACGATGCCGAGCCCGCCGCCCCAGAGCATGAGCGCGCGGTGGGTCGGGTGCATGTTGTCGAGCCCGTACTTGAAGATCTCGGCGACCGCCTTCCAGGCCTGGGCCGCCGGGGCCGGGAACTCGGGGGCCTGGCCGGCTTGGCCGAGCAGCGTCGTGGCGTCGGGGACGAGCAGGTAGTAGCCGCCGACCATCGCGACGGTGCCCATGAAGATACCCATGAACTGCGCGACGAACTGCCGGCGCGGGTGGGCGCCGAGGAGGTAGCCCGACTTCAGGTCGTTGAGCAGGTCGGCCGACGAGGTGGCGCAGTTGGCCGTGATGCTCGCGGTCATGAGGTTGGCCGTCGTCGACTGCGGGATGAGGACGCCGTAGGTGAGCTGGGTGATCTTGCCCATCGCGCCGATGGGGGTGATGTCCGTCTCGCCGGTGGCGCGGGCCGCGACCAGGGCCAGGAAGAAGGTCATGACGATGGCGATGACGCCGTAGTACCAGGGGATGTGGAACCAGACCTCGCCGGCGACGCAGATGCCGGCGCCGAAGACGAGCATCCCGTAGAGGAACCAGCTCCCGGGCACCTCGGCGCCCAGCACGCGCGCGTCGATGGCGCCGGCGCCCTTCCCGAAGCCCTTGAAGGCGCGGACGATGGTCCGCCACTGCAGCGCGAAGGCGAGGAGGCCCGAGGTGACCATGATCGGGACGCCGAACCAGATGCCCGACTCCTTCCAGGCCTTGTAGGGGGCGGTGACGGCGGTGACGTCGGCGCCGGCCGGGTTCGTCCAGACGTCGGTGAGCCCCGCGGGGCCGAGGCCGTAGGCCAGCGCGAGGCCGCCCACGACCATCCAGAAGGCCGTGCGGACGCCGATGATGGCGCCGGCGGCGATCATCACCGGGTTGGTGTCCATCACGAGGGTCCAGTCCGAGGGGACCGTGTCCTTGCCGTGGTACTTCCCGAGGGCCGGGAGCCAGTCGAAGATGTTGGCCGCGCCGGCGATGATCCCCTCACGGGTCTCGACGATCTTGACCTTCAGCTCGATGAGGAGCGGGAAGATGGCGCCGACGCCCATGCCGATGAGCAGCGCGCGCGCCTTCTTGATGGCCTGGTCGCCGTGGGAGTAGAGCGCCTGCAGCGTGACCGCGGCGGCGGTCCCCGACGGGAACTTGAGGCGGTCCTTGTTGATGAGGTTCCGCTTCATCGGGACCGCCATGAGCGTCCCGAGGGCGGCGAGCAGCAGCGTCCAGACGCCGACCCCGATGATCGAGACGTGCTCGCCCTGCGGGTTCTCCGGGGTCGCCGACAGCATCAGCAGCGCGGGGATGGCCGAGACCATGGCGCTGCCGGTGGCGTAGCCGGCGGAGCTGGCCGTCGACTGCATGCAGTTGGTCTCGAGGATCGTCATCGGCGACTTGGCGATCTTCAGCGAGAGGAAGAGGCGCCACAGCGCGAAGGACAGGATGCACGCCGTGATGGCGATGCCGAGGCCCCAGCCGGTCTTCAGCCCGATGTACAGGTTGGTGAAGGCCAGCGCGCCGCCGAGGAACATCCCCATGAGGACCGCGCGCACGGTGAGCTGCGGGACGTGCTCGCCGCGGTAGACCTTCTCGTACCAGGTCGCCTCGTCCATCTCGAGGACCTGGTCGGGGGCGATGTCGAGGGGGCCATACTGGGCGGCCTCCTCCGGCGTCTTCGGAGCTTTCTGGAACAGGGCCATGCACGTGTCCTGGCGTGGGCGTGGATGAAGGGGCTGTGATGCCAGGTTTTTTCGGCGCTGACCAGCGCCTCCGCGGTGCGCGACCCGGGTGTCGCCTCGCGTGGCGCATTGCGGTAGGGTGGCCCTACGCACCGGAGGAAAACATGGCCGAGCAGGCGACGAAGCAGGACAAGGCGCCGGCGAACCCGGCGGCGCCGAAGACGTCGGAGCAGCAGGAGAGCCGCGGCTCCCAGGTGAAGAAGGGCCTCGCGGGGATGGACTTCGCCGCGCAGGAGAAGGCGCTCGCGCCGCCCACCGACGGCCCCGGGGCCGGCGGTGGCCCGCCGATGACCTACGGCGGCGGGAGCTGAGCCGACCCGCTCAGAGCCGAACGGCCCGCGCGATGAGGCGCGGGCTCGACTCCTTCAGCGCTCCGCCGGAGTAGTCGCCGTGGAGCGACTCCACGCCGAAGCCGGCGGCCTCGAGCATCCACTCGAGCTCGCTCGGGAAGACGAGGCGCAGGACCAGGGGTGAGGTCGCGACGAGCGCGTCGTCGACGTAGTAGCGGTCGACCAGCTCGAGGCGCTGGCGCACCGGCTGCCGGTGCACCTCGCGGGTGCGGCGGACGACGTGCTCGCCGAGCTCTCCCTCCCACGCGACCTTCTCGGGCGTGTGCGGCGTGCCGAGGAGCGCGAAGCTCGGCATCGGCAGGTCGAGGACCAGCTCGCCCTCGGGAGGCAGGGCGCGGTGGCAGCTCGCCAGGCAGGCGTGCTGGTCGGCGCGCCGCGGCAGGAAGTTGAAGCCGCCGTTGGGCGTGACGATCTCCTCGAAGGTCCCGAGCGAGAAGTCGCGCATGTCGCCCTGCACGTAGCGGGCGTCCGGCGCCTTCTGGCGGGCGACGGCGAGCATCGCCTCGCTCAGATCGAGGCCGGTCACGGGCCGGACGCTGCCGAGCCGCCGCCCGACGCGCCCGGTGCCGCAGCCGAGGACGAGGAGCGAGCCGCGGCGGCCGCGCCGGGCGAAGTAGGCGACGTCCGCCTCGAGGGCGCCGTACTCGGCCTCGTAGAGCTCGGCGACGCGCAGATAGGGGTCCACACACACCTCACTCCGGGCCGCACGAGACGCGTCGGCGCCGGCCGACGACATCTGCACCCGCCGCGCGGCGGACGCCAGCGCGAACGTTCGCGGCCGCGTTCGTGGCCGTACCGGCGTGAGGGTCGCGATCCCTCACTCAGCGCGGGGGGGCCCCTTCGGATCGCGGAGGGCTCACTGCTCGCAGTAGCAGGTGTAGGAGGGCCACTGGCAGAGGTCGGTGTAGATCCCGTTGGAGGTGCCGAAGGCCACCTCGCAGCCGTCGGGGCCGGCGTACTGCTCGTAGCCGTTGCGGTGGCCGTCGCAGTCGATGAAGTCCACGGCGATCGAGGCGCTCAGGATGCAGTCCACGTCGCACTGGAAGCGGCTCGCGAGCGCCTCGACCGTGTCGACCGAGTCCGTCCCGAGCTGCCAGCGGGTCGGGCACTCCGGGTCGCCCCAGTCGGACCAGTAGAGGACGGCCGTCCAGACCTGGTGGCACTTCACGAGCTTGCGGTCGTCGAGGTACTGGCAGCTCGAGGCGTCGTCGGCGTCGGCGCTGCCGTCGTCGGCGCTCGCGTCCGCGTCGTCCGGGCCCGCGTCGTCGGCGTCGGCGACCGCGACGTCGTCGTCGGTCGGCACGTCGTCCACCGCGGCGGTGTCCGCGGAGGCCGTGTCGATCAACGTCGTGGCGTCGACGCTCCCGGAGGTGGAGTCGCCGCAGGCCGCCAGCAGCAGGCCGGCCAGGAGCACAGGCTGGAGGAGTCGGTTCATGGGCCTGCGGTAGCCGACGCCTCGACGGGCGTCAAATCTCCCGCGTCAGACCGTGTCCGGGCCGGGCGCTTCGCCGCGATCCCGCTTGGGCGCCTTGGGCGCCTCGTCCTTGGCCCGCTCCGGCACGATCACGCAGCGCGAGGTCTTCGGCCCGTCGCCGTTTCGGTCGTGCTTGATGTGGATGATCCAGTCCGAGTCGCCCTCGCTGCGCTCGATCTCGCACGAGGTGCGCCCCATCTCGGCGTCTCCGGCGGCGAGGCTCGCCAGCTGGCCCTCGGCCGCGAGCTGGAGGGCGTCGCAGGGGTCGACACACGGCGTCGCCGCGAGCGCCGCCGTCGTCGTCGACAGGCCGAGCAGGCCCGCGATCGCCACCGTGAGAGCCGCACGCACGCTCCTCATCGGAAGCCTCCCTGTCCGTGTGTGGTGCTCTGAGCATCCGGCCTGACGCTCGTCTTGTCACGCGCGGGACCGGGTGCCGTCCGAAAGGATCGGTACCCGGCGGCGCGACGGCGAGGGGGCCGCGACAAGACACCGCAGCGCCGAGTGTCACCGAAACGTCACCGGATTGGGGCGCCCCGACCCTTGTGTCCGCGCGGCGCTCGGGCTACGACCCTGCATCTGAGCCCCTCTCTAGCCCAGAGAGCCCATCATGGTAGCTCGCGACGAGGTCCGGAAGTGAAGCCCCCCGTCCTCGTGCTGCACGTGACCGGGACGAACCGGGATCACGACGCGGCTCGCGCCTGCGCCCTCGCCGGTGGCGCGCCCGAGATCGTCCACGTGAACGCCCTCGCCGAGGCGCCGGAGCGGCTCCTCGACTACCGCATGCTGGTGCTCCCCGGCGGCTTCAGCTTCGGCGACGACCTCGGCGCCGGGAAGGTGTGGGCGCTCACGCTGCAGACTCTGCTCGGCGACGCGGTGGCGAGCTTCATCGCGTCGGGCCGGCCGGTGATCGGGATCTGCAACGGCTTCCAGGCGCTCGTGAAGGCCGGCCTGCTGCCGGGCTTCGGCGCCCCCCCGAGCCCCGGGACGCTGCCGCGCCAGGCCGCGACCCTCACCCACAACGACTCCGGCCGCTTCGAGTGCCGCTGGGTCGAGCTCGAGCCCGACCCCGACAGCGCCTGCGTCTTCACCCGCGGCCTCGGTGAGCCGATCGCCTGCCCCGTCGCCCACGGCGAGGGCAAGCTCGTCGCGTCGCCGGCCGTCGTCCGCGAGATCGAGCGCGAGCACCTCGCGCCGCTCCGCTACGTCCCGACCCCCGGCGACCCGGCCGGCTACCCCGGAAACCCCAACGGCTCCGCCGCGCACATCGCGGCCCTGACCAACCCCGCGGGCAACGTCCTCGGCCTGATGCCGCACCCCGAGGACCACATCGTGCCCGAGCAATACCCCGACGCGCGCCGCGGCGGGGGCGGCGGCCGCGGTCTCGTGCTCTTCGAGCGCGGGATCGCCTACGCGGCGCAGCTCTGAAGCCGATCCCATCCCTGACAATCTGGAGGTCTCGCCATGCCGGTCACCGCAGTCGTGGGCGCCCAATGGGGCGACGAGGGCAAGGGACGGATGGTCGACTACCTGGCTCAGGACGCGGACCTCGTGATCCGCTTCCAGGGGGGCGACAACGCCGGCCACACGGTGGTCAACGCCGCCGGGAAGTTCGCGCTGCACCTCATCCCGTCCGGGATCTTCAACCCGAAGACGGTGTGCATCATCGGCACCGGCGCGGTCGTGAACCCGGCGACGCTGCTCGAGGAGATGCGCGCCCTCGAGGCGGCGAACGTCTCCCTCGACAACCTCTGGCTCTCGAACCGGGCGCACGTCGTCCTGCCCTACCACCGCCTCGTCGACGGCCTGCAGGAGGCGGCGCGGAGCGGCGCGCGCATCGGGACGACCGGGCGCGGCATCGGGCCGACCTACAGCGACAAGGCCGCGCGCTTCGGCATCCGCCTCGGCGACCTCAAGCGCCGGGACTACCTGCGCCAGCGCATCGGCCTGCACCTCGAGCAGAAGAACCGGACGCTGGCGCTCTTCAACGCGCCGCCGCTCGACCTCGACGAGGTGATGGAGACCTGCCTGGGCTACGCCGAGGCGCTCGGCGACCGCATCGTCGACACGCTGCCGCTGGTGCAGCCGGCCGTCCGCGCCGGTAAGCGCCTGCTCCTCGAGGGGCAGCTCGGCGTCATGCGCGACCTCGACTGGGGGACCTACCCCTACGTGACCTCGTCGAACCCCATCGTCGGCGCCGCCAGCGCCGGCGCGGGGATCCCGCCCACGGCCATCGACCGCGTCGTCGGCGTGGTGAAGGCCTACAGCACCGCGGTCGGCGCGGGGCCCTTCCCGTGCGAGCTCGACGACGCCGACGGCGAGCGGCTGCGGCTCGTCGGGGCCGAGTACGGCGCGACCACCGGGCGGCCCCGCCGCTGCGGCTGGTACGACGCGGTCGCGGTCGGGCACGCCGCGTGGCTCAACGGCTTCACCTCGCTCGCGGTCACCAAGCTCGACGTCCTCGACGGGATGCAGAAGCTCCGCATCTGCACCGGCTACCGCCTGGGGGATCGCGTCATCGACTACGTGCCGGACACCCCCGACATGGAGGAGGTGACGCCGGTCTACGAGACCTGGCCGGGCTGGGACGCGCCGACGACCGAGGCGCGCACCTGGGACGACCTCCCCAAGCCGGCGCGTGCCTACCTTCACCGTATCAGCGAGCTCGCCGGCGTCCCGATCGAGTTCGTCTCGGTGGGGGCCGAGCGCGATCAGCTGCTGACGCTGGAGCTGCCGGCATGAGCGAGTCCTTCGGCCACGACACCTACCTGTCGCCCTTCACCTGGCGCTACGGCTCCCCCGAGCTGCGCGCCATCTGGGGCGAGGTGCACAAGCGCCGCACCTGGCGGCGCCTGTGGGTCGCGGTCGCGCGCGCCCAGGCCGCCCAGGGGCTGGTCGCGGACGCCCAGGTGGCCGAGCTCGCCGCCCACGTCGACGACGTCGACATCGCCGCCGCCCACGCCCTCGAGGCCGAGCTCCACCACGACCTGATGGCCGAGGTCCACGTCTACGCCGGCCAGTGCCCGACGGGCGGCGCCGTCATCCACCTCGGCTGCACCTCGATGGACATCGAGGACAACGCCGACGTCCTGCGCCAGCGCGAGTCCCTCGATCTCCTGCTCGCCAAGCTCCGCGCCGTCCTGCGGCGGACCTGCGAGCGCGCCCGCGACCTCGCCGACCACGCGACGATGGGCTTCACCCACCTGCAGCCGGCGGAGCCGACGACCCTCGGCTACCGCTTCGCGCAGTACGCGCAGGACCTCGAGGAGGACCTCCGGGCGCTCGAGGACGTGCGGGCGCGCCTGCGCGGCAAGGGCTTCAAGGGCGCGACCGGCACCAGCGCCTCCTACGTCGAGCTCCTCGGCTCGACCGAGGCGGCGCACGCCTTCGAGGCGGCGGTCCTGGCCGAGCTCGACCTCGACGCCTTCGAGGTCGCGACCCAGACCTACCCGCGAAAGCAGGACCTCGCCCTCGTCAACGCCCTGTCCGGGCTCGCGCAGTCGCTCTACCGCTTCGCCTACGACCTGCGGCTGCTTCAGTCGCCGCCCATCGGCGAGTGGTCGGAGCCCTTCGCGCGGCGCCAGATCGGCAGCTCCGCGATGCCCTTCAAGCGGAACCCCATCCACGCGGAGAACATGGACAGCCTCGCGCGACTCCTGGCGAGCCTGCCGCGCGTGGCGTGGGACAACGCGGCGCACAGCCACCTCGAGCGGACCCTCGACGACTCTGCGAACCGCCGCGTGATGCTGCCGCAGGCGTTCCTCGCCGCCGACGAGCTGCTCAGCCGGGCGAAGCGGCTGATGGGCGGCCTCGTCGTCGACGCAGAGGCGTCGGAGCGGCTGCTCGAGACCTACGGCGCCTTCGCGGCGACGGAGCGGCTCCTGATGGAGGCCGTCAAGCGCGGCGCCGACCGGCAGGCGCTGCACGAGGTGATCCGTCAGCACGCGATGGCGGCCTGGCCGGCGGTGAAGGCGGGGCGGCCGTCGCCGCTCGTCGGGTCGCTGGCCGCGGACCCGCTCGTCACGGCCTTCGTCCCCGCGGAGCAGGTCCCCGATCTCCTCGACGCGTCGGCGCACGTCGGCGACGCCCCGGCGCGCGCCCGCTCGCTGGCCGCGCGCATCCTGGCCCGGCTGGAAGGAGGTGGATGAGATGCTCTCTCCCGAGCTGCTGACACGGGCGATCCCGGGGGCGCTGGCCGCGCTCGAGCTCCCGGAGCTGGGGGCCGCGGCGCGGGGCAAGGTGCGCGACGCCTGGGTCGTCCCCGGCGGCCGCCGCGTGCTCGTCACGACCGACCGGGTGTCCGCCTTCGACCGCGTCGTCGGGCTCGTCCCGTACAAGGGGCAGGTCCTCAACCAGATCGCGGCCTGGTGGTTCCGGCAGTGCGAGGACATCGTGCCGAACCACGCGATCGCGGTCCCCGACCCGAACGCGATGGTGGTGCGCGACGCCGAGCCGCTCCCGGTCGAGGTGGTCGTCCGCGGCTACATCACCGGGGTCACCTCGACCTCGCTGTGGACCCTCTACAAGAACGGCGTCGAGCGGCCGTACGGCCTCGACCTGCCGCCGCACCTGGTGAAGAACGACCCGCTGCCGCGGCCGGTCATCACGCCGACGACGAAGGCGACGGGCGGGGCCCACGACGAGCGCCTGACGAGCGACGAGGTCGTCGAGCGCGGGCTGGTGGCGCCGGAGCTGTGGAGCCAGGTCAAGCGGATCGCGCTCGAGCTCTTCGCGCGCGGCCAGCGGCTGGCGCGCAAGCGCGGGGTGCTGCTGGTCGACACCAAGTACGAGTTCGGGCTCATCGACGGCGAGCTGCACCTGATCGACGAGATGCACACGCCGGACTCGAGCCGCTACTGGCTCGCCGAGAGCTACGCCTACACCCGCGAGCACGGCGGCGAGCCCGAGCATTTCGACAAGGAGCTCCTGCGGTTGTGGCTCGCGGAGCGCGGGCTGACCGGCGACCAGGCGCCCGAGGGGATGGGCGCGCTGCCCGAGGACATCGTCGTCAGGCTCGCCATGCACTACGTGGCGGTGTACGAGCAGCTCACCGGCGAGCGCTTCGTCCCGGCGGAGCAGCCGGCCGGGCCGCGGGTCGCCGCGGCGCTGCGCGCCCACATCCGGCAGAGCAGCTGAGGAGGACAGGACATGGCGCTGGTCCCGATCATCATGGGCTCGAAGTCCGACCTCGCCCACGGTCAGCACGTCGCGGCCGCGCTGGCGGCGCTGGGCGTGCCGAGCGAGCTGCGGGTCGCGTCGGCGCACAAGTCCCCCGAGCACGTCCTGGACATCGTGCGCCACTACGAGGCCATCGACGAGCCGAAGGTCTACGTGACGATCGCCGGGCGCTCGAACGCGCTGTCGGGGATGGTCGACGCGGCCGTGACGGCGCCGGTCGTGGCGTGCCCGCTCTACAGCGATCGCTTCGGCGGGGCCGACGTCTTCTCGTCGATCCGCGTCCCGAGCGGCGTCGCGCCGGCGCTCATCCTCGAGGCGGACGGGGCGGCGCTGCTGGTGGCGAAGATCCTGGCGCTGGCCGAGCCCGCGATCGGCGAGCGCATCCGCGCGCTCCAGCAGGCGCACCACGACCGCCTCATCCACGACGACGCGGAGGTGCGGGGGGAGTGAGGACGCTCTTCGACAGCCGGCCCCACGAGGAGTGCGGCGTCTTCGCCGTGCACGCGGCGGGGGCCGACGTGGCGCGGCTCACGTTCTTCGCGCTCTACGCGCTGCAGCACCGCGGCCAGGAGAGCGCGGGCATCGCGACCTGCCGCGACGGCGTGGCCCACGTCCACAAGGGCATGGGCCTGGTGACCCAGGTCTTCAAGGAGGAGCACCTGCGGCCGCTGGTCGGAGACCGCGCCATCGGGCACACGCGCTACTCGACGACCGGCGCGTCCCACCTGCGCAACGCCCAGCCGTACCTGCTCCACACCATCCACGGGCCGGTAGGGGTGGCGCACAACGGGAACCTGACGAACGCCACGGCGCTGCGGCAGGAGCTGCTCGCCAAGGGCGTCGGCCTCACGGGCGAGAGCGACACCGAGGTGATCGCCCAGCTCCTCGCGGCGCCGACCGCGGAGCGCGAGCCCGACTGGGAGGGGCGCATCGCGCGCTTCATGGCCGTGGCCGAGGGGGCGTACGCGCTGACCATCCTGACGCCGGGGGCGCTCTTCGCCGTGCGCGACCCCCACGGCTTCCGGCCGCTCTGCCTCGGCGAGGTGCGGACCGAGCACGGCCTCGGCTGGGCGGCGGCGAGCGAGTCGTCGGCCTTCGTGACCATCGGCGGGCGTTTCCTGCGCGAGGTGCGCCCCGGCGAGATCGTGCGCATCGACGCCAACGGCATCACGGCGCACCAGGCGCCCGTCCCGCCGCGGCCGCCGTCGCTGTGCGTCTTCGAGTACGTCTACTTCGCGCGGCCGGACTCGCGCTTCGAGGGGCAGATGGTGCACCAGGCGCGGCAGCGGCTCGGGCGCGAGCTGGCGCGCGAGGCGCCGTGCCCCGAGGCGGACCTGGTGATCCCGGTGCCCGACAGCTCGGTCGCGGCGGCCATCGGCTACGCGCGCGAGTCGGGGCTGCCCTACAACGAGGGGCTGATGAAGAACCGCTACATCGGGCGGACCTTCATCGCGCCGACGGACGAGCTGCGGAAGTCGGGGGTGCGGCTGAAGTTCAACGCCATCGACCAGAACCTCGCGGGCAAGCGCGTGATCATGGTCGACGACTCGATCGTGCGCGGGAACACGGCGGGCAAGATCGTCGCGCTCCTGCGCGAGGGCGGGGCGAAGGAGGTGCACGTCCGCGTGTCGTCGCCGCCGGTCCGCCACCCGTGCTTCATGGGCGTCGACATGGCGACCTACGACGAGCTCATCGGGCACCGCCTGAACGTCGAGCAGATCCGCGATCACATCGGCGCCGACTCGCTCGCCTACCTCTCGCACGAGGGGATGATGCGCGCGGTCACCGAGGGGATCCGCGGCGCGGACGCCGGCCACTGCAGCGCCTGCTTCACGGGCGTCTACCCGGCCGCGCGCCGAGGGCCTCCCCGGTCGCTTCCGTGACAACGCGTTGATGTCGAAGACATCTCCCTACCACGGAGGCCACGGAGGACACGGAGGAGGGGGGGCAAGCCCGAGCCGAGACTGCGGGTGCGAACAGATTCCCCCTCCGTGATCTCCGTGCTCTCCGTGGTGAACACTGTGCCGGTTCAGCGCCTTGGGGCCTATCTGAGCGGCGTTGGCCCGGGGGGCTGGGGCACCGGGAGGCGCCGGCGCGCGTCGCCGCAGAGCGACCTTGAACGCGCGTCGCCCGCGTGACAGAACCCGGCGAGAGCGAGGGTGTCGGGCCGCGCGCCGCGGCCACGAGGCCCCGCCACCGCGCCCCGACCGGAGACCGCGCCATGGCGTTCCCCTGCACCGAGCCGAGCGAGCTCTCGAACATCGTCCCCGTCCCGCGCCAGGCGGCCTACGAGTACATCGACCCGCTCGACGGGATCTGGATCTGGGCGCTGGCGCGCATGGGGGTGACGGTCGTGCGGTCGGCCGCCGGCTACGCCCACATGTACGGCAACCGGATGCTCGGGATCGCGCCCGACCGGATGCTCGACCCCGACGACTCCATCGCGCAGATGGCGCTGCACGAGATCTGCCACTGGCTGGTCGAGGGCGCCGAGAGCATCGAGCTCCCGAACTTCGGGCTGACCAACGAGAGCCTGCGCGACCTCGACCGCGAGTACGCGAGCCTCCGGGTCCAGGCGGCCCTGTCCGAGCCCTGGGGCCTGCGGCGCTTCCTCGCCAACACGACCGATCACCGCGCCTACTACGACGCGCTGCCCGAGGACCCGCTCGCGCCCTACACCGACCCGACGAGCCGCCTCGCCCGGATCGCGCTGGCCCGGGCCGAGCGCGAGCCCTGGGCCCCGGCGCTGCAGCAGGCCCTGGCCGCGACGGCCGCCATCGTGGCCGCCACCAAGCCCCTGGCCGCCCTG
>SBGO01000572.1 GCA_006226565.1 Deltaproteobacteria bacterium | reverse complement strand
CGGCTACTCGGGCGACGGCGGGGGGGGCGCGACGCAGCTGACGGCGGCCCAGTCCTTCCTGAACGGCGCGCGCGGCGGCTACTACACGACCCACGTGGGCGGCTTCGGTGGCGGCGGCGGCCCGTGGAACGACGGCGGCGGCGGCGGCGGCTACACCGGCGGCTCGGCGATCGCGGCCGGGCAGACCGGCGGCTTCTCGTACAACGTCGGCGCCAACGCCAGCGGGACCGATGGCGCCTGGGCCGGCCCGGGCCAGGTCGTCATCGAGCGCCTCGCCCCGGCGACGGTGAGCGCGAGCGGCGCCCTGACCGAGGCCGACCCCGGACGCTGGAGCGACGGCAGCGTCGCGGCCTCCTGCGAGGACTACATCCGCCCGAGCGGCGCAGAGACCCCCGCCGACACCGACGGCGTCTACGTGATCGACCCCGACGGGGCGGGCGCGACCTACGGCGAGGTGCTCGTCTACTGCGACATGACGACCGACGGCGGCGGCTGGACGAAGATGGAGAGCACCACCTGGACCATCGCCGGGGACCACTTCTTCGGCGCGGACTGGGCGGACCTCAACGGAACCACCCCGAGCAGCGAGAACTACTCCGCGCTCTACCTCCGCGACGTCTTCGCCGTCGGCGGCTGCTACACCTACCGCTTCGTGGTCGGCGACAGCGGCAACTGGCTCTCGGCGCGCAGCCACTACACCGTCTGGGAGCAGTGCCACGACCCGTTCACGGCGACGACGGACGGCTCGGACTACACCTTCCTCGCGGGCGAGGAGGCGGTCACCTGCGGGGGCTTCAACGGCCTGCACAACAAGATGAACTCGTGGTCGATGGCGTCCGACGCCGATGCCAACGATTCCGTGAGCTGCTGGTACATGCAGGTCGTCCCGACGGCGCAGTACTCGGGCTCGAAGTACCTCGACGGCTACGGCGGCCAGTACCTGCAGCGGCCTTGGCAGTCGCTCTGGCTGCGCTGACCGGTCGCTCGGAAGAGGGCGAGGCCTGACGCGGCGGGCCGCACGGGTGAAAAAAGTGTGATGAGGTGGGGTCTGACCCCGCATCATCACACTTTAGCCCGAGGGGAGCGGAAAGTGTGATGAGGTGGGGTCTGACCCCGCATCATCACACTTTAGACCGAGGGGAGCGGAAAGTGTGATGAGGTGGGGTCTGACCCCAGGTTTTCACATTTTTTTCGCGCGAGGGCGCGAGGCGGTGGACCTTGATTTTCACACCGGCGGCTGGCTCGCGTATGCTGCGCTGCGGGGGGGCGTCGCGGGGATCGACGTCGAGACCGTTGGGGGGGCCATGCAGCTCGTTCGGATGTGGGTGGGGATCCTCGCCGTGCTTGCGCTGAGCGCGCCGCGCGCGCACGCGGCGGACGTGACCTTCGAGGCGGGCTCCGTGCTGGTCCCGATGGACACCGACTACCAGGACATGGGCATGCTCAACGCCTTCGGCCTGGTCTACGCGCTCCTCCGCTCGGGCGTGCCGGTCAGCTGGGTCATCGAGCCGAGCAAGGAGGCCGGGGGCGTGGACGTCGAGGCCGACGCCCTCGACCACGTCACCGCCGAGGTCGTCTCCCACGGCTACCGCGGCGGGCCCTTCGTCGTGGCCGCCGAGGACGCCGCCGCCGCCCTGCTCATCGTCGACCTCTGGCAGGCGAGCCACGACACGACCGTCCACGTCGCCACCGCCCCCTTCACCGGCTTCGTCCAGAAGCAGCTCGTCGCCGCGCCGACCATCGCGGTCTTCGCCGACGGCAACGAGGACATCGCCTTCAAGTACCTCAACGCGGCGGGCATCCCCGACTCCCTCGGGCAGACGTGGCCGAGCAAGAAGGAGGGCGACAAGATCTACCCGGACTACCCCGACATCCTGAACGTCGCCGAGGTCGCCGGGCCGACCGACACCGATCACGCCGACGGCGCGCTCTTCGACGGCGACGGCGACCCGGTCTACTGCCAGCTCATGACGATGCACTGGAGCGTCAACGACGTCGTCGACGAGGTGGTCGCCGAGATGCGCTCCTTCCTCCAGCACCCGACCCACCTGATGGCCGAGTGCCAGGCCGTCAACGCCATCGAGAACAACGTCCACGGCCGCTTCCTGACCCCCAACGGCTTCGTCATCGACACGCGCCCGAGCGCGGTCCAGCGGCTGAACGTCGCCCTCGCCTTCGCCCAGCTCGACGGCGACTTCGAGACCATCGGCGGGAGCGAGCCCGCCTACTCGCTCCCCGAGGGGGACACCTACTTCGACCAGGACATCGTCATGCTCACCGCCTCGGACTCCGGCCCGGGGACGCGGGACGTCTGGATGACGGGCTTCTTCGAGGGGGCATGCCCCATCCAGAGCATCGTCGGCGAGCAGAGCATCGACACCGGCGGCGGCGGGCTGCCCGCGCCCTCCGGCGCGGCGTCGACGGGCGAGCCCTGCACGACCACCGTGGGCAAGGTCAGCTACCTCGGCGGGCACAAGTACGACGTCGCCGTGCCGATCTCGACCCACCCCAAGACCCAGGGGACGCGCCTCTTCCTGAACTCCCTCTTCGAGGCCGACTGCGCGACCCTCGAGGGGCAGCCGCTCGTCACGGTCACCAAGACCGCGCCCGGGACGACCGCCGACGCGACCGTCACCTTCACCATCACCGTGAGCGCCTTCGGCCCCGGCGCGGCCCTCGACGCCACGGTGACCGACGCGCTGCCCGAGGGCGCGAGCTTCGTCTCGGCCAGCGACGGCGGCACCTGGGACGGCGCGGCCGTGACCTGGGCCCTCGGCAACCTCGGCGTCGGCGAGTCGGCGACCGTCACCGTCACCGTCAGCCTCGCCGCCGAGGGGAGCTACGAGAACGTCGCCACCCTGCGCTACCGCGTGGGCGTCAGCGAGCGTGAGGTCCAGAGCGAGCCCGCCGTCGTGCACTACGGCGGCGACGCCGACGCGGACGGCTGCCCCGACAGCCTCGAGCTCCTCCAGGGCACCCGCACCGACCTCGCCGACACCGACGGCGACGGCTTCGACGACTGCGACGACACCTGCCCCGCCGTGGCCAACCCGCTCCAGGATCTGACCACCGATCCGGCGCACTGCAGCGCCTGCGACCGCGGGTGCGGGGAGCCGCCGCACGGGACCGCCGGGTGCGACACCGGTGACTGCGTCATCGCCGCGTGCGACGACGGCTGGATGAACACGGACGGCGTCTATCAGACCGGCTGCAACTGCCAGGTGGGCGACCCCGCCTGCGACGCCGGCGCCGGCGACGTGGACGACGCCGACGTCATCGAGGCCGACGTGATCGGGGCGGACGCGGTCGACGGCGAGGTGATCGACGGCGACGCTGTCGAGGCCGACGTGAACGAGGCCGATACCGTCGCGGTCGACGTGGTCGAGGCCGACACGATCGGGCCCGACGCGGCCATCGGCGACGACGTCTCCGAGGCGGACGTGGCGTCCGGCGACGCCACCCTGGCGGACAGCGGTGAGGGCGCCGACGGGGAGCTCGCGCCGGGGGCCGACGGCGGCGCGGCCGGCGCCTTCAGCGGGGGAGGAGGCTGCGCCTGTCAGGCGGGCGGGACGCCGGTCCCACACCTCCTCCTCCTCGGGATCGTCATGCTATGGCTCGCGGCGCGCCGGCGTCGCCGCGGCGCGCAGGAGGCGTCATGAGCTGTCCCCGCTGCGGTGACCGTGGGCGCGTCGTGACCGACGTGACGCTGCGGGCGCAGGTCTCGGCGCCGCGGCTCGCAGCCCTCGACGCCCTCGACGCGTGGCGCCGCTGCCTCGGCGCGGGCTGTGACGTGGCGTACTTCCGGGGCGCCGAGATCATCGACAGGGCCGACGTCCCCGCCCTCGCCCGCCACGCCGACGACGATCCGGAGCGGCTCGTCTGCTTCTGCTTCGAGCACACGGCCGCCGCCCTCACGGCGCCGGGGGGCGCGGCCCTCCGCGCCGCCATTGCCGACGCCTGCCGCGACGGCCAGGACGCGTGCGAGCAGAAGAACCCCAAGGGGCGCTGCTGCCTCGGGGACGTGGACGCGCTCCTGCGCGCGGCCGCCCCGCCGGCCCTGGTGATCAGCGCGCCGAGCGGCGGCTGCAGCTGCTGCTGCGGCGACGACTAGCGCGCGCTCGGACCGCGCTCGGGACGAGCGCAGGCCAAGCGGCCGGTGGTGGACCTTCCGCGCTCGGGACGAGCGCAGGCCAGGCGGCCGGCGGTGGACCTTCCGCGCTCGGGACGAGCGCAGGCCAAGGGGCCGGCGGTGGACCTTCCGCGCTCGGGACGAGCGCAGGCCAAGCGGCCGGCGGGGGCTACTTCATCCCGGCGGCGGGGAAGAGCTGGTGCCGCCGAGCGGCCTCGAGGGCGCCGCGCTCGGGGACCTCGGCGAGGGCGTCGCGCCAGGCGGCGAACCGCCCGCCCTTCCGCCAGGCGGCGTACGCGGCGAGGCCCGCGTCCTGGGAGCCCTGGCTCATGCGGTACTCGATCCACGCCCAGCGCGCCGAGGTCGAGCGGACCTCGGCGACCCCGGCGAGCCCGTCGCGGAGGCGCGCGAGCGTCCGGTCGATGGCCGGCATCCCGGCGAACTCGGCGTCGCCGAGCGGGGTGTGGAGCTTCGGAACGAGCGGCGAGATGCCGAGCGCGGTCGGCAGGATCTGCGACAGCTCGCGCGAGAAGCGGACGAGCTCGTCGAGGTCCTCGTCGGTCTCGCGCGGGAGCCCCACGATGACGTAGAGCTTGAGCTTCAGCATCCCGGCGTCGCGCGCGAGCTGGGCGGCGTTCAGCAGGTGCTTCTCGCGGATGGCCTTGCTGAGCGTGTTCCGGAGGCGCTGGCTCGGCGCGTCCGACGCGACGGTCATCGTCCGGTAGCCGCCCCGGGCGAGGAGATCGACGAAGTCGGCGTCGAGGCGGTCGGCGCGGAGGCTCGAGATGCCGATGCCCTTGCCGGCCTCGACCATCCGCCGCAGCGCCTCGCGGATGCCCTCCCACTCGCTGACGGCGGCGCCGACGAAGCCGACGCGCGGGGCGTGCGCGGGGACGTGGGACAGCACGCGCTCGAGGTCCGAGGCGCGCATCGGGCTCTCCGGCGCCCGCACGAGGCAGAACTTGCAGAAGCGCGGGCAGCCGCGGCTCGCCTCGATGAGGAACATGTTCGAGAGCTCGGTGTGGGGCGTGATGATCTGCCCCACCGCCGGGAGCCCGGCGGTCACCTTCTGCGTGGCCGGCACGCGGTCGCCGTGGAGCTCCGGGACCCACACGCCCTCGATGCGCGCGGCGCGCTCGAGCAGGTCCTCGCGGCTCGTCACCGTCTCAAGGATGTCGAGGATCTGCTCGAGCGCGACCTCGCCGTCGCCGATCACCGCGAGGTCGATGAACGGCCCGAAGGGCAGCGGGTTCGAGGCCGTGAGCGGGCCGCCGAGGAGCACCGGCGGGTCGCTCGGCCGCCGCTCCGACCGCAGCGCCGGGACGCCGGCGAGGTCGAGCAGCTCGAAGAGGCCGGTGATGTCGAGGTCCCAGGTGGCGGAGACGCCGAGGAGATCGAACTCCGCGGCCAGGCGCCCGGTCTCCAGCGACGTCAGCGGCAGGCGGCGCTTCTTGTGCTCCGCCACGTCGTCCGGCAGCACCACCCGCTCGCACGAGACCGACGGGCGGCTGTTCAGCGCCCGGTAGACGACCTGGTAGCCGAGCGAGCTCATCGCCGCGCGATAGGGCAGCGGGTAGCACAGACCGACCTTGAGCGGCGCCTCGCGGTAGATCGTGCCGGTCTCGTCGGCGAGCAGCTCGCGCCGCCGCGCGTCGGGGTCGACCCGCGCCGACGCCTCGCGGGCCCGCTGCTGCTGCCCGCGGGCCAGCCGCCGCTTGGGCGCCCTGCCCGGCTTCATGCGCCGGCGAGCCGGGGCGCCAGCGCCTCCAGCGTGTCGACGCCCCAGCCGTCGCGCAGATCGGTGAAGACGCGCCGGAAGAGCCGGAGCTTCGTCGCCAGGTCCACGCGCAGGTCGGGTTGCGTCTTCAGCACCGGGTCGATGCCATCCGTCTCGAGGTCGCAGAGGTCGATGCCGTGGAGCTCGAGGTTGACCACCTCGACCTGGCGGAGCCACGGCCGAATCACGCTATAGCCGCGCTCCCCGAGCTGCAAGAGGCTGGTCCCGATGACGTGCACGCGCAGCCACGGCAGCACCGTCACGGGGATCTCGAGGAGCCCGTGGCGCATGTGGGGCGTCCGGCGCTGCCACATGACGCTCGGGTGGTCGAGGATCGACTGGCTCTTCCGCCCCGTGACCCGCAGCATCGCCAGGTACGCGGCCTTCGCCAGGTAGTACGGCGGCGCCGGGAAGAGCGAGCTGTCGTAGGCGTAGCCGCGCTCGGCGAGGAGCTCGAGCACCTCGCGCGTGATGGTGTAGCCGGGCGCGCGGAAGCCGCGGACCGGCGCCCCGCGGACCGCCGAGATGGCGTCGTGGGCGCGGTCGATCTCGTCGGCGATGGCCGCCCGCCCCAGCCGCGTCAGGTCGTAGGGGTGGCTGAAGGTGTGGCTGCCGAGCTCGTGCCCGGCGGCCGCGAGCTCCCCGGCGATGCGGCGCGCGGCGGCGGAGCGCTCGAGGTCCTGCGCGACGACGAAGAAGGTCGCCTTGACGCCGAGCTCGTCGAAGAGCTCGGCGAAGCGGATCACCCCACGCTCCCAGACGGCGTCGGTGGCGCCGGCCTCGTCGAGGCCGTGGATGCGGTAGTAGAGGTAGAGGCTGTCGATGTCGACGTTGATCGCGGCGGCGCGCATGCCCCTCCCCTACGGCCGCTACTGGCGGCTACGGACGCGGATAGCCCACGTCAGCTTGGCCAGGTCCTTGAGGACGCGCGGGACGCGCTTGGTCAGGTTGATGCTGGGCGGGCGCTTCTCGGCGATGACGATCGGCACCTCGACCACGCGGTAGGCGTCCCGCTCGGCGCGGATGACGAACTCGCTGGCGAAGAGGTCCTTGTCGACGATGCAGCGGCTGACGACGGGCAGCAGGCGGTCCTTGTGGAAGGCCTTGAGCCCGTGGGTGTCGGTGCCCTTGAAGCCGAGGGCGATCCGCAGCATCCCGTTGATGACCGTGGTGCCGGCGCGGCGCATGAGCGGGCGCTGGTCGTTGGCGTCCTTGTGCGCCTTCGAGCCGACGACCATGTCGGCCTGGTCGGCGGTCAGGAGCCCCAGGGCGCGCTTGTGGAAGTCGACATCGCAGATGTCGATCTCGTCGCACAGGATGTAGGTCCCGCGGGCCTCGAGGATGCCGCGGCGCAGCGCCCGGCCGTAGTTCGGCTCGGGGCTGTGGAGCACGCGCACGCGGTCGTGCTTGCGCTCGAGGCCGTAGGCCAGCTCGAGGGTGTCGTCGGTCGACCCGTTCTCGGTGATGAGGATCTCGTAGTCGAGATCCGGGAGCTCCTCGCCGAGGCGCACGATGAGGTCGTGCACGGCGGTCTGGAGGAGCCCCTCCTCGTTGTAGACGGGGATGACGATGGAGGCCGTCGGGCGCTCGTTCGACTCGCTGACTTGCTCGGACAAGGGGGCCTCCGCGCGGGCCTGGGCGGGCTACTGGGCGGCCGGGATATACGTTTCGGGTATCTCTAGTGTCAACGGGGATTTGGTGCGGCGCCCGGTCGCCGAAGGCCGCGCGCCACGGCGTGAAGGGTGTGCTAAGACACGGGCCGCCTCCGCCGTCGGGGCTTCGACCTGCCAAGGAGCGTCGCGTGAGCCGCGGGCATTTCATCGGACTCAATCATCACCGCCGGATGCTCGCCGATCGCGAGCGGATGGAAGCCTACGAGGCCGCGATCACCCAGTCGGTCCGACCGGGGATGCGCGTGCTCGACCTCGGGACCGGCACCGGCGTGCTCGCGATGTGGGCCGCCAAGGCCGGCGCCGAGGTCGTCGCGGTCGAGCCCCACGCCGTCATCGAGGTCGCCAAGCGGGTCGCGGCGGACAACGGGCTGGCGGATCGCATCCGCTTCGTCCGCGCCGACTCGCGCGAGTTGACCCTGGAGCAGCCGGTCGACCTGGTCGTCACCGAGTGCATGGGGAACTTCTTCGTCACCGACGAGATGCAGCCGGTGCTGCGCGATCTGCCGCGGCACCTGGCGCCGGGCGGCAAGACGCTGCCGCTCGGGATCTCGCTCCACGTGGCCGGCGCGACGCTGCCGATGTGGAACGAGCTGGCCTTCTGGCAGGAGCCGGTCGGCGGCTTCGACTACACCGGCGCCCTCGACTTCGCGCGGCAGTCGGCCTACGTGGTCGGGACCGAGCCGGAGCTGCTGGTGACCGCGCCGTCCGAGGTCGCGCGCTTCGACCTGGTCGAGTCGCCGGACACCTTCTCGCTCCGGGCGGAGCTGGAGGTCCTGCACACGCGGACCCTGCACGCGGTGATCGGCTGGTTCGACGCCCAGCTGACGGCGGACGTGACGCTCTCGACGCGGCCCGGGACGCGCACCCACTGGGGCCAGACGGCGTTCTCCGTGCCGTCCACGCCGGTCGTGCCCGGCGACGTGATCGAGGTGGAGATCGAGCTGGTCATGGACGCCGACCTCAAGAGCCGCTGGGCGTGGCGCGGGGTGATCCGCCGCCCGGGGCGCGAGGACGTGGCGTTCGAGGCGGACACGGCGATGCGGTTCGGAGGTGTGGCGTGACGACGCGAGCGGTGGCCTCGGCGGCGGCGACGGTGGCGAACCTGGGGCCCGGCTTCGACGTCGTCGGGGCGTGCCTCGAGGGGCCGCGGGACAGCGTGACGGCGGAGCTGAGCGACGACGGCGAGGTGACGCTCGTCGCGGTGACCGGCGACGGCGGGCGGCTGGCGACCGGCGGGCCGAACGTGGTGACGATCGTGGCGCGGCACGTGCTCGACCGCTTCGCGGAGCCGGGCGTGGGCGTGCGGCTGTGGCTCGACAAGGGGCTCCCGCTCGGCAGCGGCATGGGCAGCTCGAGCGCGTCGGCGGTGGCGGCGGCGCTGGCCGTCGCGGCGCTGGTGAGCCCGGAGATCCCGAAGGAGGCGCTCCTCGACGCGTGCCGCGAGGGCGAGCGGCTGGCCGCCGGGACGCCCCACGCGGACAACGTGGCGCCGTGCCTCTTCGGCGGGGTGGTGGCGTGCCTGCCCGGCGAGGGCGACGCGATCCACGTCCTGCCGCTGCCGGTGCCCGAGGAGCTCGTGCTCGTCTGCGTGAAGCCCGAGTACGACGTGAAGACGTCGGACGCGCGCGAGGCGCTGCCCGAGAAGGTCGCCCTGGTCGACGCGGTCGCGAACGTCGCGGCGACGACCGCCTTCGTGATGGGGCTCGTGAAGGGGGACATGGGGCTCCTGTCCTTCGGCTGCGAGGAGCGGCTGGCCATCCCGGCGCGGCAGGGCTTCGTCCGGGGCTACGCCGGTGTGGTGGCGGCGGCGAAGCGCGCCGGCGCGGTGGGCGCGGGGCTGAGCGGCTCGGGGCCGACGATCTACGCGCTGAGCGACGACCGCCAGACGGCCGCGGAGATCGCCGAGGCGATGGTCGACGCCTTCGCCGAGGTCGGCGCCACGGCGACCGCGGTCATCAGCGGGATCGACCCCGACGGCGCCCAGGTCTCGCTCATCGACGTCTGAGGCGGGAGCCCGTCGGACGGCGCCGCGGGGGCTCGGCCGCCGCGGCAGGCCGGCGTGCGCTCAGAGGTACATGCGGCTGACCACGGCCAGCAGCACGTTGGAGCCGGCGTGGACGAGGATGGAGGCGCCGACGTTGCCGCTCCGCGCCCGGAGCCAGCCGAACAGGAGCGCCGGGAAGAAGACGAGGAGGCGGTGGAAGCCGGGCAGGAGGATCGGGTGCAGGAGCGCGAAGGCCAGCGCCGAGAGCACCAGGCCCCAGCCGACCTGGACCCCGAAGACGCGCAGCGGCGTGCCGAGGACGAGGTCGAGCCGCCCCTGGAGGTAGCCGCGGAAGAACCACTCCTCGGGGAGGGCGACGAGCCCGAGGTGGACGATGACGTAGGTCAAGAGCCACAGCCAGGAGCGGCTGGCGTCGAAGCCGCCGTCGTCGCCGGCCTCGACGCGCTTGGCGCCGAGGTGCAGGCGGGCGGCGGGAATGGGCTTGCCGCCGTCGGTGATTCGGACCTCGATGGCATCGCGCGCGCCGAGCGGGACCCAAACGCCCTCCCCCTCCTCGAGGGCGAAGAGGCCGCCCGCCTTGGCGGTGGTGGGCGCGCCGACGACGGCGCCCTTGCCGGGGCGGCAGACGATGACGCGGCCGTCGGTGACCGGCGGCTCGGTGGCGACGGTCACGACGAGGTGCCCGCGGGGCGGGGCCACGACCCACAGGCCGTCCCCCTGGAGCCAGGCGGAGGCGCCGTCGGCGCGGCCGCACGGGGCGGGCGGGGCGTGCTCGAGGTCCTCGTCCCAGCGGACCAGGTGGGCGCTGTCCCAGTCGGCGTGGAGGCCCAGCCACTGGGTGTGGACGAGGTGGTATCCGAGCACGAAGAGCGGGAAGACGACCGCCATCGTGAGCCCGCCCAGGCGCAGGCCGCGGCCCCACGGGCCGAGGGTCATGCCGAGCGCGGCCTCCTCGGCCGGCGTCTTCTTGAGCACCCAGGTCGGCGCCTGGAGCAGGATGATGGCCAGCCCGACCTGCATCACGCTCGACGTGGCGGGCACGAGCAGCTGGATCACGGCGAGGACGCCGGTCAGTCCGAAGACGATCCCCAGGGCACGCAGCATTTCCCCACGAATCTCAGTGGCTTCGGGGGGCGTGGAGCGTTCCAATGTTTGACTTGACCCGGTCGTCGGTTCAGATTCGGCGGGATCGCCACGGGAGCCGCACGGTGCGCGCGTATGGCGCTCGTGGGGACTCATAACCCAGAAAGTGTGGGGCGCAAAAATGCAAACGTTCCACGGGCGCCTCGGGCGCCTGGTCAGGGCGGCGATCATCATGGGCATCGCCACCGCGTGGACGATCCCCGGGGGGACGGCGCTGTCTGCCGAGAGTGGCGGAAACCGGCGCGTGCTCCTCATCAAGACCCAGCGCTTCGAGGAGGTCGGGGCCATCGTCGCGTCGCGCGTCGACAAGGCGCTCGGCACGGCCCTCGCCCTGGAGTCGAAGATCGAGCTCGTCCTGCCCGACGGGCTCGAGGACGCCGCGCCCGCCGCACCGGTCGCCGCGCCCGTGACGGACGAGACGCTCCTCAAGGCCGGAAAGGTCGTCGACCAGGCCAAGGAGGAGTTCTCGAAGGGCAAGTTCATGGCCGCCGCGAAGACCTTCGGGCGCGCCATGGGCCTGTACGAGAAGAAGATCGCCCTGCTCGAGAACTTCGACCTGTACGTCGACGCGCAGCTCGGCAAGTCCCTCGCGTACTTCGCGGCGGGCTACGACGACAACGGCGAGGACGAGCTCGGCAAGGTCCTGACCCTCCGGCCGACCCTGGTCCTCGACAAGCGTCGCACCCCGAAGGCGGCGACCGAGGCGCTCGCGCGGCTCCAGCTCCTCTACGCGCGGGCCCAGTCGGCGCCCGTCATGGTCGAGGCCAAGGGCGGCGTCGCCGCGTCCGTGTACGTCGACGGCGTGCTCGTGGGCGCCGCGCCGGCCAACCTCGACAAGCTCCTGCGCGGCCGGCACTGGGTGCGCGTGGTCGCCGACGGCTACGAGCCGTGGGCCGACGACGTCATGGCGAGCGCCAAGCCGCAGACCCTGACCGCCAAGCTCAAGGCGATTCGGCAGACCGGCAAGGGCCCCGTGGTGGTGGCCGCGGCGACCCCGGACGAGCTGGCCGAGGCCGCCCGCACCGGGGGCTTCGGGAAGGCCTTCGACAAGTCGGCCGCGGGTCTGTGCGGCAAGTACGGCCTCACCGGCGTCATGATGACCTACGTGACCAAGGCCCAGGACGGCTACCGGCTCGCCGGCTTCTACTTCGACGCCCGCGCCGGCAAGACGACCGAGGTCGAGGGGGTCCGCATCGACCCCGAGCTCTTCGACCTGCAGGTGAACGCGCTCACGCTTTCCGAGCACCTCGTCGGCGCGGCGACCGGCTTCCCGACCAAGGTGTCGATCACGCAGACGCCGGAGGTCTACCGCCTCGCGGAGGCCGAGGCGGCGAAGGCCGAGGCGGCGCGGGTGGCGGCGGCGAAGGCCGAGGCCGAGCGGCTCGAGGCCGAGCGGGCCGAG
>SBGO01000337.1 GCA_006226565.1 Deltaproteobacteria bacterium | reverse complement strand
GCCCGCGCCGGCCTCCGCCAGCACGCGGCCGGCCCCGGCGAGCGCGTGGTGCTGCTCGCGCCGAACAGCACCCGCTGGGTGGCCGCGGACCTCGCCATCCTCGCCGAGGGCGGCGTCTGCGTGCCGCTCTACGCGCGCCAGGCCGTCTCCGAGCTCGTCGAGATGATGAAGGACGCCGATCCGAAGCTGGTCGTCGTCGCCGACGAGGAGCTCGCCAGCCGCGTGAGCAAGCTCTGGTCCGGCGCCCCGGTCATCACCTTCGCCGAGCTCTTCGTCGACGCGCTCGTCGACGCCCCGGCCGCCCCGCGCGACCCGGACGAGCCCGCCACCATCATCTATACGTCGGGCACCAGCGGCGAGGCGAAGGGCGTCGTGCTCTCCGTCGCCAACGTCGACTACATGCTCCCGGTCATCAAGGACGCCGTCGAGGCGATGATGGGGAGCACCGAGGCCGACCACCGGGTCTTCCACTACCTCCCCTTCTGCTTCGCCGGCTCGCGCATGGTGCTGTGGATGTGCCTCTACCGGCGCAACAACGTCATGATGTCGACCGACCTCGACAACCTGAAGGTCGAGCTGGCGGCGGCGCGCCCGAACTACGTCCTCAACGTCCCGACGCTCCTCGAGCGCATCAAGGAGGGCGTCGAGAAGGCGCTGCGCGACCGCCCGCGCGCCGTGCAGGTGATCTGGCAGCGCGGCAAGGCCGCCTGGGCCAACAAGCGCAAGGGCACCGCCAACTTCTTCGACAAGGCGAGCCTGGCCGTCGCCCAGCGCGTCGTCTTCGGCAAGGTGCGCGCCCAGATCGGGCCCGAGCTGCGCTGCCTCATCGCCGGCTCGGCGCCGCTCGGCGAGGATACGCAGAACTGGTTCGAGATGATCGGCCTCCCCGTGTATCAGGTCTACGGCCTGACCGAGACGACCGCCATCGTCACGATGGACAAGCCCGGGTCCGAGGTCGCCGGCTGGGTCGGCCAGGCCATCACCGGCTGCGAGACGCGCATCGGTGACGAGGGCGAGCTGCTCGTCCGCGGCCCGAACATCTTCAAGGGCTACTGGCGGCGCGAGGAGGCCACGGCCGAGTCCTTCGCCGAGGGTGGCTGGTTCAAGACCGGCGACCAGGTCGAGCAGGACAAGGACGGCCGCTACCGCATCATCGGGCGCGTGCGGAACCTGCTGGTGCCGAGCTCGGGGCACAACGTCGCCCCCGAGCCCATCGAGCAGAAGATCATCGGGACCATCGTCGGCGTCGAGCAGTGCGTCGTCATCGGCCACGCGCGGCCCTACCTGACCGCCATCGTGACCGGCGACGTGGACCGCGAGACGGTCGAGCGCGGGCTCGAGAAGATCAACGAGGAGCTGCCGCATTATCGGCGGATCCGCAAATTCCACCTGACCAACGAGCGCTTCACGCCCGAGAACGGGCTCCTGACGGCCAACACGAAGCTCAAGCGCAAGGCCATCGAGAAGCACTTCAACAAGGTGCTGGAGGCGATGTACCGGTGAGCGGCGCGCCGACACACGTGGGGACGGCGGGCGAGACGAGGCCGTCGCGAGAGCCCGTCGACGGTGCCGCCACGCCACCGCCGCGGTCGGGACGACCGCAGGCCAGCGGGCAAGGCGCTGCCTTCCGCGGCGAGGCGCTGTCCTGGGAGGTCGTCGACGGCGTCCTCGAGGTGACGATGGCGCGCGCGCCGGTCAACGAGATCGGCACGACCACCCTCGCCGAGCTCGAGGCGCTCGTGGCGGCGCTCCGCGACGGCGCCGACGCCGGCACGGTGCGCGCGATGATCCTCCACAGCGCGCTCGACTCGGGCTTCTGCGCGGGCGCCGACCTGCGCGAGCTCTACCACGGCGTCGTCGCCCGGCGCGGCGACGGCGTCGACGAGGCCGCCATCGCGGCCGAGGTGCGGAGCTTCATCGACCGCATCCACGCCGTCATGGACGGCATCGACCAGGCGCCCGTGACGACCATCGCGGCGACCCACGGCGTCGTCTTCGGCGGCGGCTTCGAGCTCGCGCTCACCTGCGACCTCATCGTCGCCGACAAGAGCACGCGCTTCGCCTTCCCCGAGCTCCGCCTCGGGCTCGTCCCCGGCTTCGGCGGCATCCCGCGCCTTGAGCGCGAGGTGGGCAACGCCGTCGTCCGCGACCTGCTCCTGACCGGGCGCACCCTGAGCGCGACCCGCGCCCATGAGCTCGGGCTCGTCAGCCAGCTCGTCGCCCGCGGCGAGGCGCTCCACGTCGCCCGCCACGTCGCGCGCCAGGCCTGCCGCTTCGACGGCGCCACCACCCGCGCGGCCAAGGCCTTCATCAAGCCGCTCCCGCGCGCGCGGCTCGACCGCGAGAAGGACCTCTTCTGCGAGCTCTTCGCGTCGCCGGTGGTGACCGAGGCGCTCCGCCGCTTCACCGAGAGCCAGGACGCCCGCCCCTACCTGCCCTAGCTCGACGTTCCGACGCTTCGACCCCGAGACGCCCGATGCAGACCCCCGCCGACCTGACCACCCGGCTCATGACCCTCGCCAGCCAGCGCTTCGACCGCCCTCTGGCCGAGCTCCACGCCGACGACGACTTCTTCCACGCCCTCGGGATCGACAGCCTCCAGGCCCTCGACCTCCTGACGCGCGTCGAGGAGGAGTTCGACGTCGAGGTCCCCGACTACGAGCTGCAGGGCGTGAACACCTTCGCCGGCCTCGCCGACGTCATCGCGAGGCGCCTGTGAGCGCGGCGCGCCTCCGGCCGGTCGCCATCGACCCGGCGGCCTACCCGTCCCTCGGCGCGCTGCTCCGCGACGCGCTGGTGCAGTTCAAGAGCGAGACGGCGCTCGTCACGTACAACCGCAAGCGCGAGACCGACCGCGTCAGCTACGCCGAGTTCCTGCGCACGGGCCTCGCCTTCGCGCGCGCGCTCGAGGACGCCGGCATCGGCCCCGACGACCGCGTCGCCATCGTGATGTCGAACCAGCCGCGCTGGCTCTACACGGCCTTCGCCGTGTTCGCCCGCGGCGCCGTGCTGATCCCGCTCGACTACAAGCTGACCGCCCCGGAGCAGGCCGCCCTCATCCGCCACGCGAAGCCGAAGGCGCTCGTCGTCGAGTACCCCTTCTGGCGCAAGCTGGCCGGCGACCTCGGGGCCGATCGCCCAGGCAGCGTCTGGGTCAGCGAGGCCCCCGACGGCGCCGCGCTGGCCGCCGAGGGCGACGCCGGCGAGGGGATCGGGCCGTGGGTCGCCCCGCTCGACGCGCCCCCGCCGACCGAGGTCCGCCGCGGCCGCGACGACGACGCGACCATCGTCTACTCGTCGGGCACCGGCGGGCGCCCGAAGGGCTGCGTGCTGACCCACGACGCCTACCTCGTGCAGCTCGAGTCGCTGCTCGAGCTCTTCCCGATGGGCATCGGCGACCGCTACTTCTCGATCCTGCCGACCAACCACGCCATCGACTTCATGGTCGGCTTCGTCGGGCCGCTCTCCTGCGGCGCGCTGGTCGTCCACCAGCGGACGCTCCGCCCGGAGTTCCTGGTCGACACGATGAAGCGCGAGCAGATCACCCACATGAGCGTGGTGCCGCTCCTGCTCGAGGCCTTCGAGCGCGCCCTCGACGAGAAGCTCGACACCCAGCCCCCGTGGAAGCGCCGGCTCGTCGACGTCCTCGGCGCGGTCAACGGCGTGCTGACCGAGAAGGCCCCGCGCCACGGCCTCTCGCGGCGGCTGCTCGCGCCCGTCCACCAGGGCTTCGGCGGGCACCTGAAGCTCCTCTTCAGCGGCGGCGCCTTCGTCGACCGCGCGCGCGCCGAGCGCTTCTACAGGCTCGGCCTCCCCGTCGTCATCGGCTACGGGCTGACCGAGTGCTGCACGGTCGCGACGGTGAACGACCTCAAGCCCTTCCGCGGCGACTCGGTCGGGCGCGCCGTCAAGGGCGTCGAGGTGAAGGTCGAGAACGCCGGCGCCGACGGCGTGGGCGACGTCTTCGTCCGCGGCCGGACGGTGATGGACCGCTACCTCGACGACCCCGAGCTGACGGCCGAGACGCTCGTCGACGGCTGGCTCGTGACCGGCGACCGCGGCTGGCTCGACGCCGCCGGGCACCTCCACCTCGTGGGGCGCTCGAAGAACATGATCGTGACCCCGGGCGGCAAGAACATCTACCCCGAGGACATCGAGAGCGCGTTCGAGGGGCTGCCGGCCGAGGAGCTGTGCGTCTTCGCGGCGGACTACCTGTGGCCGCGGTCCGGCCAGGGGATGGTCGGCGAGGAGCTGGTGCTGGTCGTGCGCGTCAAGGACGACGCCGATGGCGCCTTCGACGCGCTGCGGCCGCGCCTGCGCGAGCTGAACCGGCGCCTGCCGGACTTCAAGCGGGTGAGCCGCATCCTGCGCTGGAGCGAGGCCTTCCCGCGCACGGCGTCGATGAAGATCAAGCGGAAGGAGCTCGCCGGCGTCCTGGCGGAGCGCGCGTCACGGGACGCGCTGCTCCCGGTCGACGGCGCGGCCACGCCGGCGCGAGCGCGCGCGGAGGTGACGGCATGACGGAGCCCTGGATCACCATCGTGAACCCGGCCGCGGGCGGCGGGCGCTGCGGCAAGCAGGCCCGCGACGCGCTCTTCCACCTGCGCGAGGCCGGGATGCGGCTCGCCACGGTCGAGACCGAGGGCCCCGGGGACGCCAGCCGCATCGCGCGCGACGCCTTCCGCGAGGGACACCGGCGCTTCCTCAGCGTCGGCGGCGACGGCACCCACTACGAGGTCGTCAACGGGCTCTTCCCGCGGCCGGTGTCCGGCGGCGCCGAGCCGGTCCTCGGGATGCTGCCCCTCGGGACCGGCAACTCCTTCCTCCGCGACTTCGGCGTGACCGACGTGCGGCGCGCGCTGATGGCGCTCGAGCAGGGGAACGAGCGGCCGGTGGACGTCATCCGCGCCACCCACAAGGACGGCGTGCTCCACTACATCAACCTCCTGTCGGTCGGCTTCACCGCCCACGCCGGAGCGCTGACGAACCGGCACTTCAAGCCCTTCGGCGCGCTCGGCTACGTCTTCGCGGTCCTCGTGGGCGTGGCGCGGCTCGGGCACCCGCGCTTCCCGGTGGCGCTCGACGACGCCGGGCCGCGCGACGAGCGCCCGTGCACCTTCATCAGCTTCTCGAACAGCCGCTACACCGGCGGCACCATGATGATGGCGCCCGAGGCCGACGCGACCGACGGCTGGCTCGACGTCATCCGGATGGGGCCGCTCCGGCGCGGCGAGCTGGTGGCCGCCTTCCCGCGCATCTTCAAGGGCACCCACCGCGACATGGCGCAGTTCGAGGGGGCGCGCGCCAAGCGCGTGGAGCTGGCGCTCGACGGGCCGGTCGACGTGATGGTGGACGGCGAGGTGCTGAGCGTGCAGCTCGAGTCCCTCGAGGTCCTCCCGGGCGCGCTGCGGGTGGTCGCGTGAACGCCGGGCGCCCGAGCGGGGACGACGGGGTCGCCGCGGACCTGCCGCCGGTGGTGCTCCCCGAGGCGCGGCCCGTGGACAAGCTGGTGGCGGCCGGCCTCTGGGGGGTCGGGCTCTCGTGGCTGGTCCCGATGCTGTCGACGATGACGGTCGCGCACAAGCTCCTGCCGGGGCGCGAGCTCGAGCCGCTCAACCGGCTCTACTGCTGGGGGCAGCTCAAGCTCCTCGGCGTCCGCTGGCGGGCCGAGGTCCACCCGGACGTCGACCCGGCGCAGCCCTACATGTTCGCCCAGAACCACACCAACCACTTCGACCACGTCGCGCTCTACAACGCGACCTCGCACTACAAGCAGGGGATCGAGCTGAAGAAGCACTTCGACTACCCGTTCTACGGGTGGTTCATGAAGGCGCGCGGCACGATCGGCGTGGACAAGGGCAAGGGCGGGCAGTCGCCCGAGGTGATGGCGCAGATGCGCGCGGAGGTCGCGCGCGGGCACTCCATCCTCGGCTTCCCCGAGGGGACGCGCACGCGGACCGGGCGCGTCGGGCCGTTCCGCAAGGGGCTCTTCTTCATCGCGCGCGACCTGGGGCTGCCGGTGTGCCCGGTCGCCGTCACGGGGATGTACGAGGTGATGCGCAAGGGCAGCCCGCTCCTGCGTCCGGGCGGGGTCGTGACGGTGCACGTCGGGCCGCCGCTGCCGACCGCCGGGCTCTCGGACGACGAGGTGCCGGCGCTCGCCGAGCAGGTGCGCGAGGTGGTGGCGGGGCACGTGGACCGCTACTGGGAGCGGCACCCGACGGCCAACGGGAGGCGCGTGTGACCCGGGACGCGGTGCCAGGCGACGTCGAGGTCGAGGTCGAGGTCACGGACGGGCGGACGCGGCGCGCGAGCGCCATCCGCGAGCAGCGCCGGGGGCTCATCCTCGACGCGGCGGTGCGGGTCTTCAGCGCCCTCGGCTACCACCAGACGCGGGTCGCGGACATCATCGAGGAGGCGGGCATCGCCCGCGGGACGTTCTACCTCTACTTCGAGAGCAAGAACGCCATCTTCCTCGAGCTCCTCGGGGACCTCCTGACGCACCTCCGGGACAGCGTGCGCGGGGTGGACACGACGGCGGGCGCGGCGCCGGTGACCGCGCAGCTCTTCGCGTCGGTGCGCGGGCTCCTGCAGACGCTGGCGTCCAACCGGGCGCTGACGACCATCCTCATCCGCGAGGCGGTCGGGCTCGACGAGGAGACCGACAAGATGCTGATGGGGTTCTACGAGAGCCTCCACGACCTCATCGCCGAGTCGCTCGAGCGCGGGCAGCAGATGGGCGTCATCCGGCCGCTCGACGTGAACATCGTCGCGAGCTGCATCCTCGGCTCCATCAAGCAGGTCCTCGAGCGGGAGCTCGTGCTCAAGGGCGACGAGCCCATGGACCTCGACCGGGTCGCCGGCGAGATCCTCGCCTACAACGCCCGCGGCCTGATGGTCGGCTGACCGGAGGGGCCCGTGTCGGCGGGGACCCGGAGCCGGAGCCGGACCGTGTCTTCGCCCGGAGGGCTCGCGGCACGCCGCGCGCCGTGCCACGATGAGCGGATGCGAAGCCCTCTCGCCGCCGCCGGAGCGCTCCTGCTCGCCGCTCTCTCGACCGTGGCCTGCGTGGACGAGGACTGTGAGGTCATCGGCCCCGAGCGCTGCTCGGAGGGGTGCATGGCGGTGCGCTCGGCGCCGCGCTGGCGGGTGGGCGTCCGAAGCGATTGTATTCGCAGCGGCGTCTTCTTCGGCTGCACGCCGGACCCCGACGCGAGCCGGTGGGGCGGCGGTTCGACCGGGCTCGAGTCGGCCTGCGCCTATCTCCCCCCGCCCGACCCGTTCATGTACTGCTTCAACGGGCGCTACGACACCGACTGGTTCTTCGCGTACGGCGAGCGCTTCTGCGGCTCGGGGGCGGACTGCAGCGGCGCCCGCGACCCGCTCCCGGCGGCCTGCGTGGAGGACCTCCCCGACGACAACATCAGCCCGCAGAGCGCTCCGCTTCAGCCCTTCGACTTCGACTGCAGCGCGCAGCACCCGATGCCGCCCGCCTGCTACACCGAATAGCCCGGCCGCGGTGACGCCTGGCGGCTGACCGCGAGGCGGTGACGCGCGCCCTCAGAGCGACAGGATGTAGGCGTTGCCCGTCTTCACCTCGTACCGGACGATCGAGAACATGTCGTGGGCGAAGACGAGGTCGTGGGGCGGCGCCGGATCGATGGCGAAGCCGCCGAAGTTGAGCGGGCCCGGGACGAGCGCGATGCCGACGTTGTCGCAGGCGGCGCGGAGGCCGAGGGTCGGGTGCCAGCAGGGCCAGGCGGTGCGGTCGCCGCTGTCGAGGTCGACGACGACCGCGAGCGAGCCGCCCGAGAGGCCGACCGTCCACAGGACGTCGCGCTCGGCGTCCCAGCGGCTCCAGCGGTGGCCGAGGCCCTCGGCGTTGATGGGCCCGGCGCCGAGCCCGCCGACCTCCTTGGCGTTCGAGCGGAGCGTCCGGTGGCCGTCGGCGAGCGACACCTCGATGAGCTTCGTGTCGGACACGGCGAAGAGCGAGCCGCCGGCGATCTCGAAGGCGCGGAAGTCGAACTGCACGATGTCGTAGCCGGTCCCGACGTTGTCGGTCAGGGTCGTCGACGGCGTGTCCGTGACCCGCGTCAGGTAGCTGCACGACGAGAAGTCCGGCGCCATCCGCACGATGGAGGGCCCGGGCGTCCCGATGACGGCGAAGTAGTGGTGGCCGTCGGCGTCCATGGCCCAGCCCTCGGGCACCATCTGCACGGTCTTGCGCCCGGCGAGGGTCGAGCCGTTCGGACACAGGGTCGCCTCGTCAGCCGTCTCCTCGTCGAAGAGCAGCGTGCGGTCGCCCGTCGCCGGGTCGATGCGCCAGACCTTCGGCGGCGCGATGTCGCTGCGCCCACCCATCGCGTAGAGCTGGCCGTCGCCGCCGAGCTTCATGTCGAGGACGTTGACGAGCTCCGGCCCGGCGCCGAGGACGGTCGTCCCGAGCTGCGGGTCGACGTAGGCGCCCGAGACGCGGCGGCGCGCGCCGGTGTCGATGTCGATGGCGAAGATGATGGTCTGGTCCGGCTTGTTGAAGGTCGACCAGCCGGCGGGGACGAACCACTCGCGGCCGATGATGGGTCCATTGTAGAGGTGGACCGTCGTCGCCAGGTCGCGCACGCGCGGGCCGTCGCCGAAGGAGGTCGCAGCCGGCAGGTTGTAGGGGCGGACGCAGCGGTCCTCGAGGGAGGCATCGGGGCAGCGGCAGTCGATGGGGAAGTCGGTCGGGTTCGACCAGTACTGGACGAAGTCGCAGTTGGCGTCGGTCGCCGCCCACGGGCTCGACAGGTCGCTGATGGAGGAGACGCAGGTCGGGACGACGGTGTCCTCGGGGACGTCGGCGCAGGCGTCGAGGCTGAGGCCGCGCGAGGTGATGTACTCGCAGGTGCTGGCGACGACGTTGTAGCAGAAGCCCTCGCCGGTGCAGTCGGTGCCGGTCGCGGCGCAGGCGTCGTTCACCTGGCTCAGGTCGTGGACGGTGAGCTCCGCGGTGCGGGCGGCCGAGGTCGCGCCTTCTTCGTCGCTGGCGCGCGCCTCGAGGAGCCAGGTGCCCGTCTCGGTCGGCGTGAACGGCAGCGAGAAGGCGTGGACGTCGCCGCTGACGGCGAGCGGGACGTCGACGTCGGCGACCGCCACGGCGCCGCCGGGGGCGAGGATGCGGAGCGTGACCGCCGCGAGGTCCCCGGTCGGGTCGCTCGCGGTGACGGTCCCGCTCAGGGTCGTCTCGACGTCGACGAGGACCGACTGCGGCTGGACGCTGAGCGCCGACACCACCGGCGCGGTCGCGCTGGCGACGACCTCGCCCGACACCGTGTTCGAGCGCCGGTTGCCGGCGTCGAGGGCCCACACGTCGACCCCGTAGGTCCCGGCGACCGGGGACGCGATGGCCACCTCGAAGGCGACCGTGCCGGCGGTGGCGCCGCCGAGGTCGATGGCGGCGGTCACGTCGGGCGGGGCGCTGCCGAGGGGCGGGTCGAGGCGCACGACGAGGGTGGCGGCGTCGCCGTTGTCGTCGGAGACGTGGACCGTCCCGGTGAGCGTCACGGCCACCCCCGGCGTGATGGCGGTCTGGTCGAGGGCCAGGGCGCTCACCACCGGGGCCGACGGCAGCGGGGTGGAGGCGGTGAAGAGGCCCGAGGCCGGGCTCGACTCCTTCTCGGTGGCGTCGACGGCGTGGAAGCGCAGCGTGTGGCTCCCCGAGGCCGAGGCGGTGAAGGGGTACGAGAAGCTGACGGTCGCCTTCGTCGCGCCGGCGAGGTCGACCGGGACGACGACCTCGGGGCCGGTGGTCCCGCCCGGGCCCTGCACCTGGACGTAGAGCGCCGCGGCGTCGCCGTCGGGATCGGACACGTCGACGGTGCCGGCCAGGACCGCCTCGACGCCGACGGTGACGGTCTTCGGGTCGAAGACGACGCGCTCGACCTTCGGCGGCGACGTCAGGTCGGGCTCCACCGCGGCCACGGCCGTGACCGTCGCCGTCACGCGCGGCGAGAGCTGCCCGGTGGCGTCCTCGACCCAGGCGGCGAGCACGTGCGCGCCGGCCTCGGCCGGCGTCAGGTCGAGGCTGAAGGGGACCTCGGCCGCGGTGAGCTGGCTCGGGTTCGGGATGGCGAGGGAGAGGGCGCCGACGGTCCCGCCGGGATCGGTCATCTCGAGGTGCAGGGTGGCGAAGTCGCCGTCGGCGTCGGTCACGTCGACCCGACCCGACAGCGAGACCGCCTCGCCCACCGTGATCGTGGACGGGGTCAGGCGGAGGTTCGCGGCGCTCGGCGCGACGCTCGTCGGCGTGGACGCGCTCGGCGAGTCGCAGCCGGCGGCGAGCGAGGCGAGGAGGGCGGCGGCGGCGGCCACCACGACGGCAGGGGTGGGGCTTCTCATGGCATCTCCCGGAGGCGGTGCGCGGGCGCGCGGGTGGATCGCGACGCTCGGATTCGGGTCGACCGTAGCCACCGCGGCGCCGCCGTTGGGAAAGCGTTGGAAACGCGTTGGGAGCGCGCGGCCCGTGGCGCCCTCGGTTTGTCATGGCGCAATCCCCGCGCGGGCCGGTATCGTCGGCGCAGATGCGCGCCCACGTTTCCATCTCCGTCGGGGCCGGCCCCCCGCACCTCCTCGTGCACGGCGACGTGATCGGCCGCCTCCGCACGGCCCGCCTGCCCATCGACGACCCGCGCGTGTCCGAGGCGCACGCCCTGGTGAGCCTCCGCGGCGGGCAGCTGAAGCTGCTGGCGCTGCGCGGGCGGCTGCGCGTCGACGAGCACACGCTCACCTCGGTCGCGCTCGCGGAGGGGATGCGCGTGGAGCTCGCGCCCGGGATCGTCCTCCACGTCGGCGAGGTCGTCCTCCCCGACGTCGTGGTCGGGCTCGTCGGCGAGGGGCTCCCGCGCCAGCCCCTCGACGGCGTGCGGTCGCTGGTGCTGCGCCCGCGCCCGCGGCTCGAGGTCGGCGTCGTCGCCGGCGCCGACGCGGTGCTCTGGGGCGAGGACGAGCACTACCGCGCGCGCCTCCCGGCGACCGGCGAGGAGCTCACGCTGGCGCTCGGCGACACCTTCACCGTCGCCGGGCGCGAGCTGCACCTCGTCCCCATCCGGCTCCGCGACGCGTCGGTGCCCTCGACCCTCGGCGGCGCCGCCCCGCTCCACCTCATCGCGAGCTACGACACCGTCCAGCTCCATCAGAGCGAGTTCTCCTGCGTCATCGGCGGCATCGGGGCGCGCATCGTGTGTGAGCTGATCGACCTCGGCGGGCCGGTCGCCTGGGACGTCCTCGCCTCGGAGCTGTGGGGGGCCGACGAGGACCGCGTCGACCTGCGGCCGCGCTTCGACATGGCGATGACGCGGCTCCGACGGCGGCTCCGCGGGGCCGGGATCCGCGACGACCTGGTGGTCCTGACCGGGACCGGCCAGGTGGAGCTCGTGCTGCGAGCGGGCGACCGGGTTGAGGACCGGCTCTGACGGCGAGAGCGTCCCGGCCGACCTCTCGGGGCCGGCCGACGCGCGCGTCGACGGTGCGGCCCCGCGCGCTCTCGGCGTGCCCGAGGGCGCCCGCTACGCCGAGATCTCCCCCCTCGCCGAGGGCGGGATGGGGCGCGTCGCGCTGGTCCTCGACCGCCGGCTGAACCGCCAGGTCGCCCTCAAGCGGCCGCGCGCGACGACCGCCGCCGCCCGCGCCCGCCTCGAGCAGGAGGCGGCCATCACCGCGCAGCTCGAGCACCCGAACGTGGTCGCCGTCCACGACGCGGGCGAAGACGCCGAGGGCGCCTACTACACGATGCGGCTCGTCCGCGGGCGCTCGCTCGAGGAGGCGCTCGAAGGGGCGCCCCTGGCCGAGCGCCTCGGGACCCTGCGCCACTTCCTCGCCGCCTGCGAGGGGGTCGCCTTCGCGCACAGCGTCGGCATCCTCCACCGCGACCTCAAGCCCCACAACGTCATGGTCGGCGAGTTCGGCGAGACCCAGGTGGTCGACTGGGGGGTCGCCCGCCCCATCGGCGCCGCCGACGCGACGACCTGGCGCGCCGTGCTCCCCGACGGCCCCGCCGAGACCGTCGCCGGCGAGGTGGTCGGGACGCCGGCGTACATGAGCCCCGAGCAGACCCGCCCCGGCGCCGCCCTCGACCGCCGCGCCGACGTGTGGAGC